>NZ_JAJEJP010000002.1:2500198-2812723 GCF_021390495.1 Paraburkholderia sp. ZP32-5 | reverse complement strand
GTTTTCCCGTCGCGTGCATTCCGGCATAGCTCGATCTACGTGCGTGCCGATCGCGGTATCGACCGGCCCGAAGATCTGAAAGGCAAGCGAATCGGCGTGCCCGAGTATCAGCTCACCGCCAACGTATGGGTGCGACTCTTTCTCGAAGAAGAGTATGGCGTGAAAGCCTCGGACATTCGCTGGGTGCGCGGCGGCTATGAAGATCCGACGCGGGTGGAAAAAATCGCGCTGAAGCTGCCCGAAGGTGTGGTGCTGGAAAACGCGCCGGAAGGGCAAACCATTTCGAACCTGCTGGCCGCGGGCGAGATCGATGGCGTTATCGGACCGCGTGCGCCGTCCTGTTTCGATCGCGGACATCCGCACGTCAAGTACCTGTTCGACGACCCGCAAAAGAGTGCGGCCGAATGGTATCAGCGCAGAAAGCTGTTTCCGATCATGCACACACTCGGGATCCGCAAGACTCTGGCCGAGCAGCATCCGTGGCTACCCGGCGCGATTACGAAGGCATTCGAACAATCGAAGGCCGTGGCGCTCGCCCGCTTGAGCGACACGTCGGCGACCAAGGTGACGCTGCCATTTATCGAAGACCAGTTGCGCAATGCACGGCGTCTGATGGGCAACGACTTCTGGTCGTACGGTTTCGCCGCCAATGAGGAAGTGATCGACCGCTTCCTCGCCCAACACTACGCGGAGGGACTGTCGAGCCGGCGCTTGCAGGCCGCCGAACTGTTCCATCCCGCGAGCCTCGAGAGCTTCAAGATCTGATTCGCGCGGCGGCCGTTCGCGGCCTCTGCGTGTTGTCCGGGCGACCTGCCGTCGCCTGGCGGATTGCCGTGTTCAATATAAAAAGGGCTTCAAAAGAGACATGAAAAGGAAGAGACATCTATTCCCGCACGCTTGCGGTGCGGTGTTGGCGCTCGGCTGCGGCGCGGCTCATGCGCAGAGTTCGGTCACGTTATACGGCATCGTCGATGCCGGTATCGAGTACGTGAATCGGGTGCCCCAGGGCAAGCAGACAGGTTCGGTGATTCGGCAACAGTCCGGCAATCTGGCCGGCTCGCGCTGGGGGCTGAAAGGCTCGGAGGATCTTGGCGGCGGTTATCGCGCGGTGTTCACACTCGAAGGCGGCTTCAACGTCAATAACGGTACGCTCGGGCAGAGCGGACGGTTGTTCGGCCGCAAGGCCTTCGTGGGTATCGCAACGCCATACGGCACGCTCACGCTCGGACGTCATCAGAATCTGCTGTACGAACTGATGTACAAATACGATCCGCTGACCTTCAACCCGAGCTATTCCGCGCAGAGCATGGATAGCCAGTTCGTCAACCGCGCGGACAATTCGGCGCGCTATGGTGTGCAGATCGGCGATGTGACGTTCGCGGCGTTGTACAGCAGTGGCTTCGATTCGACGATCCCGAACGGCGCGAACGTGCCCGGTGCGTCGAAGGTCGGCCGCGAGATGAGCGCGGCGGTTCTATACGATCGCGGACCGTTCAGTATCGGCCTGACTTACGATCAGTTGCAGGGCACCTCGATTGCGACGCAGAGCAATGCGCAGCAGCGCGCGTTGCTTGGTCTGTCGTACGAGATCGGGCCGGTCAAGGCTCTGGCGGGACTGCGCTGGCTCAATACGCGCAATACGGATGTGCCGCCGAGTTCGCTGCTCTACTGGGGCGGGGCGGTCTGGCATGTGAGCGCGCCGCTGTCCATTTCCGCGAGCGTTTATCACACGCAGTTTCGCGATCCGCATGGCGGTCCGACGATGGGCGTGGTGCTGGTCGACTACGCGTTGTCGAAAGCCACGGACCTATACGCGGAAGGCGCCTATGTGTCGAATCGTTCATGGTCCAATGTCGGCGTACGCGGCACCGGCGTTGATATCGAACCGGGCATGAACCAGGCGGGCGTCACGCTCGGCATCCGCCATACCTTCTGATCGGCCTGCCACGCATGAGCCACTGGTCACGTCGCCGGCTAGTGGCTCATGGCCCGGGTAAAGCGATATGATTGTCATCACTTCGGACATCATGGCGGCGAAAAAGGTATGGCAGCAGCACGTTCTTCAGGCAAAGCCGGAACTCCCAACGCGGATCCGATCCTGCGGCATTGGCGCGACGCGGTGCCGGACGATCGTCTTGCCCACCTGGTAAAAGATGCCGCGCGCGCGATGATTCGCGGTTTGCAGATGCGTCTCGCGCAACATGAAGTGTCGTTCGGCCACTGGGCCTATCTGCGGGTGCTGTGGGAAGCCGACGGCCTGACCCAGAAAGAACTCAGCGATGAAACCGGCACGACGACCCCCACCACCTTCAGTGCGGTATCGGCGATGGAAAAGCTCGGTTACGTCGAGCGCCGGTATGCGCCCGGCAACCGCAAGAACACCCACGTTTATCTGACGCCACGTGGCCGTAGCCTCAGGAACAAGCTCGTCCCGCTCGCGGAAGAGGTCAACGAAATAAGTGTCGGCGGATTGAAAGCAACCGAGATCAACGTCGCGCGTAAAGTGCTGCTGACGATCATCGAGAACATGGCGCGTGACGAAGCCGAATCGGACGACCCGGCGCACCGGATGCCATCGACCCGTGAAGTGGGCAACCTGATTGCGTCGCGCGGCGAGGAGTACGAGAACGGTTGATGCAACCGGCGCGCACACGAAAAAGCCCTCGCAAGCGAGGGCTTTTTCATTCGGCAGCCGGTTTCACAGCGACACGTCGGCACCGGTATCGCTCGACTTCAGGATCGCAAGGCAAATCTCCAGCGTGCCCTTCGCCCATTGTCCATCGTGAAGCGCGGGTCGTCCTTCGACAACGGCGCCATACAGCTCGTCGATCACCTCGGCGCGCGGCACGGCAGGGGGCGCAAGCGGCAGCGTGTCGCGCCGTTCATCGCCGTACACGACGATCGAGTCGGGCAGCGGCCGCACGTCCGCGCGCTCGCACGACACGATCACCGGACCGAAATGCTGATGCAGCCGCGCGGGTTCCTGCTCAGTGGACGCCGACGGTTTGTATGCCGAGCCGCCATAGGTGCCCGCCGCCTTCAGCTTTGCTTCGTCATCCGACGAGCCGAGCGTCGCTAGACGGCGGCGCGCGCTGCCATACGCGTCGGGGTTCGCGCGGTCGCCCATCTCGCCGATCCAGCCGGTCCACTCGTCGCTATTGAAGTGGCCATAGCCGTTGTACGACAGCGAAGCATACGCGCCGTTTTCAAACCAGATCAGCGCGGAATAGGCGCCTTCGGTCGGCCGCGACGGATCCCAGCGGCCGACGCTCGCGCGCAACCGGACCGCGCGCGAACCCGCAAGCAGACGCACGATATCGACCTGATGCGCGGCCTGGCTGAACACCGCGCCGCCGCCTTCGGCGGTCATCAGTTCTTCCGGGCGGCGCGGACGGTACAGGTAGTCGGTGTAATTGACCGCCTGAATCATCTTCACCGCGCCGAAGTCGCCGGCGGCGATCAGTTCACGCGTGCGCAGGTAAGGCGTATCGAAGCTATGGCAATGGCCGACGATCAGATGCACGTTCGCCGCGCGGCACGCGGCGATCATGCGATCGCAGTCGGCCGCACCGAGCGCCATCGGCTTTTCGACCAGCACGTGCTTACCTTTCGCCGCGGCGATCTCCGTGTGCCGTGCATGAAACTGATGCGGACTCGCAATGTAGATCACGTCCACGTCGGGATCGTCGGCGAGGTCCGGCACGTCCGTATAGGTGCGCGCGTTGAAATCGGCCGCGAACTGCCGGCGCGCTTCTTCGCGCGGATCGCAGGCGGCGACGAGTTCGATTCTGGGGTCGCGCAGGAAGGTCGGCAGCATCAGCGAGAACGCTCGCCCCAGTCCCGCTACTCCGATGCGCAAGCGGCGCTGTTCCATGGCCGTGCCTCCCGTTATTGCGAGACCTGGTAGTCGGTCGCGAGCACGGACGGCTGACCTTCGGGCTCCGGATGCTTCGCGCTGACATACCGTACCGCGTACGTGCGCCAGTCGATTTCCTTCGGCACGACCGACTGATACGAGCACACTTCCGGCGGAATGGCCTTCGAGCCGGTGCCGATCGCTTCGTCGTCGTGCTGGAATTCGGCGAGTGCATCGAGCATGCGGCGGCGGAATTCGACGATCGCGAGATCGCTCGCGCCAAGACGCTCGTCGGAGCGATTCGCGATCGGGCCCATCGTCACCCACATCGCGATGTCCTGATTCGGAAAGCCGGTGATGCCGGTGAAGTTGCCGGCCTTCATCGCCGATCGGTCCTGCCAGAAGCGGTTTTCGTGATTGCGCAGCGGACGATAGCGCTCGTCGAGATCGATGCCGACCTGCTGACGCAGGAACTTGCGCCACGTTTCGGTTTCCGGCGTGGTTTCCGCATCGCCCCATGCGATGAAGTAGAACGCCGTGTTGGTGTCGTCCATCGGCACGTTGATGTTCGCGACGTTGTACAGATTGTTCGGCGGAATCAGTACGGTTGCCGGTGCAACGAACACGGTGGAGCGCACGTAATCGTGCGTGGTTGCATTGAAGATCGGCCGGCGCAGCGCTGCGTAACGGAAGCCGTAGCCGGTGCGCTCGACCTGCAGACGCGGCGCTTTATCGGTGGACGGGCGCAGCCAGTTCTTCGAGGTGGCTTCGGCGCCGCCGACCCGCGCCGGCACGAAGTCCGATGAATGCAGGCTCGAGCTGTGCGCCGAATCGATCGCGCCTTCGAGGATCTGCGCCCAGTTGCACGGCAGAAGCGCCTTCGCGATGCTCACGCGGGTATCCGCGGTCGGTGCCCAGGCGGGCGGCGTGAACTCGGGCACCACCGCGTCCTGCGGACCCATGTACGCCCACACCATGCCGCCCCATTCGTGTGTCGCAAAGGCCTTGTGCTTGACCTTGTCGGTCATGCAGCTCGAGGCGGGCTCGGACACCATCTCGACCACATTGCCTTGCACGTCGAACTTCCAGCCGTGATACAGGCAGCGCAGTCCCTGATCTTCGTTGCGGCCATAAACCAGCGACGCGCGGCGATGCGGACAGTATTCGTCCATCACGCCGACGCGGCCCTCGGTATCACGAAACACGACCAGGTCCTCGCCGAATACGCGTGCCTTCACGGGCGCGCCGTCCGGTTCGCTCACTTCCTCGATCAGACACACCGGTGTCCAGTGGCGGCGCATCAGCTGTCCCATCGGGGCATCGCCTTCGATGCGGCACAGCAGCTCGTTTTCTTCGTGGGTCAGCATGTTCGTCTCCCGGCGATCCGTCGCCATCGTCAATAAGTGATGACCGATTATATTAGAGATCTAGCGAAAATAACAAGCGTGAATGCGAGCGGAGAGCGTAGGCGCGAGCAGCGCTTGCATGTGCGATGCGCAATTCGTCGGGGTTAGCGGGGTTGCGGGATTTGGGACGACTTCGGAAAACGCGACCTCAACGACGGTGGCGGAGATCGAGCCCGATCCGCGAGTTGTCCGTTAGCCGCCTTGCTTGGCGGGTCAGCGTACAGAGCAGATAGGGAGGTGGCGGTAGCCTCGTTTCCAGGCGGTACGGATTCGTGCCGCGACAGTGGCATGTCGTTTGCGACAGGTCGGCTCCCACACCATATTAATAACGAGAACCATCATGCAAACCGACCGCACCGCCGCCGAATTTGCCCAACCTCAAGGGTTGCCGGGCGCGCCTCTCGATGACGCCGACGACGATGCGCGGCGACCGCCGGTACGAGCGCTGGCGCGCGTGGTGTTCTGTTTTGCGTGGTTGTTCGGGCTGGAGGCGTTCCTGACGGCATCGCCCGACGATGCGCCGACGTTCGATCGATATTGAGGCATCGAGCGTTGCAAGTTTCGTTTCGACGCCACGCAATTTCTACAATCGGTTTCGCATGATGCGCAGCGTGGCTAGCGTGTGCGCCTGCGGCTATGTGTATTTGGCGATCAACATACGGGAATAGCCGTTGCGCGGATCCAATGGTGGGAGACCTTCCCATTCATCTGGACATCGCCATGCAAACCGATCCGACCATCGACCCGATCGCCGACCCCGCCAATCAGCCGCTCGACGAACCCGGCGAGCAGCCGCGCCCGTTGCCGGACACGCCGCCCGAAAGCGACCCGCTCGCACCGGGCTCGTCTCCCGAGGACGAAGAGGCGCTCAGACGCTCGCGGCCCTCGCCATAAGCCGGAATCCGCCGGAATCAGGGAAACTCCGCGTAAAAAATCTGCGAGCCGGGCCGTTAAATAAATACGGAAGGCTTTATTGCTGTATGCCATCCGCTTTCAGCGCGGGTTTTGTCACGCGGCGGCCGGCGCCGCAATTCACCTCCGGGCAACGCCCGCGCTGAAGGCTTCTTCGCGCACGCAGGTATCTCATAAAGGATTGGCGCGTGTGTAAGTCGAAAGGAAATCAGAAAGGCCGCCGATAGGGCGGCTTTTTATTGACGACTCGATTTCGATTAATAGCAGGCGGGAGCGTTGACCTGTGAGCCTGAGCGGGCTGTCGAGCGAAAAGCGTGATAGCAATTGCGCGAATAGGTAGCGTAATTTCCACAGGAATTAATTTCGCGTTGAAAGCACGGTCCCGATGCAGACAGCAGAAAGGACAGAACGAATTTTATTAAGTTCCCCGGCAATGTGAAAATAAATTGAATCAATCTGTAAGGGCATGCCATCAATCGCTTTATTTCTAAAAGTTGCTCGCTTTCATTTGCTAATTGATCCGTCCCGATTACGTCTGCGTTATGAAAATGCTGTTGCAAACGCGCAACTTTAAATATTGAGAGATTGCAAATTTCATTTAATTCGCGGTTGCAATCGCCCGCGTGATCTTGCAATAAATGTCGGAAAAACAACCACTTAGGGGCATCTCCTCGCAGATTGTTGCGAAATTCGAAAAATCCTGTTGTGTGATCTGCCGGCGCCCCGTATCAGGGTGTCCCCCTACACTCACGCTTCGTTTCAAGGGTGGCCGATCCAACCGGTTCGGTCAGCGGGGCGGCAGCGCATGCGAAGCATCGACTGTCGACGCAGGTCCCGCTTCCCTAAAAATTTTTCGAATTGGAGTTCCCATGAAAAAGAGTCTCATCGTCGTCGCGGCTGCCGCATCGTTCGCTTCCGTCGCTCACGCACAAAGCAGCGTGACCCTGTATGGTCTGCTGGACGCGGGCCTGACGTACACGAGCAACGTTGACCACAACTCCAAGTGGGCAGCAGGCAGCGGCGGCATCAACCAGAGCATGTTCGGCCTGCGTGGCTCGGAAGATCTCGGCAACGGCCTGAAGGCAATCTTCACGTTGGAAAGCGGCTTCAACATCAACAACGGCAAGTTCGCCAACAACAACGGCATGTTCAATCGCCAGGCATTCGTCGGCCTGTCGAGCGCGCAATTCGGTACGGTCACGCTGGGTCGCCAGTACGACGCATCGCAGGACTACCTCGCACCGCTGACCGCAACGGGCAGCTGGGGCGGCACGTACTTCGCGCACCCGTTCAACAACGACAACCTGAACACCAACGGCGGTCTGTCGGTTAACAACTCGATCAAGTACTCGAGCGCTAACTATGCTGGCTTCACGTTCGGCGGCACGTACGGCTTCTCGAACCAGGCTGGTGGCTTCGCCAACAACCGCCAGTACAGCCTGGGCGCTGCATACCAGTGGCAAGGCCTGCACCTCGGTGCTGCCTACGCCCAGCAGAACAACCCGGCTGCCAATGCTAGCGGCGCATCGGACGGCGTTCTGGCGAACACGTCGGGCGTGCTGACCGGCGACTTCCGTCAGCGTCAATTCGGCGCAGGCGCTTCGTACGGCTTCGGCCCGGCGCTGGTCGGCGTGGCATGGACGCAATCGCGCGTCGACAACCTGGTTGGCGCAGCACCGGGTCAGCGTCAAGGCCACACCAACAACTACGAAATCAACGGCAAGTACAACCTGACTCCGGCTCTCGGCCTGGGCATCGCGTACACGTTCACCGACGCACGCGGCTACGGCGTCAACGCTGACGGTAACGACATGAAGACCCGTTACCACCAGATCGGCGCACAGGCTGACTACTCGCTGTCGCGTCGCACCGACGTCTACGCTCAAGTCGTGTATCAGCACGCAATGGGCGACGGCGGCGTGGCTTCGATCTACAGCGGCGACAACACGGTTCCGACCTCGTCGTCGAAGAACCAGACTGCTGCTACGGTTGGTCTGCGTCACCGCTTCTAAGCTTCAGCAGAAGCCTCTGCAGGACAAAAAAGGTGCCGTTCGCGGCACCTTTTTTTATGCGCGCGGCAAACTACGCGAGACAAAGCGGCGTGCGAAGCGAAGTCGCCCGTGGAGTCCATATCAGATCTGCGCTTCGCGATAACGATTCGGAAAATCGCCCACGGACCGAGTGCAACGCCGGTCTGATTGTCGCGGCCCGGCGGCCCGGTGAGTCACCGATGCCGCGCCCGACACCTTGTCGAAACCCACGTTGCCCTATCGTGGGTTTAACAATTGATCATGCTTCGCTGACAAGAATTGACCTTTTCCCAGGCTCGCTTCGAGTAGTCTCGGGTTAATTGTCTTTATAAACACTATTTCGTCGGCGACGCGAGCGCGTGTTTTGCGCGTAGCGCTTTTTGCATGAACATCCTTTCCTCCGAATCCATCACGACCCGGCCGGTCATCGAGGAATTAACCGATGACCAATGGCAACGTATCGCGCCGCTGCTGCCTGAAACGCTGAATGACGGACCGCGCCGCGGGCGTCCGCCGATCGATATTCGCCGGGTACTCGACAGTGTGATGTGGGTGCTGCACACGCGCGCGCCGTGGAGCGCGATGCCCGATCACTACGTGCCGTATCAGACCGCGCATCGCTACTATCTGCGCTGGAAGAAGTCGGGCGTGCTGACCGCGATCCTGCTCGCGCTGTTCAAGTCCGATGAGGCTCTCGAAACGCGCGCGACGCGCAAGGGCGGTGTGCGCGTGAGCAGGGTTATCGGCGATTCGGTGGCGTCGTAACGCAAAGCTGCGGGCTATCCATACCAAGCTGTTCGTCGGATCACCTGCACGGCGGCTTTCTCCGATCGCGTCGGGCCTAACCCACACGACGCTACCAACCCCGTTTCCGCCCGAGCGCGCACGGACAGACGCTCGAAATCGAGCACTTCGATTCGATAATCAGGTGGTCCATTCATTGCGGCACGCGAACCACGCGTCGCCCTCCAGCAGCGCTGGCGCTAGACGACTCCCAACGCTTCCCAAGCGATAGAAGGCCCAGAAGCCATTCCGGCCCCACCCATTCGGACCTGGCCCGGGTGCGCAATGCGCTCTACTCTGTCATTTGAAAGCCAGCCGGTTCACGACGACAATGGTCAGGCTTCCCGTCAGAACGGCTTCGAATCAGAGAACAACCCAGAACGACCCAGAAAAATCATCGGCGCGGCCCGCGCCTCAGGAGACGACGCAATGACACTGCACATGTTCGACGAAGGTCTCGAGCGGCGCGAGGCCAACTATGTCCCGTTGACGCCGGTCGACTTCCTCGTGCGCGCCGCGCAGGTGTACGGCGATCGGCTCGCGGTCGTGCACGGAGCGATTCGCCGCACTTGGCGCGAGACCGACGAACGCGCGCGGCGGCTCGCGAGCGCGCTGCGCGACGCCGGTATCGGTCGCGGCGATACGGTCGCCGTTCTGCTGCCCAATATCCCGGCGATAGTCGAGGCGCACTTCGGCGTGCCGATGGCCGGCGCCGTACTGAATACGCTGAATACCCGGCTCGACATCGCGTCACTGCTGTTCATGCTGCGCCACGGCGAGGCGAAGGCGCTGATCGTCGATACCGAATACGGCGAGTTCGCGCATCGCGCGGCGCTCGAATTCGCGGACCTGCGCATCATCAGCGTGGCCGACGCGGGGCCCGCCGATGCCGCGCAATTCATCCGCGCGACCGATTACGAGCAGTTCCTGCAACGCGGCGACCCAGCCTTCGAATGGACGCAGCCGGCGGACGAATGGGATGCGATCGCGCTCAACTACACGTCCGGCACAACCGGCGATCCGAAAGGCGTGGTCTACCATCACCGCGGCGCGTATCTGAACGCCCTCAGCAATATTCTCGAATGGGACATGCCGAAGCATGCGGTCTACCTGTGGACGCTGCCGATGTTCCACTGCAACGGCTGGTGCTTTCCATGGACCGTGGCCGCGCGCGCAGGCGTGAACGTCTGCCTGCGCAAATTCGACGCGAGGACCGTGTTCGACCTGATTCGCCGCGAGCGCATTACGCACTATTGCGGCGCGCCGATCGTGCAGAACGCGCTCGCGAATGCGCCGGCCGAATGGCGCGAGGGCATTACGCATCGCGTGTCGACGATGGTCGCGGGCGCGGCGCCGCCGCCCGCGGTGATCGCGAAGATGAAGGAGATCGGCTTCGATCTGACGCACGTGTACGGGCTGACCGAAACCTACGGGCCGGCGGCCGTCTGCGCGAAACAGGACGCATGGGACGCGCTCGACGACGACGCCCGCGCCGATCTGACCGCGCGGCAGGGCGTGCGTTATCACCTGCAGGCGGCGGTCGCGGTGCTCGATCCGGATACGCTCGCGCCGGTGCCGGACGACGGCACGACGCTCGGCGAGATCATGTTTCGCGGCAATATCTGCATGAAGGGCTACCTGAAGAACGGGCGCGCGACGGAGGCGGCTTTCCGCGGCGGCTGGTTCCATACCGGCGATCTAGGCGTGCGCACGGCCGATGGCTATATCCGCATTCGTGACCGCAGCAAGGACATCATCATTTCGGGCGGCGAGAATATCTCGAGCATCGAGGTCGAGGACACGCTGTACCGGCATCCGGCGGTGTCGGTCGCGGCGGTGGTCGCGATGGCCGACCCGAAGTGGGGCGAGGTGCCGTGCGCGTTCATCGAGCTGAAGGAGGGCGCGCAGGCGACCGAGGAGGAAATCATCGCGCACTGCCGGCTATTTCTTGCTGGCTATAAATTGCCGAAGGCAGTGCGCTTTGGCGAATTGCCGAAAACCTCGACCGGAAAGATCCAGAAGTTCGAATTGCGGGCGCGCATCAAGGCGGAGCAGAACGGTTAGCGCGCACCGCCCGGCGCGAACGAGGCGCAAGCATGAGCGTACCCACGCACGCACCCAAGCACGCACGCGGTTCGGTTAGATCCCGACCTTGTGCGCATTCAGAATCAGTCGCAAGCCGAGCGCGGTCACCGCGCTCGCGGCGATCCGGTCGATCCACGCCTTCCAGCGCAGATAGACTTCGCGCGGACGTTTGCTCGAAAAGCACAGCGCAACGATCGTGTACCAGCCCGCTTCGATCGCGAAGATCGCCGGCGGCAGCGCGAAGTAGCACCACACCGGCGGATGCTGCGGCAGCAGCGCGGCGAAAATACTGCCGTAATAGACGGCCGTTTTCGGATTGCTGAGCTGCGTGCTCAGGCCGATCCAGAACGATTTGCGCGGATTGCCGCCGCCGGTCTGTTCCGCGTTGAACGCGAGCGGCTTTGCGGCGCCGCGCCAGATCTTCGACGCGAGATAAACGAGGTAGATGCCCCCGGCCACTTTCAGGCCGACATACAGCCATTCGACCGTCGCGAGCAGCGTATAGAGGCCGAGCAGCGCGATGCCGCTAAAGAACACGCCGCCGATGCCCATGCCGAGCGCCGTCGCGAGACCGTCGCCGCGCGACAGGCCGATCGCGTTGCGCGCGACGATCACGAAGCTCGGTCCTGGACTCATCGCGCCCAGCAAAAGCGCGGCGAGGATCGTGAGAATGGCGGTTGAGGCGGGCATTATCGGGTCTCCTGGAGGGGCGGCCGCCGATCAGATATCGACTGACGGGCCGTTGGCGGATCTTCTGATGAAGTATCGCATTGTCCGCCAATCGCACCGCCGAAGCCACGAATACTGAAAAGTCGTAGGCCCCTCGCAATAAGTGCTATTTGAAAAAATCCGTTGCTGCGGACGGAAGAATTTGAGTGCTAGAATGCCCGTCCATACGCTGAAGCTCCCTCGGAACGATGAGGCGAGGCACGGGCGCAATTCGAACGGTTTGCTGGCGAATTCGCCTGATTCTGGCGCCCCGCTCAGGGCGCTTTAATTCAGGACGCTTTAATTCAGGATTTAACAGGCATGATTTCCCGGTGCGGCTGGTGCGCATCGAGAGCGATGCCGTGCATTCGGATTGCCTCCGCTCTCTCTGAATTACGCATCGGCTTCGCGTCGTTTTGCGAAATCCCTGTTTGTCTAACGCCAGTACCGGCTGCGATACCCCTACGTTATGAAAGAGCGACAAGGACAACAACGGCTGTTCGAATACGATGAGAATGTGCGCGAGCGCATGATCGTATGGATCCGCGGCCGCATGGACGACTACGGCATTACGATCGAAGCGCTCGCCGAATCGCTCGAAGCCGATGCGAACGCGGTGCGCGCGGTCATGTACCGCGACGCCTTTGGCAATACGTGGGATGGCTACGGCGATAAGCCGGCCTGGCTCGCGCGCGCGATCAACGCCGGACAGAGCATCGATCATTTCCGCTGCTAGTTCTGGTTTCTGGTTGCGTTACACGAACGAACGTGGCTCGTGCGCGGCTTGCGCGTCCGCATGCGATGGCGCGACGTGTCGCCCCAGCCAGCGCAGATAGCTGCGATCAAGCGCGGAAATATCGCTGCAACCGAGCAAACCCAGCGCTCGATCCACCTCTGTTTTCAGAATCTGAATCGCCCGCTCGGCGCCCGGCTGGCCGCCGGCGCTAAGACCATAGGTCGTCGCGCGGCCGAGCAGCACCGCATCGGCGCCCAAGGCCACCGCCTTCAGAATGTCGGAACCACGGCGAAAGCCACCGTCGAGCATCACGCACAGCTTGCCGCCGACGTGGTCGACGACTTCGGGCAGCACATCCATCGCGGACACCGCGCCATCGAGTTGCCGGCCGCCGTGGTTCGACAGCACGATGCCGTCCACACCGGCTTCCACCGCCTTCAACGCATCCGGCGCGCCGAGCACGCCTTTGACGATCAGCTTGTTCGGCCACAGGTCGCGCAGCCAGCGGATATCGTCCCACGACAGCGAAGGGTCCAGTTGCTGGCCCAACGTGATCGTCGCGCCCTTCACGCTGTTCTGCCCGGGCGGCAACAGGTCGCCCAGATTGGCGAAGCGAGGCATCCCGCTCGGCCACAATACATTGGACATCCAGCGCGGATGCCGTAGTACGTCGAATTTGTTGCGCCAGTCGAGCATCAACGGCTTGATGTAGTTGCGCAGATCCCATTCGCGCTTGCCGAACACCGCGCTGTCCGTCGTCACGACCAGCGCTTCGATGCCGGCGGCCTTCGCGCGTTGCGCAAGCTGTGCGAGGAATTCACGCGTGCGGTACATATAGACCTGCATCCATACGCGGCCGCCCGCGCGCCGCACGACGTCTTCCAGCGCGACCGTCGACACGTTGCTCAGCACGAACGGAATGCCGGCCGCCGCCGCGGCGCTGGCGAGCTTGACGTCGCCCTCGCGAAACATCAACCCGCTATAGCCGGTCGGGCCGATCATGAAAGGCGACGCGCTGCGCTGCCCCAACAACATCCGGCTCTGGTTGCGCTGCTCGACGTTCACCAGAGTGCGAGGCAGAAAGGCGATTTCGCCGAACACGTCGCGATTACGCCGCAGCGTTGCCTCGTCCTCGGAGCCGCCTTCGATGTACTCGAAACAGAAGTTCGGCAGCCGCCTGCGTGCCATTGCGCGCAGATCGTCGATGCTATGCGCGCGGCTCACGTCGCGGCCCGAATAAAGGCGGCGTTTCAATTCGAGTCTCCTATGCTGGTTTATTCGTGTATTCAGGTGGGTTGCGGCCACAACCTATGTCGGCGGCGTGCGTTGCCTGAGTTAGGTCACTTCAGTCAGGTCACCACGCCGACCTGCCACGGCACGAATTCGCTCTGTCCATAGCCATGCAGCTCGCTCTTCGTACGCGTGCCGGATGCGCAGTCGAGCATCATCCGGAAGATCGCTTCGCCGAGCTGATCGATACTGGCCGTGCCGTCGACGATGCCGCCGCAATTCAGATCGATGTCTTCTTCCTGGCGCTCCCACAACGCGGTGTTGGTGGCCAGCTTCAGCGACGGTGACGGCGCGCAGCCATACGCGGAACCGCGCCCGGTCGTGAAGCAGATCAGATTGGCGCCCGATGCGACCTGGCCCGTCGCCGACACCGGGTCGTACCCCGGCGAGTCCATGAACACGAAGCCCTTAGCATCGATCGGCTGCGCGTATTCGTAGACCTCCACCAGATTCGTCGTGCCTCCCTTGGCCACCGCGCCGAGCGATTTTTCGAGGATGGTCGTCAGGCCGCCCGCCTTGTTGCCCGCGGACGGATTGTTATCGAGCGCGCCGCCATTGCGTTCGCAGTAGTCCTGCCACCACGCGATCCGCGCGAGCAGTTTGTCGCCGACCGCCTGGCTGGCCGCGCGACGCGTCAGCAGATGCTCGGCGCCATAGATCTCCGGCGTCTCCGACAGAATCGCGGTGCCGCCATGCCGCACCAGCCGGTCGACCGCCGAGCCCAGCGCGGGATTCGCGGAAATGCCCGAATAGCCGTCCGAACCGCCGCATTGCAAGCCGACGCACAGATGCGAGGCCGGCACCGGCACACGCTCGACGCGGTTCGCATCGGCGAGCATCTCCTGCACCATCGCGATGCCGCGCTCGATCGTCTTGCGCGTGCCGCCGCTATCCTGGATCGTAAAGCTGCGCAGCTTCGCGCTGTTGCGGTTCAGTCCGCCTGCTTCGAGCACGCCGTCGATCTGGTTGGTCTCGCAGCCGAGCCCGACGAACAGCACCGACGCGAAGTTCGGATGCACCGCGTAACCCGCCAGCGTGCGGCGCAAAATTGCGATCCCTTCGCCCTGCGTGTCGATCCCGCAACCGAGCCCGTGCGTCAGCGCAACGACGCCGTCCACATTCGGAAAATCCGCCAGCGCCTCGGGATGTACGTCGCGCCTGAAGTGATCGGCGATGGCCCGCGCGACCGTGGCCGAACAGTTCACGCTGGTCAGCACGCTGATGTAATTGCGCGTGGCGATCCGTCCGTCGTCGCGGCGAATCCCCATGAAATACGCGGGTTCGTCGACGTAAGCGGTCGGATGCGTATCGACGCCGAACGCATGCTCACGCGAGAACTCGGACATCCCGAGGTTGTGAACGTGGACATGCTGGCCACGTTTGATCGCTTCGCGCGCGACGCCGATGATCTGGTTATAGCGCTTGACCGGCTCGCCCTTCGCGATGTCGCGCGTCGCCACCTTATGCCCGGGCGGAATCAGACCGCTGACGACGAGTTGTTCCGCGTCGATGCGCGTGCCCGGCAGAAGCTGCCGGGTCGCGATGATCACATCGTCGCCGGGATGCAGGCGGATCACCACGGGCGCGGCGCTAGTTTGAGTCGACATGACAAGGCCTCGAAAACGGGATGAAGCGTTGGATCAGATGGTGGAGCCCGCGCCGCCAGGCACGCTCGGGCTTTCCGCTTCGAGCGACAGCGGCTCGATGCGGCCGACGATCACAAGATAGCTGAATGCGCCGAGAAAGCAGAAGCCTCCGGCGACGACCAGCGGAATCGTGAACGAACCCTTGGTCATCGCGACCATTACGCCGGTGAACGTCGTGATCACGATACCGGCCAGGTTGGACGCGAAATTCTGGATGCCGCCGATCGACGCGACATGGCGCGGCGTCGGCGCGACGTCGCAGGGCAGCGACCAGATGCTGGCCGCGGCGAACGCGAGACTGCCGTACGCGATGCCGAAGAACGCGAGCATCAGATAAGTATTCGACGTGAACGCCGACAGCGTGATCACCGACGACAACAGCATGCCGCCAACCATGCAGGTCTTGCGCGCCGCGGTCAGACTCCAACCGCGCCGGAATAGCGCATCCGACACATAGCCGCCGAGCCAGCCGCCGGGAATCGCGATCAAAGCCGGAATCATGCCGAGCGTGCCGAGCGATTTCAGCGAGAAGCCGCGCGTCTGCACCAGATAGCTCGGGAACCACGTGATGAAGAAATAGATCACGAAGTTCAGGCAGAAGAAGCCGAGCATCATGCCCCACAGCGTGCGGTGGCGAAACAGCGACGCCCACGTCACTTTGCTGTGTTCATGGTCGGTGTTTTGAACCACCGGCGCAGCGTCTTCCGCGCCGCTCATATCGGCGTGCGCGGGGCTGCGGTAGATCACGAACCAGCCGGCGATCCATACCGCGCCGAGCAGGCCGGTCAGGATGAACGCCGCTTTCCAGCCAAGCGTGCCGATGATCAGCGCGACCACCGGAATCGACAGCGCGGAGCCGACCCGCGAGCCGCTATCGAAGATGCTCGTCGCGATCGCGCGTTCCTGGGGCCGGAACCATTGGCTCACGAGCTTCGTACACGACGGATAGGCACCCGCCTCGCCGACGCCCAGCAGCAAGCGGCAGCCGAACATGCCGGCGACACTGCTCGTCAGCGCGGTTGCGGCCGTAAACACCGACCACCAGCCGACCGCCAGCGGCAACGCAATGCGCGCGCCGACGCGATCGACGAACCAGCCGAACGGCATCTGCATCAACGCATAGGTCCAGAAGAAGCCGCTCAGGATGAAGCCCATCTCGGCGGGTCCGATGCCGAGCGCTTTTTCGATTTCAGGTGCGGCGACCGCGAGATTCGCGCGATCGATGTAGTTCACGGCGATGGCCAGAAAGCACAGCAGGATCACCACCCAACGCATTTTTCTCATCAACTGTCTCCTCCGATACGGGCATCTATTGTGTTTAATGACTCGTCCGCCACGATGCCTGTCAGGCGGACTCTGGCGTGGCCCGAAGGCAACTGCTATCGACTGCTATTGCTTATGCGCACGCGGCGAGCGCGGCTCGCAGACGCGGCTGCTCGATGCCGAGCCCGAGTCCGCGCGCCAGTTCGATCACCGGCTGAAAACGCCGCTGCTTTTTCTGCTCGTGATTGCGGGCGATATCGGACAGACGGTGATCGAGAAACGGGTTTTCGAAGCGCTCGCGCACGTCGTCCAGATACTCGCGCGCGCCGTTGCCTTGGCCGAGCGCGTCGAAGACCGGCAGCACCTCGTCGCGCCACAGCGATTCGAGATCGGCGCGCAGCAGCGGGTCGCGCATCGCGTGAAGCACGTTTTCGTCGGCGGCGCGCGCGTCGGCCTGCCAGCGCTCGGCGAGCCACGTGTGGCCCAGATTGAGCAACAGCAGCTTCAGACGCTCGTAGTGCGGCAGGTCGTCGGTGACGATCATCGCTTCGTGCTCGCACGGCAGCACCATGCCGGCACGCCGCTCGATCCCCCACAGCGCGTAGGGTTCGGCGCAGGCGCCGATCGGCCGGATCGGCTCGGACACGATGCGATCCACCAGCGAATTCACCCAGATGCACGTGTGCTCGATATAGCGGATGAAGCTGGAACCGGTTCCCCAATCGCGCGCAAGATTCGCGACGAGTGCGCGCAACGTATCTCCATTGCTTGTCACCAGCTCGCACGGCAGCAGCGTCAGCGGTTCGGCGCCCGCGTTGAAACGGGCATGAAGGAGCACCACGAGTTTTGCCGCGAAGCCGCGCGGCACGCGGGCGCTGTTGTTATCGCTGTCACTCAGCAGTTCGGCGGTGTCTTCGGCGAAGCACTCGTAGCCGCGGTCGCCGGTGTTCGAAATCACCACACGCGCATCGCGCGCAAAGCGTTCGACGACCACCGGCCAGTCCGTATTGGCATTCAGTGCTTCGCTGATCGAATCGCATCGCGTCGTCGTATCGATCACCGCTGCGCGGCGCACGCCGCGAATGCGCACGTCGTAATGCCCGCGCTCACGCAGCGCGTCGATGCGCGCGAGGCTCTCGGGATTGGCCGTGGTCTGCACGACGGTGACGCGGCCGAGCGCGCGGCCCGCTTCGAGCGCTTCCGAGATGAACAGATCGGCGTGCGCCTGCAGAAAGCGGCTCGTGCCGAATTGAAGGATCGGGTTGCCCATGGTTCGTGACTCCTTGCTCAGCACGCGACCAGCGCCTTGATGACGCCGGCGTTGGGATCGAGCAGTCGCGGAAAATCGGCGGGCAGATTGCCGAGTTCGAGCACATGGGTGTTCAGCGCGGCGGTCGGAATCTTCCCCGCGCGCATCGCGTCGAGCACCGTTTCGAAGTCGGCGACCGTGGCGTTGCGGCTCGCCAACAGCGTCGTTTCGCGCTTGTGGAATTCCGGATCGGCAAACGAAATCCGGTCGTTGACGATCGAGATCAGCACGTACTTGCCGCCGTGCGCGACGAACTGCAGGCCGCGCTCCATCGCCTTGATGTTGCCGGTCGCATCGAACACCACGTCGAAGAATTCGTTGTCGGTCAGCGCGGCGAGCTGGGCCGCATCAGTTGCCGCGTCGGTGGTGTCGAGGCGCACGGTGTGATCCGCGTGCAACGCGTCGGTGCACACCGCCAGCCGGTCGGCGCGGCCATCGAGCACGCTGACCTGGGCGCCGCGCAGCTTCGCGAAGATCACCGCGGCCATGCCGATCGGACCGGCGCCGACCACCAGCACGCGCTGAGCAGCCTGCACGTCGGCGCGAGCGACAGCGTGTGCGCCGATCGCGAGGAATTCGATCATCGCGGCCTGATCGAGCGTGACGCCGGCGGCACTGAATACGAAGTCGCGCGGTACCGCCAGGTATTCGGCCATGCCGCCGTCCGTATGCACGCCGAGCACGCGAATGTTCACGCAGCAATTGCCCTTGCCCGCGCGGCACGCAATGCAGCGACCGCACGACAGATAAGGCATCACATACACCTGGTCGCCCGCTTTCACGTGCGCGTCGGCCGGTGCCGATTCGACGATGCCGGCCAGCTCGTGGCCCATCACACGCGGATACGCAAGAAAAGGCTGATTGCCGGTGAAGATATGAAGGTCGGTGCCGCAAACGCCGACCCGCTTGATGCGGATCAGCACGTCGTCAGGACCGGTGTTCGGGATTGCGCGCTCGGTGACGGCCAGCTTGCCGGGTTGTTCGCAAATAACGGTCTTCATCAGGTAATGGATCGAATACGGGAAGCGGAGACGGGGATCGAAGCGGCTCAGACGGGCATCGCCTAACTGCATGCGTTGCGTAATCTGGCCTTACCAGATTGGCGAAATTAAATTGATCTCGTATATTGGTCAAGCCAATTCTGACGGACTTCGGGAAACCCCGCAGACGCCCGGAGCCGCTGTTTGCGGGCTGGGCGCTTCGATCTACAATCCGGCAGTCGCCCACTGGGCTTGTCGAAGCCCCCTCGCCAGGAAACGTTCGTGTCAGTCAAACCCGCCGACTCTCGCCGCCTTTATCTGCAGATCGCGGAGAAATTGCGTGAGCTGATCGCACAGCCCGATTTCGCGCCGAATGGCCGCTTGCCGCCGGAGCGCGCGCTGGCCGAAACGCTCGGTGTGTCGCGGCCGTCGGTGCGCGAGGCGCTGGTCGCGCTCGAACTGGAGGGGCTCGTCGAAATCCGCATGGGCTCGGGCGTGTATCTGTGCGCAAGCGCGCACGCGCAAGGCGATGCGGCGCTGTCACAAGCCGAACTCGGCGACAGCCTGCTTGACATCATGGGCGCGCGCTGCGTGATCGAGGGCTCGATTGCCGCGAGCGTCGCGCCGTTTTGCAAGGCAAAGGATCTGAAGGTTCTGCGCGAGATCTACAACGAGATGCAGCGCGAGGTCGAAGCAGGGCGAATTCCGGTCGCGTCCGACCGCGCCTTCCATGTCGCGATCGCGCAGATGTCCGGCAACGAAGTGCTGGTACGCACCGTCAGTTCACTGTTCGATGCGCGTCATAGTCCGCTGTCGGAAAAGCTGCGCGGCCATTTCGAAAACGAGACCACGTGGGGCGCGGTTCCGGACGAACATCGCGTGATTCTCGAAGCGCTGGAAGCGCACGACGCCATTCAGGCGCAGGCGACCATGCAGCGTCACCTGAAGATGTCGCTGGAACGGGTGCTGACCGGCGGGCAGCGGACACCATAAAAAAAAGCCCGCGCAAGGCGGGCTGAACTTTACTGCATGGAGTTTCGCGATCCAGTCGCTTGACGGATCATGCGCGGTCTGTGTGAAAGCTTCATGAAAGTGCCGAAAAACGCTTGACCACGCTGGCTCACAGATCGAAAAACACGGTTTCCTTGTCGCCTTGCATGTGGATATCGAAGCGATACACATTGGCCGCACCCGGAGCCCGACGCGCGATCAGCGTGCCGCGGCGCTCGGCCGGCACCGCTGCCAGCACTGCGTCGCTTTCGTTTGCCTGCGCTTCGTCATCGAAGTAAATGCGCGTGAACGTGTGCAGCAGCATGCCGCGCATCGTCAGGATCACGTTGATATGCGGCGCTTCGCCGGGATTCGCGCGGCCCGGCTTCACCGTCTCGACGATAAAGCGCTGCTGCGGATCGGTGCCCGTGCCGACGCGCGCAAAGCCGTGAAAGCCGCTCTTCCGGATTTCCTCGCGCGATTCGGGATAGTGCCCGTTCGAATCCACCTGTGACATCTCGACCATCGCGTCGCCGACCACCTTGCCGTCGCCGTCGAACACCTGACCGACGATGGTGATGTGCTCGCCGGCCGCTTCCATGTCGGCCAGCACGTGCGTGAACAGGCTCTTGTAGTCGAAATCGTATTGCTGCGGGCAAAGACCGTAGGCGAAGTACGGGCCAACGGTTTGCGAAGGCGTTTGCTTGAGAGTCGTCATGGCTTAGCGCTCCATCGGGGTTTCGTTCGGGCCGCGCAGCACGATGTCGAAATCGTAGCCGAGCGCATAGGCTTCTTCCGTGATGTCGAGCGAGAACTTCGACACCATGCGTTCACGCGCCTGCTCCGGTGTGCCCTGATAAATCGGGTCGAACGCGAGCAGCGGGTCGCCGGGGAAGTACATCTGCGTGACGAGACGCGAGCCGAAGTGGTCGCCGAACAGCGAGAAGTGGATATGCTGCGGGCGCCATGCGTTCGGATGGTTGCCCCACGGATACGCGCCCGGCTTGATGGTCAGAAAGCGGTAGCGGCCGTCGCTATCAGTGATGCAGCGCCCCGCGCCGAGGAAGTTCGGATCGAGCGGCGCGTCGTGCTGGTCGGCTTTGTGCACGTAGCGGCCGGCGGCGTTGGCCTGCCAGATTTCGACCAGCGTGTTGCGCACCGGGCGGCCGCCTTCGTCGAGCACGCGACCGGTCACGATGATGCGTTCGCCGAGCGGCTCGCCGTTGCGTGCTGCGTTGCGCGTCAGATCGTGGTCGAGCGCGCCGAGGTCTTCGGTGCCGTAGACCGGCACGCGCTGGTCGCGCAGCTTTTCCTTCAGCGGAATCAGCGGACGCGTCGGGCCGCGTTTGACCGACGAACCGTACGGCGGATAGATGTACTGGGGATGCGACGCGAACTCGCGCTGGGTGAGGGAAGAGTCTTCCATGAAGTGTCTCCGTTGGAGGAATCGTGAGGTGCGATGTTATGACAGGCACTTTATCCAACGCCGGCGGTTATGCAAAATGACGTTTTCGCCCATTTCGTATAACCTGCCGTTATGCAACGCAGCCTCGCGGATAGCCGCGTCAAATTCCGTCATCTCCAGTGCTTTCTGGCCGTCGCGCAGTTCGGCAGCGTCCAGCGGGCAGCCGATAGTCTGTCCATCACGCAGCCTGCGGTGTCGAAAACGGTCGCCGAACTGGAGGCGATTCTGGGCGTGAAGCTGTTCGAGCGCGGCCGTCACGGCGCGGTGCCGACGCGCGAAGGGCAGCTTTTCATGCCGCACGCGAGCGCCTGCGTCAGCGCGCTGCGCCAGGGCGTCGATCTGCTCGCGCGGGCGGAGGGCGCGGCCGCGGCGACGCTCGAAATCGGCGTGCTGCCGACCGTCGCGGCGGTACTGGTACCGCCGGTGCTCAGGCAGTTCGCCGCGCATTGGCCGCGCGTGATCGTGCGGCTTGCGACCGGCGCGAATCCGGAACTGCTCGAACGCCTGAAGGCAGGCACGATCGAGTTTGCGATCGGCCGCCTCGCGGACCCCGAGCGGATGGTCGGTCTGAGCTTCGAGCAATTGTTTACCGAGCCGCTGATCGCGGTCGTGCGGGCCGGGCATCCGCTCGCGCAAGGGCCGGGCTTGCCGGCTACCTCGCTGGAAGAATTCCCGATCGTGCTGCCGCCGTTCGGCACGCTGATCCGCCAGTCGGCGGAAAGTCTGCTGGGCGCGTGGGGCGTGCCGCCGTTGTCGGCATTCGTCGAGGTGCTGTCGGTATCGACGGGGCGTGCGCTGGCGCTCGAAAACGGCGCGGTGTGGTTCGTGCCGCGCAGCGCGGTCGAATACGAACTCGCGCACGGCATGTTGGTGCGCTTGCCGCTGCCGGCCGCGGGCACCGGCGAGCCGGTTGGCCTGATCCGCCGCTCGGATACGCAGCCGTCGGCGGTCGGGCGGGCGTTTATCGACGCGGTGCGCGAGGTTGCGCGCGACAGGATGGCCGCGGCGTCGGGTAAGGACGCGGACAACGGCGCCGGGAAAACCGGCCGCAAGACCGCGAAAAGGCGTGGGCAGCGATCGGGGCAAAGTCGCGCGGACACACAGCTGTAGCAGCGCGCCGCGCGATCGAATCGGGCAGTCGCGGCGGCTCAGAAAGCCAGCGGGCGGCGAGCAGACCCCATGCGCGCGATCGACCTGCGATTCAGCATATGAACCATCCAGTACAAATTCCCGGTTGCGAACGCCCCGCGACCCGGTGTACAAACACGGTGCGAAAGTCGCCACGGCCTGCATTTGCTGCGGCACACCACGACAGCGCACGCCGGATCACACACCCAGCACTTCATCGCGAGCGGCCGCAACGGTTTGCGTCAGATTCCGTAGGACCGGCCGCCGCGTCGAAAGACCGTACAAGGAGATTGCCATGCCCAGCGACTTGCCCACTCCCGAGGCCGCGCAGCGCGCCGTGTCGGCGCCTGAGCACAATCCGCTCGGCACCGCCGGCCTCGAATTCGTGGAGTTTGCCGCGCAGGATCCGCGCGCGCTCGGCGAAGTCTTCACGCGGCTCGGCTTCAAGGCGATCGCGCGCCATATCAGCAAGGACGTCACGCTGTACCGCCAGGGCGAGATGAATTTCCTGATCAACGCGGAGCCCGATTCGTTCGCCGCGCGCTACGCCGAAGAGTATGGCGTCGGCATCTGCGCGATCGGGATTCGCGTCGCCGACGCGCAACGCGCGTTTGCGCGCGCGGTGGAACTCGGCGCGTGGGAGTTCGAGGGCGAGCGCCTCGGCGCCGGCGAGTTGCTGATTCCGGCGATCCAGGGCATTGGCGATTCGCACATCTATTTCGTCGATCGCTGGCGCGGACGCGGCGGCCAGCGTGGCGGCCTCGGCGATATTTCGATCTTCGACATCGACTTCCGCCCAATTGAAATCGACACGGCCGAGGCCGATCTGAAGCACGCAGGCAGTGGCCTGATCGCGGTCGATCATCTGACGCAGACGGTCGGCGAAGGCCGCATGCAGGAATGGATCGACTTCTATCGCGATCTGCTCAACTTCCGCGAGATTCACGAACTGCACGCGAACTGGCACGTATCGGCGGAATCGCGCGTGATGGTGTCGCCGTGCGGCGCGATTCGCGTGCCGCTCTATGAGGAAGGCACGCGCCGGACCAATCTGATGCACGACTATCTGCCCGACCATCCGGGCGAAGGCGTGCAGCATATCGCGCTCGCCACCGACGATATCTTCACGTGCGTCGAGCGCCTGCTTGCCAATGGCGTCGAATTCGTCGAGCCGCCGGCGCGCTATTACGATCAGCTCGATGCGCGTTTGCCGGGCCATGGTCTCGATGTCGAGCGGCTGCGCCGCACGCACGTGCTGGTGGATGGCGAAATCGGCGCGGACGGCGTGCCGCTGCTGTTTTTTCAGACCTTCGTGCGCCGTCGCACCGGCGAGATTTTCTTCGAGATCGTGCAGCGCCAGGGGCATCACGGCTTCGGCGAAGGCAATCTCGCCGCGCTCGCGCAGGCGCGCGACGGCAACTGAAGCCGTCTTCCCTCACGCGCCTTCAGGCCGCTGCGCCAACTCCGGAAAAATCACCCCATACGCGGCGGCCTCCTGCAACAGCCACTCGCGGAAACTCGCAAGCGGCTTGCCGTGGCTCAACTCGGTCGGATAGACGAGGTAGTACGCCGCGTCGGTGACGGCGGGCGCATCGAACGGAATCACGAGGCCGAGCTGCTGCAATTGCGTGTCGACGAAAAAGCGCGGTACCAGCGCAATGCCGAGCCCGGCTGCGGCCGCGCTAATCAACATGGTGTGAAGTTCGTAGCGCACGCCCTGCATCGTGCGGATATCGTCGACATCGAGATTGGCGAACCATGTCGCCCAACCATTGGGCCGCGTGGTCGAATGCAGCAGCGGATAGTCGAGCAGTTCGGCGGCGTTGCGAATGCGCCGCTTCAGCAGACTCGCCGCGCACACCGGCACCACTTCCTCGCGGAACAGAAAATCCGCCGACGTGCCCGGCCACGTCGGCTTGCCGTAGTGGATCGCGGCTTCGAAATGTGTGTCGGCAAACGGGAAAGTGGCGGTGCGCACGCCCATGTTCACACGCACGTCCGGGCACTGCCGATTGAATGCGGCCATCCGCGGAATCAGCCATTGCGATGCAAAGGTCGGCAATACTGCGAGTTCCAGATAACCGCCGCCGCTGCCGTGCGCGATGATCGACAGCGTGTCGCGGTCCAGGTGTTCGAGCGAGCGCCTCACCTGCGCGCTATAGACCTTGCCGGCACGTGTCAGCACCACACGCTGCTTGACGCGCACGAACAGCCGCACGCCGAGATTGCTTTCGAGCGTATTGATCTGCCGCGATACCGCGCTCTCGGTGAGGAACAGTTCGCGCGCCGCATGCGTGAAGCTTTCGTGTCGCGCGGCGGCTTCGAAAGCGAGCAGCGCGCCCATGTTCGGGATCTTGAACTTTCGCACGTTAATTCCAAAAACGCATCAAGTGCCGATTTTATCTCGCTTTACGGCGCGGCAATGGGTTTTGAATAATCTCGACCGTGATAGCGCCGTGTCGCGCGTTGGGCGTGCGCGGGCGGTTTGATCGGGCGTCGGTGCGAGCGCTCGAAGCATAGCGTGGAGAATAGGGATGCGAAACCTGAAGAATGCGAATGTCGAACAATTGCTGGTGAAGCTGCTGGGCGCGGAAAAAACCGTGCGGCTCTTTGCGACGCTGAATCATCCGCAAGTGTTGAATGAATGGGAAAGCGGCAGCGTGACCCGCGCCGAAATCGCGCAGGCGATGAACTTGGCGCTGTTCGACGACCTGCTCGCGCGTTCGGCGAACGGCCGGCGCTATACCAAAGAAACGATCGAAGCCGGCGGCAGTGTGTACTTCGATCACGGCGCGCTGCGCACCGTGCGCTGGTCACACAATGGCGCATTGCCGCCCGGCGAGGCCGCGTTTGCGCGCATTCTGCGGCCGCTCGGCTTTCGCATCAACGGCCGCTATCCGCTCGATCGCCTCGGCATGACCGGTCGCGCGTGGGCGCATGACGACGCGCCCGACGAGATCGCGCAGTTCTTCGTCAGCGAACTGCATCCCGAGCGCTTTTCGGCTGAGTTCCAGCAGGCGGTGACGAATGTGATCGGCAACTCGCGCGATCCGTTGACGCCGCGCGCGAGCGGTCAACTGTGGGAGCTCGAGCGCGACGGTGTGTTGCCGCTCGAAGCGGCGCATGAATTGCTACCGGTGATCGTCGGCGCGTTCGCGCGTCAGCACGACATGCCACGCGAAGCCGATTACGACGTATTGTTGAAGGAATCGGCGGAAATGGCGTGGATCGCAACCGAAGGCAACGCGTTCAATCACGCGACGGATCGCGTCGCGGACGTGTTCAAACTGTCGGACGACGAGAAGGCGAAGGGTCGTCCGATGAAGCCGGAAGTCGAGCAGTCGCGTTCCGGCCGCGTATTCCAGACCGCGTATCGCGCGGATATCGTGCCGCGCGAATTTCGCGCGGCCGACGGCAGTGTCGTCACGCGCGACGTGCCGGGCTCGTTCTACGAGTTCATCACGCGCAAGCGCAGTTTCGATCAGGACGCGCGCCGCTGGGAAACGGACCTGCGTTTCGACGCGGGCAACGCACAGGGCATCTTCCGGATGACCGCAAGCCAGGCGGCCTGAGCGCCATACGTCGGCGCGGGCGCCGGGCATCGCAGACGAGGGGCGCAGAGTGGGTACGTCAGTGTCATTGGATGAAGAGCGGCGCGCGGGCGTCGACGCGAACGATTCCGCGAGCCGGCGCGTGCCGGATGAACCGCGCGCTGCGACGCCGTTCGCGGCCAGCGCCGCGCTGTTGCACACGCTGCAAAGCGATCTGCGTCGCCAGGTGCGCGGTGAAGTGCGCTTCGATCGAGGCTCGAAAGCACTGTATGCATCCGATGCGTCGAATTATCGGCAAGTGCCGATCGGTGTCGTCGTGCCCGCCGATATCGACGATCTGCTTGCCACGCTGGATGTTTGCCGCCGCAACGACGTGCCGTTTCTCGCGCGCGGCGGCGGCACGTCGCAGAACGGTCAGTGCGTGAACGTCGCGGTCGTGGCCGACGCGAGCAAGTATCTGAACCGCGTCGTATCGGTCGATCCGGTTGCGCGCACAGCGATCGTCGAGCCGGGCGTGGTGTGCGACACGCTGCGCGACGCCGCCGAACAGCACGGCCTCACGTTCGCGCCCGATCCGGCCACGCACAGCCGCTGCACGCTCGGCGGCATGATCGCCAACAACTCGTGCGGCGCGCATTCGGTGATGGCCGGCAAGACGGTCGAGAACATCGAGGCGCTCGAAATCGCGACCTTCGACGGCGCGCGCTTCTGGGTCGGCCCGACCTCCGACGACGAACTCGAACGCATCATCGCGGCAGGCGGACGCCAGGGCGAAATCTACGCGGCGCTCAAGCAGTTGCGCGATACCTACGCCGAGCAGATTCGCGCGAAATTTCCGCAAATCAAACGGCGCGTGTCGGGCTTCAATCTCGATCAACTGTTGCCGGAAAACGGCTTCAACGTTGCGCGCGCACTGGTTGGCACCGAAGGCACCTGCGCGGTCACGTTGCAGGCAAAAGTGCGGCTCGTGAAGAGTCCGGCTAAACGCGTGATCGTCGTCGTGGGCTTCACGGACATCTATACGGCGGCCGATGCCGTGCCGCATTTCATGCACTGCGGGCCGATCGCAATCGAAGGTCTCGACCGCGCAATCATTCGCGGCTTGCAGGCGCGCGGCTTGAAGAAGGACGAAATCGCGCTGCTGCCCGAAGGCGATGCCTGGGTCGTGCTCGAATTCGGCGCGGATACGCAGGACGCGGTATGGGAACAGGCGCAGGCCGCCGCCGCGTATTTCGCAGCGGGCGCGGCGGGGCCGAACGTGTCGACGATGCTGGTCGAAGATCGCGCGTTGCAGGCGAAGGTGTGGTCGATTCGCGAAACGGGCGCATCGGCGGTCGCGTTGTCGGTGGATCGCGACAAGCCCGATCCGGTGGTCGGCTGGGAAGACGCGGCAGTCGATCCATTGCGTCTCGGCGATTATCTGCGCGCGTTCCAGGCGCTGGTCGATCGATACGGCTACGAGACGAGTCTGTACGGCCATTTCGGCGATGGCTGCGTGCATGCGCGCATCACGTTCGATCTGCGCAGCGCGGAAGGTATCGCGACATGGCGCGGGTTTTTGCGCGAGGCAGCGGAACTGGTGGTCGAATTCGGCGGCTCGCTGTCGGGTGAACACGGCGATGGCCAGGCGAAGGCCGAGTTTCTGCCGATCATGTACGGTCCCGAACTGATGCAGGCCATGGAGCAGTTCAAGGCGATCTGGGATCCGGCGAATCGTCTGAATCCGGGCAAGGTTGTCCACGCGTATCGCGCCGACGAAAACCTGCGCATGGGGCCCGCATACAAACCGGTGACGCTGCACACGAAGCTCGCGTTTCAGAGTCAGGAGGGCGACGGCTTCCAGCGCGCGATCGAGCGCTGCATCGGCATGGGCAAATGCCGCTCGCTCGAAGGCGGCACGATGTGCCCGAGCTATCGCGCGTCGCGCGAGGAAAAGTACTCGACGCGGGGCCGTGCGCATCTGTTCTGGGAAATGCTGCAAGGCGACGTGATCGCCGATGGCTGGCACAGTCGTGAAGTGAAAGAAGCGCTCGATACATGCCTCGCGTGCAAGGGCTGCAAATCCGATTGCCCGACGCATACGGATATGGCTTCGTATAAGGCCGAATTTCTTGCGCATTACCACGAGAAGAATCCGCGGCCGCGTCAGGCGTTGTTCATGGGGCGAATCGGCGAATGGGCGCCATGGGCAGCGCGCTTGCCGCGTCTGACCAACTTCATGACGACCGCGCCGGGTTTGTCGTCGCTCGGTAAATGGATTGCGGGCGTGGCGCAGGCGCGTGCATTGCCGAAGTTCGCGACGGCGAGTTATCGGCAAACCGCGCGCAAAGCGGCGAGTAAAGCTGCATTACAGACATCGAATCGCGCGCAC
Source organism: Paraburkholderia sp. ZP32-5 (assembly GCF_021390495.1). Lineage (NCBI taxonomy): Bacteria > Pseudomonadati > Pseudomonadota > Betaproteobacteria > Burkholderiales > Burkholderiaceae > Paraburkholderia > Paraburkholderia sp. ZP32-5. The sequence goes on along the minus strand of NZ_JAJEJP010000002.1, from coordinate 2,784,214 downwards.
GCCGGTGCGAAAAAAGTGATCCTGTGGGTCGATACGTTCAACGATCATTTCACACCCGAGGTCGCACAGGCCGCCACCGACGTACTGACGCAACTCGGCTGGCAGGTCGTGTTGCCGAACAGGCGTTTATGTTGCGGGCGTCCGCTCTATGACTTCGGTTTGCTCGAACGTGCACGCGAACTGCTGACGCATATCGTCGACGATCTTGCCGATGATATTGCCGCCGGTGTGCCGTTGGTGGGTCTCGAGCCCGGTTGCTTGTCGGTGTTCAAAGACGAGTTGCTGAAGCAGTTGCCCGATCACGCGTTGGCGAAGCAGTTGTCCGCGCAAACGTTCCTGTTTTCCGATTTCGTCGCACGTCAGCCGTTCGATTGGCCGACGCTGGCGGCCGATGTAATCGTGCACGGACATTGTCATCAGAAGGCGTTGTTCGGCATGCAGGGCGATACCGCGCTGCTGAACAGGCTCGGCGTGAAATGGAAACTGCTCGATACCGGATGCTGTGGAATGGCGGGCTCGTTCGGCTTTAACGTCGACCATCACGCGATGTCCGAGAAGATCGGCGAGGACAAGCTGTTTCCGGCGGTGCGTCAGGCCACCGCGGCGAATGCCGAGACGATCGTGCTGACCAACGGTTTTAGTTGCCGCGAGCAGATCGAACACGGCACCGGGCGGCACGCGCTGCATATCGCGCAACTTGCGCAGCGGGCGTTGGCGGCGCGCTGACTGGTTACGCAGCGCGCGGCAGGTGTGCGTTACTTCTTTGCCGAGTCGATCGCGATGGGCGGCGTTTGCAGCAGGTCCGCGTTCGTCGCCATCCACAACACTTCGGCGTCTTCCTCGCTGGTCGAAATCGCAGCGTGGCCGGTGCGGCTGTCGAAATAGAGGCTGTCGCCCGCGTTCAGATGCGTGGGCGCGTACAGCTCCGAATAGAGGCACACGCTGCCGCTGATCACGTACAGGAATTCCTCGCCTTCATGGCGGCCCCAATCATCGAAGGCATCGAGCGTGTGCGCCGAGATGCGGATACGAAACGGTAGCATCGCCTTGTGCGCGAGGTCGGTGGCGAGCAGTTCCATCTGATAGCCGCGATACGCATGCCGCTGGCCTTCGTCTTTGCGGGTTAGCGCGCGCCGGCCGCTTGCGCTGACTTTCGGCGTCGAACCGAATAGTTCGCCGATTTCGATCTGCAGGCCCAGCACGATTTTTTGCAGCACGTCGAAAGTGGGGGACATCAGGCCGTTTTCCACTTTCGACAGCGTCGAACGCGAGACGCCGCACAGCCGGCTCGCGGTTTCGAGCGTCAGGTCCTGCGCCTGACGCGCGGCGCGCACGCGCCGGCCGAGATCGGTGGTGGACGTGTCGGCGGATTTTGTGAGATGGGTGTCCATGGGGTTTGCTGCGGGGGCGGTACGCGCTTTGTCGGGGCGGATGATGTTTCCGATAATAACATTTGGCACGACAGGCGAATTCAGCAGACATGAATGCTGGCGAGTTGGCGACGAAGAACGGCCGGCAGGCATTTGAGGCTCTGCCCCTATCGCACCATGATGGTGGGAGGTGAATGACCGACGATACGTTATCGGCGGACCGAGGCGTTCGCGCGCTTTTCACATCGGAAACCTAACAAGGTTTCACCAGCGGCAACGCATGTGACGAACGCCTTCGGCTACAGGTTGTTTCGCTTATCCGGCTTCACGCGCGATGGTCGAAAAGCTCGTTGAGCTTCGTCCCGGCCGTCGCGCCGCTGAAGTCGAACCGGCCATCGGCCAACGCCTGCGCAGCGTGCATGAAGCCGCCCCACGCCGCACGCGCCAGGCCACCGCCGACGCTGATGCGTCGCACGCCAAGCGCCGCCACGTCCTGCAACGTCAGATCCGATGTCGAGCCGATCAGCAGATTGACCGGCTTCGGCGCGACCGCGGCGACGACCGCCTCGATCTGTTCGCGCGTCTGGATGCCGGGCGCGTACAGGCAGTCGGCGCCCGCTGCCGCATAGGCCTTCAGACGCGCGATCGCGTCATCGAGATCGGGCTGACCGGCGAAGAAATTTTCCGCGCGGCCGACCAGCAACGTATCGCCGCCGCTCTGGTCGATTGCGCGTCGCGCCGCGCTGACGCGTTGCACGGCGACGTCGATCGGAAACAGCGGCGCGGCGGCATCGCCCGTCGAGTCCTCGATCGATAAGCCGGCGACGCCGGTTTCGATCGCGAGCTTCACGCTCGCGGCGACCTCGTCCGGATCGCGGCCGAAGCCGTTTTCGAAATCGGCATTGACGGGCAGATCGGTCGCATCGACGATCGCGCGCAGGTGCGCGAGGATCGCGTCGCGCGGCATGGCGTTGTCCGCGTGTCCGGTCGACCACGCAAAACCGGAACTCGTGGTGGCGAGCGCCTGAAAACCGAGCGTCTGCAGATAGCGGGCGCTGCCGACATCCCAGGGATTGGGCAGCACGAAACAGCCGGAGGTGTGCAGTGCGCGGAATGCGGCGCGTTTTTCGGCGACGGTGCGGGGCATGGCGGGTTTCCTTTGTCGATCGGAATAAGTGCTTCAGCGCTTGTTCCGGTTCTGTTCAAGGGGCTGCGGAAATGAGGGGTGTGGCTCTTTCGCGTCGAACTTGTGGTGTCAGGCCGATTTCCGGGTTGGCGGGCTGGAGGTCACAAGGGGGAAGTCTATTCCCGCGGCGAGCGTGTTGGTGAGGGAATTCGTCGATATGAACTGCACGCTCACCGCGGCAGATCCTTCTGGCATTCTTCGAGTAGCCAGTCGCGAAAGATAGCAATATCGCTTTCCTGCGAGTGGCAAGCACGCACGTAGAGATAAGTCGACCGCTCGACGCTGACGAACCCCATTGGGGCAATCAACCGACCGTCGGCGAGATCGCGACGGACCAATAACTCCGGAGCAATCGCGAGTCCCATCCCGCTTCTTGCTGCTTCGATGGTCAACGACAGGCTGTCCAGCACCTGTCCGCCAGACGAATCGACAGCAACTCCCACTGTTTGACCCCACTCGGTCCATGCATTCATGCGTGACCTCGCGTGCAACAGACGTGTGCCGCCGATGTCGGACGGCGAGGCAGGTGGATTCGGCCAGTCGGGCGCGCAGACCGGCCCTATTACGTCTGTCGTCAGGCAGGTTGCCTCGATGGCAGGCGACGGGAATCGCTCGGTGACGATCAAGGCGTCGACTTCCCCGCTCAGCAATGCCGCGACATCGCCTCGCGCCTGAAAATTCAGTATGACTTCCGGCGCACGTCTCGAGAATGCCTCGATTCTGGGAAGAAGCCAGTGAGCGAGAAAGCTGACTGAACAACCGATCGTCAGTTTGCGCTCGGGTGCCTGATCACGAATCCCGACGCATGCGTCTTCGAGCAGCGTAAGCGCCGCCGAGCATGCGTTCTTCAGCCGCTCGCCCTCTTGCGTCAGTCGAACTCCACCGCTGTGGCGAATGAAAATGTCCTTCCCAAACCAGGCTTCAAGTGCTCGAACCTGATGACTGATCGCACTATGGGTTAGACATAGTTCATTTGCCGCTTGGGTAAAACTCTCGTAATTAGCTACAGCCTCGAAGCTTTGAAGAGCTCGGAGAGGAGGCAATATGCGCATGACTAAGTATTGAAAAAAATTCACACTGATTGTGCAACTATTTCGCTACTCCGTCCAGTTACGCGCCGATAGACTGTTGATCACTCCTGCTGCGAAGTCCTATTTTTTCTCATCAATAAGCCAGTCATGCATGCAACGATCCTGCGAGAGCTCGAGAGTATCGAACAGCTGTCAGAGTGCGTCGGCACTGCGATAAGCATATTCGGCAGCGCGCGTATCGAGCCCAGCCATGAAGCATTCAAGCTCACTTATCAAATTGCTTCCCGGCTATCGAACGAGGGCTATACCGTCATTTCAGGTGGAGGGCCGGGCATTATGCGCGCTGCCAACGAAGGCGCACGTACGGGAAAGACACATACCATCGGCTTCAATGTGGTACTTCCTTTCGAGCCAGCGGATTTTAAATTTCAAGATATCTCGCTCGTCTTCGAAAACTTCTTTACGCGAAAAATTGCCTTTTGCAGGTATTCCCGAGCATTTATCGCGATGCCGGGTGGAATGGGCACGCTGGACGAGCTATTTGAAATCCTGACACTGATACAAACTGAAAAAATTGATCCCATGCCTGTCGTGCTGGTCGGCTCGCAGTTCTGGGGAGGACTCGTCGATTGGATGAGAAACAATCTGGAAACGGCCAACCTGATTAGCACAGGTGAACTCGATGAGATCAGGATTTTTGACGATGCGGATAGCGTCGTCGATTATCTGAAACGACACGTCCCATTTCGGGATGCGTCAATCACGTCAGATTGTCGCGAGCGGAGCGGTCACGCGACAGCCTGACGGCAATTGTATCAACGCCTCATCCGCACTCTAAAAGGAAGGAACACGATGCGTAATACGTCTTCGACACAACTGGTTATGTTTACAGGCGGGCGGGACAGCACTCTCGCTGCTTGTCACCTGATGTTGCAGGATATCCCCGTCCAACTCTATTCGGCAAATAGCGGCTGCTCACTGCATCGTGGCGTGCTCGCCCACCGCGTTGACGAATTGCGGCGCCGTTTTGGGGACCTGGTGATGGGGCACACTGTGGAAGACATCAGCGGAGCGTTTCGCACCATTGCCATCGAGAACATCGAATCAGACATCATCAAGTACAAAAAGAACCTCGTTCTGCTTGGCGAGAAGCTCGCCATTCATGCCCATATTGCGGATTTTTGCCGTCGCAACGACATTGAAATAATCAACGACGGCATCACTCACTATCAGAAAGAGTTTCCTGAACAACGCCTCGTCGCTAAGGATTTCTTCGTCGATATGATGAAGAAATTTGGCATCGTGTATCGATCACCGATCTACAAGTTTGCCCAATCCGCGGATGACGTGAAGTACAAGCTTTTGCAACTGGGAGTTTCGACGAAATCGCTGGAGGGAATCAGCATCTTCGGAGATAGCTTCACTACGCCGTCCGATGAAGTCATCCTTGCCTATCTACAAGAGAAATTGCCACTGGCGCTGAACATCATTGATTTCTTGTCCGGTGGCGAACTGCAGTCTTGCAGACCGGAACTGCTGGAACAAGTGGCTTAACGTTGCGCTCGCCGGCAACAGCGACATTGCCGGCGGCAATCCTCCTGTCGTTCCAAAAAACACCATGCACAACGCCATCATCGTCAAGTGCGCCGCGGCGATTATCCGGGAAAAGTCGCTGCTCCTGACGCGAAAGAAGGGAACCCAAACCTTTATCTCGCCTGGCGGAAAGCCGCTTCCCGGCGAGTCTTATTCCGACTGCCTTTCGCGCGAAATTCGCGAAGAGCTGAATGTCGAAGTCAGCAAGCAAACTTGTCTCGGTTTATTCAACGGTACGTCGACGTTCGAAAACGTGCCAATCGAAATGCACGTATATCTGGTTGAAATCACGGGCGAGCCACGAGCCGGTATGGAAATCGATGAATTCCTCTGGTACCGCGGCGACGCTGCGAAGCAGGCACTAAAAATTGGGTCGATCTTCCGCGATTCGGTCATTCCTCTGCTGACAAGCAAGAAGCTGATTGCGTGAGTCTTGCCGTTACACGCGCTACTGCCCAACAACGCGCACGCTTCTGGACATCCATATGGACAGCGCTTCGATCGCGCCAATCTTTCATACCGATTCGAACCGAAATTTCTTCCGTCACGCAAAGCAGCTTCGCGACGAATTGCGTGGCCGGCTGGTGGAAATTTACCGCTTGCAGGATTTTTCCATCTACTTTGTGCCTTCGGTCCGTTATGGCTTGCTGGCCCTTAAGCATTGGCTGGAGTCGGCTGGGTGGCAAGTTGGTCTGCGCGGTGGCTCGCACTACGCGCCTATTGCCGAGTTGTTCCCACAGCCGATATTTCGACAATACGATGGACCCGATGCATGGATCAGCACGCACGTAGGACCGTACGATGGCGCGGCGTACCGCTTGTCCGCGCCAGGCGCACTGCTGGAGATCGTCGATGCCTCGCATAGCTTCGCGACCAACTTGCACGCTGGTTTGATCGAAGTTGCCGATGTGTTCGTTGCCCCACTGCACAAGCACGCGGCGCTCACGGTCGGGCTTGCGTTGATCGCCGTTCGCCGCGAACTCGCGACTATGCCGGTGCCTGGCATGCTGGAAGAAATCGAGGGGACCACGGCCTCTCAGGCGCCTTTGATCGAAGCCCTGAACAATCTGGAATGCTCTGGCGTTTGCGCTTTCAACAAGGCAGCAATTGGAGATGTGCGAGCAGATCTCGCCGAGACTTCGATTGTCTGCATTTCCGACTTCCAATCGCCGCTGCCATTTGCGTGCTTTCGCCATCAGGCCTTTTCGCATCTGGCCAGACCCGCACTGCGCCAAGCAGGGGCGACTTACTTTCCCGCATTCGATGTACTCAGGATCGCCCGATGGGCGCGAGGTCCCATTGATGGCGACCCCATCGAGTTCACTGCTGACATCCGTGCCACTCTCGTTCGACTTAGCCGACAATGATCTCAAGCAAACTATATGGAACCAGCCTCGGAATCGTCGGTGGCGCACTGCTTAGCACTGACGCGCTGCTTATCAGGCTGATGCATATCGAAGACGCGTGGGCGATCGTTGCGATGCGCGGCCTTCTGATGTGGTCTACCTTCATGGTGGTCTACTGCGTCGTGCCGCGTTCGCGGTTGTTGATCGGCAAGCCGTGGCCGACACGTCAGAATGTATGGCCAACCTTTTTCTTTGCCATCGCATCGATGACATTCGTCAATGCAATCGCGCATGGGGAAGTCGCGTCGGTACTCGTCATCATCTCGTCGACGCCGTTCCTTTCCGCACTGCTAGGGCGGGCCTTCTTTTCCGAGCCGATCGATCGCGCAATGTTGGCTACTGCGGCATTGGCGATGATCGGCGTCGCGTTGGTGATCGATGACACGCAACGAGGCGGCGCATTTGCGGCGAATTGTTATGCCCTTGTTACCGCGGTGTCGATGGCACTGGCATTCCTGTGCTCCTCTCGAGTCGAAGGCGGCACTGCCGGTCTACCGTCGCTTGGCGCACTTGTCGCGTCGTTGCTGGTGATTGGCGGTCGGTATGTGCCAGTAAGCGAAATCTCGACCCTGCTGATTTCCGAGCGAGCAATCTGGATCCTGTTCGAGGGTGCGCTCGTCATGCCGCTATCGCTCGGTTTGCTCACGCTCAGCGTGCGTTTTATTCCGCCGGCCAATGCAGGGCTGTTCCTGCTTCTCGAAACGGCTCTTGCGCCGTTATGGATTTGGGCCGCATTCGGCGAAAGACCGGCGCTGCAGGTCGTCGCAGGCGGCGTCGTGACCGTGAGCGCGGTGTTGATTCATGTCGTGCGGGTAGGCAGACTTTCCGACCCGCACGTGGTCAGCGATTGCTAGCTGCAGTGGTAAGCCACGCCGCGGCTGCCCTTGGACAAGTAGTGCAAGTTCTGTCGATACGGGCCGGTCCCGCGCTATTCACTATCGGTTCCGGCCTTCCATCACTGCGCCGCAGAATGCTGCCCCGCTTGCGACGATCCCGCCGCCGGCATCCCATAACCAGTGCTGTCGCCTTGAGCCATCGCATTCTGCGCGGATACGCGTGCTTCGGCTGCCTGGATATCAGCAGGGTAGGTGGAGTCCGTTGCCCTCGCCGGGTTGTAGCCCACCTGTTCGAGCTGCTGGATTTGCGCTTTGACTTCCGCGCGCGTGACCGGCTGCTCGGATTGCGCAAACGCCGCGACCGGTGCGGCGATGGCGACCGCTACTGCAACTGCTTGAATCAGTGATTTCATGATGTTTCCCTCCGACTTTGTCTGTCCGGCGCCGCGACATCAGCAGCACCCATGGACGGCAGTCTAGGAAGCATCGGGTCCTAGGGAAACTACCAGGGTGTTAATTCAGTATTGCCGCAAACAACCAGTCGGCGCGTTGTAATCCCAACGTGCCGGCTTTCGTAAAACAATGGCAAAGCGCGCGTAAGCAGACGCTACACACCCTTGCGAACATCGACGCGATAAGCGGTTATTTGCCGGTATGTGTTACCGGGTCGCACGATCACCTGTTCCTGCTCCGGCATATTGACCTCGTTCGGAAAACCGGCTGCTTCGAGGCATAAACCGGCATAGCGTTGATAGCGAACGCCACCGCGTCCCGCGTTGCCGTTCAGCGCATTGCCGGAATAGAACTGCAGGCCGCGCTGATCGGTGGACACGGTCAACTCGCGCCCGCTGCTCGGATCGTAGGTGCGCGCGACCTCGCGCAGTTGTGGTGTGCTTTGGCCAACGCCGGCATTTTCCGCGTCGCGTAGCACGTAGCAATGATCGAAGCCTCCGGCGACCGCGAGCTGCGCATGAGGCCAGTCGAGCCGTGCGCCGATCGGCGCACTCTGCCGGAAGTCGAATGCGTTGCCCGCGACCTCGGCCAGGTTGCACGGAATCAACGCGGCGTCGACTTCGAAAAAGCGATCCGCGTCGATCGACAGCATATGACCGCGAATGTCGGTACCGGCGTGCCCGGTCAGATTGAAGTACGGGTGGCTCGTCAGGTTGAGCGGCGTTGGCGCGTCGGTGATCGCTTCATAGTCGATCGTCAACGTGCCGTCGTCGTCGAGGGAATAGCGCACCTGTACGCTCACGTGGCCCGGAAACCCGGCGTCGCCTTCCGGCGACTCCAGCCGCATCAGCAATGCGCCGTTATCCTCGCTGACGTCCCAGAGCTGACGATGAAAACCGACCGTGCCGCCGTGCAGCAGATTCGGGCCTTCGTTGCGGTCGAGCGTGTACTCGATGCCGTCGAGCGAAAAGCGCGCGTCGGCAATGCGATTCGCCCAGCGGCCGACCAGTCCGCCCATGTAGGTTGTTGCCGCAACATATTCGTCGGGAGTGTCGTGGCCGAGCAGAATATCGCCGAGACGTCCCGCGCGATCCGGTGCGTGCCACGAAACCAGCGTCGCGCCGAGGTCGCTGATGGCGACCTTCATGCCGTGCGCGTTACGCAGCGTATAGAGCCTGACGCGATCGCCGCCTTGCAGCGCGCCCCACGGCTCGGAAGAAAGTTGTGCGATGCTGATCATTGGCCAGTGCGAGAGAAAGAGGAAGAAAGCGAGGAAAAGGATTTTTCAACCAGCCGCTTTCGCCGGCTTCGGACTACTCACGCGCGCCTGATATTCGCGCGGCGTGCAGCCCAGTTCTCGACGAAATACCGCGTACATGTACTGCAGCGATGTGAAGCCGCAACGAATCGCCACTTCCGCGCTCGATGCATCGCGTTTCGCGAGCAGCGACTTCGCGACATCGAGTTTATGGCGCAGGATTTCCTGATGCACGGTGCACTGGCGTTCTCGCCGGAAGTACTCCTCCAGCGACGAACGCGACACGCCTACATAGTCGGCGACCTGTTCGGTGCGAATGCCCTGACACGCGTACTGGCGGATGAAATGCCGCGCGCGCATCACGTATGGACTCGCGAGCGGCTGATGCCGTGTCGATTCGAGCACGTTGATGCCGACCGGCGGCACCAGAATGCGACGCCCCGGAAAACGCGCGCCGTGCAGCATCTGATGCAGGATGTGCGCGGCAGTGCGGCCCATTTCCTCGGTGCCCTGAATCACCGACGAAAGCGGGATGCGCGTCAGCGTGCGCGTGAGCGGATCGTTGTCGATGCCGATGATCGCGACTTCCTCGGGCACCGGAATTCCCGCGATCAGACACGCTTGCAGCAGATGCCGCGCGCGAGCATCCGTCACCGCGATGATTCCGACCGGTTTCGGCAGTTGCCGCAGCCACGTGGTCAGTTGCTCGATCGCCTGATTCCATGACGTCGCACTCGTGGATAAGCCACGATAAATCTCGCTGTCGATCTGCTCGGCACTGCGGCCGTCCTGAGCGCGCAAATGACTGAACGCCAGTTCGCGTTGCTGCGCCCAGCGATTTTCCTGCGCCTGCGGCAGGCTGTACAACGCGAAGTTCTCCAGTCCCGCGCCGATCAGATGCGTGTACGCGAGCGACACGAGCTTGCTATTGTCGGTGGCGATATAGGGTAAATCCGGAGGGTACTGCGTCGGGTCCTCATACGACGAACCCACCGCGACGACCGGCAGCGGACAGTCGCGCAATGCTTCATTGACAGCGGGATCGTCGAAGTCCGCGATGATGCCGTCGCCGTCGAAACGCTGAATACCCGCGAGCCGGCAGCGAAAGTCTTCTTCGAGGAACAGGTCCCATGCCACTCGCGTCGACAACAGGTAGTTGCCGATGCCGGTGATGATTTCGCGGTCGTACACCTTGTTCGCATTGAACAGCAGCGCGATCCGATGGGTCGTCTGGGGTGCTTGCGGACGGGTCATAGCGGTAAGAGGCGGATGGATGACTGCACCACCGTGCCTTTGTCTCCTATCTATTGGGCAGCTGTTGACGGCCCGTTTTAAGCGTCTGGTTATTCTAGGCCGCCGAATCGCGCGGCGGTGATAAACAAACGCGCGGGCGGTAAGAAACATCAAGCGGGCTGCGCAATTTCGCAATTGCCGACACACCGTGCAAACGGCAGCATGGCGTCACCTCGTCGGCTGGCGCGGTGCCGTCGCGTGGGTTGCGACGCAACAAGAACTGGAGACGCTGATGTCTTACTTCGACCACATTGCCGAGATTCGTTATGAAGGCCCGCAATCGGACAATCCGCTCGCGTACCGCCATTACGACAAAAGCAGGCGGCTGTTCGGCAAGACACTCGAAGAACATCTGCGTATCGCGGTGTGCTACTGGCATACGTTCGTGTGGCCGGGCGTCGATATCTTCGGTCAGGGCACGTTCCGGCGCCCATGGCAGCAACCGGGCGACGCAATAGAGCGGGCGCTGCAAAAGGCCGACGCGGCATTCGAATTCTTCTCGAAGCTGGGCACGCCGTACTACACGTTCCACGATACCGACGTCGCGCCCGAAGGCGCGAGCATCAGAGAGTACAGCGAGAACTTCCTGCGCGTGTCCGACTATCTGGCGCGCAAGCAGCAGGACACTGGCGTCAAACTGCTATGGGGTACCGCGAATCTGTTCTCGCATCCGCGTTATGCGGCCGGCGCGGCGACCAATCCGAATCCGGAGGTCTTCGCGTTTGCCGCAACCCAGGTACGCCATGCGCTCGACACGACGCTGCGACTCGGTGGCGAAAACTATGTGCTGTGGGGTGGCCGCGAAGGCTACGACACGCTGCTCAATACGGACCTCGTGCGTGAGCGCGAGCAGTTTGCGCGCTTCCTGCACATGGTGGTCGACCATTCACACAAGATCGGCTTCAAGGGCACGTTGCTGATCGAGCCGAAGCCGCAGGAGCCGACCAAGCATCAATACGATTACGACGTCGCGACCGTGCATGGCTTCCTGCAGCAACACGGGCTCGACAAGGAGATTCGCGTGAACATCGAGGCGAATCACGCGACGCTCGCCGGTCACTCGTTCCATCACGAGATTGCTACCGCGTTCGCGCTCGGCATTTTCGGCAGCGTCGATGCGAACCGGGGCGATCCGCAAAACGGCTGGGATACCGATCAATTCCCAAATAGTGTCGAGGAACTGACGCTCGCGTTCTACGAGATTCTGCGCCACGGCGGCTTCACGACCGGCGGCATGAACTTCGACTCGAAAGTACGGCGTCAGAGCGTCGATGCGGAAGACCTGTTTCATGGTCATATCGGCGCGATCGACAATCTCGCGCTCGGCCTCGAACGCGCGGCCGTGCTGATCCAGAACGAACGTCTCGAACAGTTCAAGCGCCAGCGTTACGCGGGCTGGGACACGGAGTTCGGCCGCAAGATTCTGTCCGGCGATTATTCGTTGTCGGCGCTTGCGACGGACACGTTGACGCGCGGTCTCAATCCGCAGCATGCAAGCGGCCAGCAGGAGCGCATGGAAAACATCGTGAATCAGGCGATTTATAGCGGGCGTTGAATAGCGCGCGGTTGCATCGATTAATGCCTGCAATAAGCGGCGCAACCAGAGCAACAAAGAACTTCATACAAAGATCTCGCGGCCACGCTGACCGCGCGAACCAGGTAGCTGTGGGTTGTCGCTTGTCCGAGTCTGTTGCTCGCAGCACAGACCGTCACATCCGGGATTCCGGCTAATCACAACACTAGGAGACAGAGATGAAATTCGCAATGCGTCGCAACGTACTGAGTTCGCTGCTGTGTGGAGCGGTACTCGCCAGCCTTTCGCTCGCCGCGCCGCTCGCGCATGCAAGCAAGGATCATCCGGAAATCGGCTTCTGTATCGACGATTTGCGCGTCGAGCGCTGGTCGCGCGATCGCGACTATTTCGTCGCCGCGGCGGAAAAGCTCGGCGCGAAAGTGTCGGTGCAATCGGCCGACGCGAGCGAAGAGCGTCAGATCTCGCAGATCGAAAACCTGATTTCGCGCGGCGTCGACGTAATCGTCATCGTGCCGTTCAATTCGAAGACGCTCGGCAACGTGGTGGCCGAAGCGAAGAAGGCGGGCATCAAGGTCGTGTCGTATGACCGTCTGATTCTCGATGCGGATATCGACGCCTATATCTCGTTCGACAACGAGAAGGTCGGTGAAATGCAGGCACAGGGCGTCTACGACGTGCGGCCGAAGGGCAACTACTTCCTGCTCGGCGGCGCGCCGACCGACAACAACGCGAAGATGCTGCGCCAGGGCCAGTTGAAGGTGCTGCAGCCGGCAATCGACAAGGGCGACATCAAGGTGGTCGGCCAGCAGTGGGTGCCTGAGTGGAGCGCATCGACCGCGCTGCGCATCATGGAAGATGCGCTGACCGCGAACAACAACAAGATCGACGCGGTTGTCGCGTCGAATGACGGCACCGCCGGCGGCGCGATCCAGGCGCTGGCCGCGCAGAACCTCGCGGGCAAGGTACCGATCTCCGGCCAGGACGCTGACCTCGCCGCTGTGAAGCGCGTGGCGGCCGGCACGCAGACGATGACCGTCTACAAGCCGTTGAAGCTGATCGCGGGTGAAGCGGCGAAGTTGTCGGTAGCGCTCGCGAAGGGCGAGAAGCCGGGCTTCAACGCGCAATACGACAACGGCAAGAAGAAGGTCGATACGGTGCTACTGCAGCCGACCAAGCTGACGAAGGCCAATCTCGACATCGTCGTGAAGGACGGCTTCTATACGCAGGATCAGCTCGCGAGCAAATAAGACGGAACACGGGCGTGGTGCGATTCCCACGCTTCACGGGCCATGACGCCCGTGAAGCGTGGCCACCCGCCCACCTTGCAGCGAGGCAATAGCGAATGACGCAACCTCTTCTGACGATGCGCGGCATCGTCAAAGCCTTTTCCGGCGTGAAAGCGCTCGACGGCATCGACCTCACCGTTTCGCCGGGCGAATGCGTGGGCCTGTGCGGCGAAAACGGCGCGGGCAAATCGACGCTGATGAAAGTGCTGTCCGGTGTGTATCCGCACGGCACGTGGGACGGCGAAATCACGTGGGAAGGCGAGCCGCTGAAGGCCACCAGCATCCGCGATACCGAACGCGCGGGCATCATCATCATTCACCAGGAACTGATGCTCGTGCCGGAGTTGTCGGTTGCGGAGAACATTTTTCTCGGCAACGAAATCACGCTGCCCGGCGGCCGCATGAATTACGCGGCGATGTATCAGCGCGCCGACGAACTGCTGCGCGAACTCGGTATTAGCGGCATCAATGCCGCGCAACCGGTGATGAACTACGGCGGCGGCCATCAGCAACTGATCGAAATCGCCAAGGCGCTGAACAAGCGCGCGAAGCTGCTGATTCTCGACGAACCGTCGTCGTCGCTGACTTCCGCCGAAATCGCGATTCTGCTCGACATCGTGCGCGATCTGAAGCGGCGCGGCATTGCCTGCGTGTACATCTCGCACAAGCTCGACGAAGTCGCGGCCGTATGCGACACGATCAGCGTGATTCGCGATGGACGGCATGTGGCGACCGAGCCGATGCATGCGCTGACAACCGAGCGCATCATCTCGTTGATGGTCGGCCGCGAGATCAAGAACCTGTTTCCGCGCGAGCCTCATCCGATCGGCGACGTGATCTTCGAAGCGCGCAACGTCACCTGTTTCGACGTGACCAATCCGCGGCGCAAGCGCGTGGATGACGTGTCGTTCTCGCTGCGGCGCGGTGAGATTCTCGGCGTCGCGGGGCTGGTCGGCGCGGGCCGCACCGAACTGATGCAGGCGATCTTCGGCGCGTATACCGGCATCAGCGAGGCGAGCGTCGCGCTTGAAGGCAAGCCGCTGAAGATTCGCGCGCCGATCGATGCGATCCGCGCGGGTATCGCGATGGTGCCCGAGGATCGCAAACGTCACGGCATCGTGCCGGGGCTGAGTGTCGGTCATAACATCACGCTGGCCGTGTTGCAGCGTTTCACGTCAGCGGGCCGTATCGACTCCGCGGCCGAACTCGACACGATCCACACCGAGATGAAGCGTCTTTCCGTGCGCGCCGCGAATCCGATGCTGTCGATCGCGAGTCTTTCCGGCGGCAATCAGCAGAAGGCCGTGCTTACGCGCATGCTGCTGACCGAGCCGAAAGTGCTGATCCTCGACGAACCGACGCGCGGTGTCGACGTTGGCGCGAAATACGAAATCTACAAGCTGATCTTTCAACTGGCGCAGCGCGGCATGTCGATCGTGATGGTGTCGTCCGAATTGCCAGAAGTACTCGGCATTAGCGATCGCGTGCTGGTGATCGGCGAGGGCGAGCTGCGCGGCGACTTCATCAACGATGGCCTCACGCAGGAGGACATCCTCAGCGCCGCGATTCGTCCCGTGCATCCTTCTTCGAACTTAACCGCAGCGAGTGCCGCATGACTCCCGAAGTGACTTCTCAAAGCACCGACAATGCCGTACCGCGCGGCGCATTCGGCGGCACCCAGCGTATTCAGCAACTGTTCGCGCGCTACAAGATTCTCGCGCTGCTGATCGCGGTCGCCGTGATCTGGACTTTCTTCTCGGTGCTCACGCACGGCGCGTTCGTTACGCCGCGCAATCTGTCGAATCTGCTGCGGCAGATGTCGATTACCGGCATGCTCGCGTGCGGCATGGTGTTCGTGATCATCGCGGGCGAAATCGATCTGTCGGTCGGGTCGCTGCTCGGCCTGCTCGGCGGCGTTGCGGCGATTCTCGACGTCAATCGCCACTGGCCGATCGGCGTGACGATTCCGGTCGTGCTGCTGCTCGGCGTGGTGGTCGGCATGTTCAACGGCTGGTGGTCGACCTATCGACGTGTGCCGTCGTTTATCGTCGGGCTCGGCGGCATGCTTGCGTATCGCGGCATTCTGCTCGGCGTGACCGGCGGTTCGACGATCGCACCGGTCTCGGACAGCTTCGTGTTCGTCGGCCAGGGTTACTTGCCGCGCTTTGCCGGCGACACGCTCGCGGTCGTGCTGTTCGTGCTGCTCGCGTTCCTGACGATCCGCCAGCGCGCAAACCGTCAGCGCTATCAGTTGCGGGTCGTGCCGTTCTGGCAGGACGTCGCGAAGGTGGTCGGCGCGGGCGCGATTCTCGCGGGCTTCGTCGCGATGCTCGACAACTACGGCGGTATTCCGGTACCGGTGCTGCTGCTGCTCGCGCTGCTCGGCATCTTCACGTGGATCGCGACGCAGACCGTGTTCGGGCGCCGCATCTACGCGGTCGGTTCGAACCTGGAGGCGACGCGGCTTTCCGGTGTGAACACCGACCGCGTGAAGCTCGCGATCTTCGCGCTGATGGGCCTGATGTGCGCGTTTGCAGGCATCGTCAACACCGCGCGGCTCGCGGCCGGATCGCCGTCGGCGGGCTCGATGGGCGAACTCGATGCGATTGCCGCGTGCTTTATCGGCGGCACGTCGATGCGCGGCGGCTCCGGCACCGTGTACGGCGCACTGATCGGCGCACTGGTGATGGCGAGCCTCGATAACGGCATGTCGATGCTCGACGTCGACGCGTACTGGCAGATGATCGTCAAAGGCGGCATTCTGGTGCTCGCCGTCTGGATCGATGTGATGTCGGGTTCGAACCGCCGCTAATGCACTGATATGCGTTGAACGCAGCAGGAAAGCAACGCAGCAGGAAAGCAACCCAGCGGGGTGTGTCGGCGCGGGCCGATGCACCCCGTTTTTGCGTTGTTAATGAAACGCCCCACGATTTCGCTTCACGTCACCTTCACCCGCATTCCCGTGTCCCACCGCGGGTCCGCTTGACCGCGCGCATTTAAGTCCCACACGTTCCCTTCGTCTTATTACTATTCCGCAAAAGTGCAGTCACGCGTTTTTGCGCCTTCGCCGTTTCCCCGTCACCGTGCGAGTCGAACGAGCCATGCCATGTTAACGCGCAGAACCTTCCTGCTCGGCGGCGCCAGCGTGGTGGGCGGATTGCTGGTCGGCTGGAGCGTGCTGCCGCCGCGGCAGCGTCTGACAGGCTCCATGCCGCTGCCGACGCAAGGCTCGCAGGTCGCGCTGAATGGCTGGGTGAAGATTGCCGCCGACAACAGCGTGACGGTGATGATGTGCAAGGCTGAAATGGGGCAAGGCATCCACACGGGCCTCGCGATGGTGCTCGCCGACGAACTGGATGCCGACTGGTCGCAGGTGCGCGTCGAGGACGCGCCGATCGACAAGATCTACAACGCGGTACAGAGCATCGTCGACGATCTGCCGTTTCGTCCCGACGACGATAGCCTCGTCAAGCAAGGTGTCGTATGGATCACGCGCAAGGTGGTGCGCGAGTTCGGCACGATGATGACGGGCGGCTCGTCGAGCATGAACGATCTGTGGACACCGATGCGCGAAGCCGGCGCGTCCGCGCGCGTGATGTTGATCGGCGCGGCGGCGCACCAATGGAATGTGCCGGCTCGCGAATGCCGCGTCGAAAAGGGCTTCGTGTTGCACGCGCAGGGGCATAAGGCGAGCTTCGGCGAACTGGCGGCGCTGGCGGCGCATCAGCCGCTGCCGCGCAAGGTCGTGCTGAAGCAGCCGGCCGATTTCAAGCTGATCGGTCAGCCCGTGCGCCGTATCGAAGCGGCGTCGAAGCTCAACGGCACCGCGCGTTTCGGTATCGACGTATTGCCCACCGGTTTGCTGTACGCGAGCGTCGTGATGTGCCCGGTGCTCGGCGGCACGGTCGCGCATTTCGACGTGACGCCCGCGCGCAAGATGCGGGGCTTTATCAAGGCGTTGTCCGTCGCGCCGTATGCGGGCGGCACCGGTGCCGTCGCCGTGATCGCGGACAACCCGTATCGCGCGATGAATGCGGTCACGGCGATCAACGTGGACTGGCACAACGGCGCGGCGGCCAGCCTGTCGAGCATGGACGTGGAGCAACGTCTGATCGACGCGCTCGATGAACCCGACGGCCACGTGTATTACCACCACGGCGATATGGACGCCGCGATGCACCGCGCGGCCCGCAAGATCGAAGCGGTGTACTACGTGCCCTATCTCGCGCATGGCGCGATCGAGCCGATGAACTGCACCGCGCAGGTGAGCGACGGCCGCGCGACGATCTGGGTGTCGACGCAAGTGCCCGCGCTCGCGCGGCAGCACGTCGCGAAGGCGCTCGATATCGACGCCGATCGGGTCGATCTGCAGACGCAATTGCTCGGCGGCGCATTCGGGCGGCGTCTCGAACTCGATTTCATCGTCCAGGCCGCGATGATCGCGCGCGAAGCGGATGGCCGTCCGGTGCAGACCATCTGGTCGCGCTTGCAGGATTTCACTCACGACTTCTATCGGCCGGCATGCGCGGCGCGGCTCGAAGCGGGCTTCGACGAGCACGGCAAACTGGTTGCATGGCACGCGAAATCGGCGGGGCAGGCGATCGTGCCGGAATCGCTCGCGCGCTACTACGGCGTGCCGCGTATTCCGATCGACAAGACCACCTGCGAGGGCGCGTTCGATCAACCGTACGAATGGCCTGCCGCCAGTGTGTCGCACCGTATCGTCGAGTTGCCGGTGCCGATCGGTTTCTGGCGTTCGGTCGGCCATTCGCATCAGGCGTTCTTCACCGAGAGCTTCATCGACGAAGCCGCGGTCGCGGCTGGTCAGGATCCCGTTGCATTTCGCGCGGCGCTGCTCGCGCAGCATCCGCGGCACCTCGCCGTTCTCAAACGTGTCGCGGCGTTATCGGCGTGGGGAAAGCCCCTCAAGCCTGCTCCCGATGGCGCGCGATGCGCCCGCGGCGTTGCATTGCACGAGGCGTTCGGCAGTGTCGTCGCGCAGGTCGCCGAAGTGTCGATCGGGCCGCAGCAGCAGATTCGCGTGCATCGCGTGGTGTGTGTGATCGATTGCGGCCTGCCGGTGAATCCGAATCTGATTCGTCAGCAGATGGAGGGGGGCATCGTGTTCGGTCTGTCCAGCGCGTTGCAGAACGAGATCACGATCGTCGACGGTGTGGTGCAGCAGCAGAATTTCGTCGAATTTCCGATCGTACGGATGGACGTGTGTCCGGCGATCGACATTTGCATCATGCCGAGTCAGTTGCATCCGCAAGGTGTCGGCGAACCGGCCGTGCCGCCGATTGCACCGGCGGTGGCCAATGCGGTGTTCGCGCTGACCGGCGAGCGTTTGCGCAGATTGCCGTTGTGGCTCGAATGCCGGGCTGAAGCGGTGAAGTGACGCGTGGCGCGGCGAATGGCCTGGTTTAGCTGTTGCGATTCAGGAGGCGGCAATGGGCGTGTTGAATATCAACGGACGCAAGGTCAAGGTCGAAGCAGACCCCGATATGCCGCTGCTTTGGGTGTTGCGTTGCGACCTCGGCATGACCGGCACGAAGTTCGGCTGCGGCGTCGGCATTTGCGGCGCGTGCACGATTAACCTGGATGATGCCGCGTGCCTTGCGTGCCAGACGCCGATGTCGACGCTGAATACGCAGAAGATTACGACGATCGAAGGGATGCAGGGACGCCAGGCGCAAGCGCTAAAGGCGGCATGGACCGAACTCGACGTGGTGCAGTGCGGATATTGCCAGAGTGCTCAATTGATGGCGGCGTTGGCGTTGCTGAAGCACAAGCCGAATCCGAGCGATGCCGATATCGACGCGGCAATGACGCCGGTGGCCTGCCGTTGCGGCACGTATCCGCGAGTGCGGGCGGCGATTCATCTGGCGGCGGAGAAGGGGCGCTAGAGTCGGTACTCGCGCGCCCCTGAAAGCAGCTCAATTAGCCAGCATCTCGACCACGGCGACCACTGCCGTGAAGATACCGATACATCCGCCCAGTGTGACTGCACCCTGCATGAATGGCGACATACGTGACCCCGTAGCGTGTAGTGGTGTCACGTATTTAACGCTAAATGAAAGCGAAAAGAAAGTTTGTCAAAAATAAATTGAAAGGTTTTTTTAGGGGGCTTTGGCTGACGTGGTCGTTGCAGGCGGCGTCGCCGGGGCGGTGCCCGTGGACGTCGCCACCGGCACAGTCTTCGCCGCCTCACCCGCAGTGCTGCGGCCGCCTGCTTCCCAGCCGCCGCCAAGCGACAGGAACAGATTCACCTGATCGAGCGCCACCTGTCCCTCCGCCGCCGCGAGTTGCGACTTCGCCGCCGTCAGCGTGCGCGTCGCGTCGAGATCGGAGATAAACGATTCGCGCCCGGCGCGGTACAGCCGGTGCGTTTCGTCTGCTGATTGCGTTGCCGACTGCAGCGCCGCGCGCAGCGAATCGGTGCGCGCGTAGTCGGACGCGTAGGTCGCGAGGTTGGTCTCGGTTTCGCGCAACGCGGTGAGCACCGCGCCGTCGAACTTCGCAAGCGCGACCTGGCTGGAGGCTTGCGCCTCGCGCACGCGGCCGCGCGCGCCGTTGGTCGGGAAGGTCCAACTGATCAGCGGGCCGAACGCCCAGCGCGCGGTCGGCAGCGTGGGGATGTCTTCGAGAATGCCGGTATAGCCGGCCGACGCGCCGATGCTGACGGTCGGATACAGTGCGCCGGTCGCGACGCCGATGCGCGCGGTCGCCGCCGCCAGTTGACGCTCGGCTTCGCGGATATCCGGGCGGCGACGGAGCAGCGCGGTGCCGTCGCCAATCGGAATCGGTTGATGAAGCTGCGGAAGCCGGTCACACGCTAGCACGGCCGGCGGCAGATCGGACGGCGCGCGCGCGAGCAGCGCCGCGAGCTGGTATTGCGCGATCTTGCGGCGCGCCATATAGCGCGGGATATCCGCGGCGAGATTTTCGACCTGGGTCTGACCGCGCGTCACGTCGGTCTGGTTGCCACGGCCCGCGTCGCGCAACCGGCGCGATACGTCCACGCGCTGTTTCTGCAGCGCGAGCGATTGCTGCGCGATACGCAATTCCTCGGCGGCCGAGCATTGCTCGACGTATGCGCGCACCACGTCCGCGACCACCGTGATGCGTGCGATGTCGCCGGCCGCCTCGACGGCCTCGGCGTCTGCCTGCGCGGCTTCGACGCCACGGCGCAGCTTGCCGAACAGATCGAATTCGTACGCGATGCTGATGCCCATGTCGCCTTCGTTCGCGACCGGCAATTTCTCGAACAGCAGATACTGTTCGGCCGATTCCTGCGCGCGTTCGATGGCGACCGACGCTTTACCCGAAAAGCCGCCCTGTGCCTGAGCGACGCCGAGCGCTTCGCGCGAGCGGGCGAGATTTGCAGCCGCGACGCGCAGATTGGTATTCGACTTCAGTGCTTCGTCGACGAGGTTGTTGAGCACCGGATCGTCGTAGAGCTTCCACCAGACGGCCGGTGGGTTCAGCGTCGACGTCAGCTTCGGATCGGCGCCTTCGATCTCTCCGTTGGCAAGCGGCGCGTTGACGAGCGCCTGCTTCGGCACGGTGTAGTTGGGGCCGACGTTGATGCAGCCGCTCAACGCAATCGCCAGCGGCAATAGCGGCAACATCGGCAGCAACGGCAACCGCGCGGGCAGCCGTGGCAGCGAAGACAAGGTGCGTGCGAGTTTCATTGCGACGCGCCCGACGAAGCCGCGGCCGACGCAGCGGAACCGGAAGCGACCGCCGACCCCGGTGCTACGGCAGCAGCCGAAGCCGCCACGCTGCCCGAAGCCGCGCCCGTGCCCGACACTGGCCGCCTTCTGACCGGCGACAGATCCCGCACCGACACCGTCGCCGTGCGTCCGGCGATCATGCGGAAATCAGCGGGGACTTCATCGAGCGCGACGCGCACCGGAATGCGTTGCGCGAGCCGCACCCAGCTGAACGCCGGGTTCACGTTCGGCAGCAGGTTCGAGCCCTGCGTGCGGTCGCGGTCCTCGATACCGGCGACGATGCTCTGCACGTGTCCGCGCAGCGGCGTCGGCTCGCCCATCACGGTGATATCGACCGGCTGGCCGATGTCGATACCGCGCAGCTTGGTTTCCTCGAAGTAGCCGTCGACGCGGAACGAATGCATGTCGACCACCGACACCACCGCGCGGCCCGCCGCGACGAATTCGCCGACGCGCGGCGCGCGGTCGTTCAGATAACCGTCGACCGGGCTTTTGATCGTCGCGCGTTCGAGATTGAGCCGAGCGGTGTCGATTGCCACTTTCGTTTCCGCAAGCGCGGCTTCACCCGCTTCGACGCGCGAGCGGCTTTCTTCGAGTACTTCGGCGGCGACGAGGTTGCCGAGCTTCTGATTACGCGCGTATTCGCGGCGCGCCTGCGCGAGTGTCGCGTTACGTTGCAGCATGGTCGCTTCGGCCTGGCGCAATGCGAGCGTGTAGCGCGCCTGGTCGATCACGAACAGCACCTGGCCTTGCTTGACCTGCTGGTTGTCGGCGACGTCGACCGTGGAAATCAGCCCCGAGACATCCGGCGCGACCTGGATCACGTCGGCGCGCACGTGACCGTCGCGGGTCCATGGCGCGAACATGTAATAGGCGACCAGTTTCCACAGCACGAGTGCTGCGATCACGACGACGATCAGGGTCAGCAGGATCTGACCGACGGAGAACCAGGTTTTTTTCACGTTATTAGCTTGTGCGAAACGACGACGACAAGGCCCAGCACCAGCACGTAGATGCCGAGATCGAAGACGGAGCGATGCCAGACGAAGCGGTAAAAGCCGACGTACGCGAGCACCGTGCGGATCGCGAGGTTGATCAGATACGCGACCAACATCAGCACCAGCACGGACGGCACGAATACGCCGAAGATATCGATTTCACCGATCATCGCGGGAACTGGAAAGGGATGGAGTGGGTTGCGCAAACGCACGCGCGAAAGCGTAAACGGCGGGACGAACGACAGGAGTGGTCACGTGGCGGCCTCCGGTTCGGTCGGCGTCGGTTTCGTGAGCGTGGCCGGAAACAGCGAAAGACGCAAGCCGACCAGCGCGTGCAGCGCATCGCGCAACTGGCGCGCGGAAGTCGGCGAGGTCTCGGTCGGCGTCGCGGCATTCGCGAGCCCTTGCACGGTCACGCGCGCGACGGCTCGATCGATCGACGCCATCAGACTTGCCGGCACCGGCTCGCGCCGATGGCTGTTGATACAGCTTTCGTAGTATGTACGCACTCCATCGAGCACATGCTCGATCGCATCCGGCACTTCGCCGCTGAGCTTGCGCATGAGGCGCCGCAAGTCCAGCGCATTGAATGCGATGCGCAGATCGCGGAAGCTTTCGATCGACGGATGACGATGATCGTCGGTGGCGCTGACACGCGGGATCAGTTGCATCAGACGGTCGAGCATGCGCGCGGCGAGATTGCGCGGATCCTCGATCGGCTCGGTCGACGCGGTGAGCGCGACGTCGGCCCAGCTCGAACGCAACAGCCGCGCCGCGGCGAGTTCGGCACCGAACGGGCGCGTCACGCGAGTCCATAGATACGCATACAGCAGGCCGGCGAGGCCCGCGAGATTCGCGTTCATGAACGTCAGGAAGTTTGCGTCGTAAGCATCCTGAATGCTGATGAATGTCGCGGTATTCACGGCGACCAGCACCGTCACCATGTTGAATTGCGGACGCGGAATCAGCGTGCCGACCAGAATGAACGGCGCCGCGAACAGGATCACCAGCATCGGAAAGTCGTGCACCTGCGGCAGCACGACGAACAGATAAAGACCCGCGGCCACCACGCTGACGCCGGTCGCGAGAAAGAAGCGGAACACGAGCGGCGCGGGTTCGTCGAGCGCGGCGAAGAAGCAGCAGGCCACTGCCGCGAGCGTGACCGCGCTCGCACCGTCGTTCCAGCCCGAGCTGATCCACAGCACGCACGCGAGGATCACCGCGGCGCCCGCCGACACCGTCGCGAACAGCATCATGCCGCGATCGTAGAAGCGCTCGGTGCCGCCGAGCCGCCAGTGACGGAAGTGCGGCCGCCACGACCCTTCCTCGCGCGTGATGATGATGCGCAGCGAGCGGCAGTCCTGCCACACGTCGATCACCTGCTTCAGGCGCCACAGCGCGTTCGATAGCAGCGCGCCATCCCAGTGCGCGAGCGCGGCGGCGGGCGGACGCATCACGGCGATGCGTTCGCGCAGCGCGTTGGCGGTTTCGTCCGGGTGATAGCCCTCGCTGACGGCGGGCAGCGGCTGGTTGAACCACTTGATCACATCGGCGAGCAGCGCGTCGAGCCCTTCGGGCCAGCTGTCCTTGCCGTTGTTGTAGAGCGCGAGCAGCGGGTCGGCGAGCGATGACATCATCGGCAGCAGCAACTGCATGCGTCCGCGCAGTTCGTGTGCGCGCGCAAGCACGTCGGGCCGCGTGTGATCGTAGGCCAACTGGCTCAGCAGCAGTTCGAGACCGTTGATGGTGCTGGCGATCCGCTGCCGCGCGCCCGAGATCGCCGTGCTCGCGATGCGGCCGGACAGCGTTTCGCTCGCATAGAACGCCGCATCGCGAAACCATGCGTCGGTGCGCTCGATGATGGTCGGCGCGAGCCGGCTCGGAAACAGCGCGCTGCCGACGATGCTCGCGCACACGATGCCGAGCGTGATTTCCTCGGTGCGGCTGACCGCGAGATCGAAGATGCCGGCGGGATTCGTCACCGACGGCAGCGCGATGATCGGCATCGTATAGGCGGACAGCATGAACACATAGCTGCGCGCGGTGCGGTCGGACACCGCGAAGTAAAGCATCGTGCCGACCCATGTCGCGACGATCACGCTGAACAGATACGGCGATTCGACGAACGGCGGCACCAGCAGCACCGCGCCGGCCGCGCCGAGCGCGGTGCCGAGCGCGCGATAGATCGCCTTGGAACGGGTCGCGCCGACGAACGGATTCGACACGATGTACACGGTGGCCATCGCCCAGTATGGCCGCGGCAATTCGAACGCAAGGCCGATGTACAGCGCGAGCATCGCGGCCGCGAAAGTCTTGACCGAGAACAGCCAGTCGCGAAGGGTGGGATAGACCATAAACCGTTACGCGGATTCGGCGTTGTGCGATGCCGTTGCGCGGGCGCCGCGTTTGGTGGACTTGCTTGCTGTAGCAGTGCGGCGGGGTTTGGCGGCGGTGTTGGCGGTGGGTTTGGCGGTGACTTTGGCTGTTGCGCTGGTTTTGCGAACCTGGCCGGTTTTGGCCGCGCGCGGTGCGCGTTTTTCCGGCGCCGCGCGTTTCACCGTGCTGTCGCGCTTTGCCGGCTCGTCCGACGTAAATGCCGCGAACACCCGCAACGCGGCTTCCAGATCGCCGCGCGATACACCCTTAAGCGCTTGCGCGCGCAACGTAACCAGTTCCTCTTCCATCTGCGCGGTGACGGCGCGGCCTTCATCGGTCAGCACGACGGTTTTCGCGCGGCGGTCTTCGGGATCTTCGTCGCGGCGCATCAGGCCGGCCGCGCATAGCTGGTCGAGCAGCCGCACGAGCGACGGCCCTTCGATACCCACGTGATCCGCGAGCGTGACCTGACGCACCGCCGAGCCGAGACGACTGGCGATCAGAAGCGGCGTCGCGCACGCTTCCGAAACATTGAATGCCGACAGCACGTCATGACTCGTGCGCCGCCATTTTCTGGCGGCGACGACCAGCGTGCTGCTGACGGTGCGGCGCAAGGCCTCGAGATTCGACATGGCCGGTATTGTATTTCCAAAAGATTCGTTAGCAAACTATTGAATCGGAAATGACTACCGTGCCCGCGAAGTGTGCGGTACGAATGCGACAGTGGCGTTAAATCGGCGCCGGCTGCGTTTGCTTACAGTCTTGTTGGCTCGTGCATTGCGCGCCTTATGTGGCCAACTTTATGTAGCCAACTTCATGCCGCCAGCACGAGCCGCACCGTGCGCGCCAGATCGTCGAGCTGGAACGGCTTGCGCAGGATCGTGCAACGCTTGACTGCAAGACCCGTGATATCGACGTCCGCGTAGCCGGTTGCGAGTATCACCGGCAAATCGGCGCGCAGCTTGCGGGCTTCGGAGATCACGTCGATGCCGTTCATGCCGGGCATCGCGAAATCGACCATCAGCAGATCGGGATGGTTGTCGCGCAAATGCTGCAGGCCGGTTTGCCCGTCGGCGGCCTCGGTCACTGTATAGCCGAGCATGCGCAACGATTCAACGAGCATTGCGCGCACTTCGCCGTCGTCTTCGACGACGAGTACGTGTTTGTCGCCGGTGGCGCTTGCTTCGGCGCCGGCTTCCGCCTCGATCGGTCTCGCCACGCGCTCGCGCCATGGCAGCCAGATCTGCACCGTGGTGCCCACGCCTTCCTCGCTGAAGATGCGCGCGGCGCCGCCCGCCTGCCGCGCGATGCCGTACACCTGGCTCAGGCCGAGCCCGGTGCCTTTGCCGACTGGCTTGGTCGTGAAGAACGGATCGAACACGCGTGATACGACTTCCGGCGGGATGCCCGAGCCGGTATCGGTGACTTCGATCACCACGTAACGGCCTTGCCGCAGCGTTTCATCGGGGGCGTCATGCGTCTTTACGCGAATGTCGAGCTCGCCGCCGGCTGGCATCGCATCGCGCGCGTTGATCGCGAGATTGAGCACCGCGAGTTCGAGCTGATTGGCATCGGCCTGCGTCCACATTTCGCTGCGCTCGAATTCGTTGCTATAGCGAATACCCGAGCCGAGCGATACCGCGATGATGTCGCGCATGCCTTGCAGCAGCGCGGCCACATCGACTGCTTTCAGATCGGGATTGCTGTTGCGCGAGAAGGTCAGCAACTGGCCCGTCAGTTTCGCGCCGCGTTCGGTCGCGCGTTTGACGGTGGTCGCCATGCCGCGGATGCGCTCGTCGCTGCTCACGCGCGCGATCAGCTCCGCGTTGACCATGATCACGTTCAGCAGATTGTTGAAGTCGTGCGCGATGCCGCCGGTCAACTGACCGAGCGCTTCCATCTTCTGCGACTGCACGAGCACTGCTTGTACCTTCGCGCGTTCGTGGATCTCGGCCATCAAGCGGTTGTTGGCGGATGCGAGTTCGTGCGTGCGCGCGGATATGCGGCTCTCCAGCGAATCGTTCAGTTGCACGAGCGCGTTCTGCGCGTCGATGCGATCGGACAGCAGGCGCCGCGATTCGTATTGTCGCGAGCGCGCTCGCAACGACGACGTGACCGCGCGGCGCAACGTCTCCGAATTGAGCGGACGTTCGAGCACGACCACGTTGCCGAGCCGCTCCAGTACCTCGAGTCCGCGTGCGGAGCGGCGGGAGAGACTCGGCGCGGCGAGCAAGATAAACGGAAAGTCCGACCATGCGGGCTGCCGTTCGAGCCACGCGAACAGGTTCATTGCATGTCCGTTCGCGAGCGCTTCCTCGGTGAGCAGCGCGGTGCCGGCGCCGGCGTCCAGCTGGGTAGCGAGCGCGCCGGCGTCGCCGCATGCCATGCACTCGCGCGCGTCGTTGTGCAGGACCGCCGCGATCACATCGGCATCTCGCCCGAACGGCGCGAGGATCAGGACGCGCTGTTCCATGGTCTAGTGTCCGGATGTATCGATGAGCGCGCTCGACGCGCCGAGCATTGCAGTGCTGCCGCGATACGCGGGCAAGCCTGACAGTATTCCCTCGAAGTCGCGCAGCGCTTCGCCGACCTCGACACCCTGGGCGCCGAGCCGGAACTGATGGATCGTGTGCTCATGCTCGTTCGCGCGGCTCTTCACGGTGGTCACCGCCGTCAGCACCTCGCCGTGATGCTCGAAGTAGCGGAATAGCACGACCACGTCGCTGAGATAGCTGATGTCGATGTCGGTTTGCACTTCGCCGATCACGCCATGCTGGCCGAGCACCAGCATCGTGATCACGCCTTGCTGGTTCAGATAACCGAGCAGTTCATGCATATGCAGCAGCAGATAGCGCTCGCCGGGCATCGCTTGCAAATACGCGTTCAGGCTGTCGACCGCGACGTAGCGCACGCCCTGTTCTTCGACTGCGTAGCGCACGTCGTTCGATAGTTGCCCCGGCGAGATTTCCGCCGGATCGATCTGGCGCAGCCGCAGCAGGCCGCTTTCGATATGCGGTTCGAGCGGCATGCCGAGCGCCGCGCAGCGGCCCATCAACGTAGCGAGTGTTTCGTCGAACACGTAGTAGGCGCAGCGCTCGCCGCGCGCGAGCGCCGCGATCAGACACGACACCACCGTGGTGGTCTTGCCGACCCCCGACGGACCGATCACGAGCGCATTCGTACCGGGGATCAGGCCGCCGCCGAGCAGCGTGTCGAACCCCGGCGTGCCGGTGCTGACCGGCCGCGTCCCGAAGTCGCTGTGATGCTCGGCCGCGACGAGGCGCGGGTAGACGCGCAGGCCGCCCGTGTCCAGCGTGAAGTCGTGGAAGCCCTCGCGGAATTTGATGCCGCGCATCTTGACGACGCGCAGCCGGCGCCGGTTGCCGCCGTAATCGTGCGCGACGTTGTCGAGCCGGATTACGCCATGCACGATGCTATGAAGTTGCACGCCGGCCGGATCGGACGACATATCGTCGAGCAGCAGCACCGTGCATTCGCGCGTCGAAAAATGGCGCTTGAGCGCGAGAATCTGCCGGCGATAGCGCAGCGGATTCTCCGACAGCAGCCGCAATTCGGAAAGACTGTCGAGCACGATGCGCGCGGGCTTCAACCGGTCGGCCTGCTGGATCACGTTACGGATGCTTTCACCGAGTTCGACTTCGGCCGGATGCAACACGGTTTGCTCGTACTGCGGCTCGAGCCCCTGCTCGGGCATCTGTTCGAGGATCGTAAAACGGCTCAGATCCCAGCCGTGGCTCTCGCCGATCGCAAGCAGCTCGGCACGCGTTTCGGACAGCGTGATGTAGAGGCCCGATTGCCCTTCTTCGAGGCCCTTGAGTAAGAATTGCAACGCGAGGGTGGTTTTACCCGTGCCGGGTGAGCCTTCCACCAGGTACATGCGGTTCGGCGTGAAACCGCCGCCGAGAATGTCATCGATTCCTTCGATGCCCGAGGCAAGACGGGCGGCCGGGGTGGCATGTGTGGTCGACATGATTTTTGGGCGCGTATGGCAATTGTGAGTAGGGCGTCCTCGGTTGCGTCTACGGGCCGCCAATGGGCGGTGACTTCCGTGGGGCGGAGTGGACACGCAATTTGCGTGCCGACTGGCGGCTGGGCGCTAGCGGTTACGTGGACACGTGTGGCATGTAGCGTGCTGTTGTCGGTTCGAGGTCTTCTGCACGTTCCGTACCTCACGCCTTTCGCATCTTTCGTAGCGCGAGCGACATACCGCCGACGCGTTTCAAACTTTCTAACTTCAAACCTTCACGCCGAACATGAGACCGTATCGACTCTCTGCTCTCGCGCTGGCCACGGCATCGTTGTGCGTGCTGTTGCCGTGCAGTGCGTCCGCCGACGATTCGCCGCGCCCCTGCGCCGCGCTCAAACGGATCGTGGCTGCCGCGCCCGACGGCTTCGCGTCACTATCGCCCGACGATGGCAAAGGTGTCGCGCAACCCTATGGCGATGACGCGCAATGCGCGACCGCGCAGCACGGTTTCCAATGTTCGTGGACGCCGCATCAGGCGGCCGGCTCGAACGTCGACGCGTTGCAGGCGGTGGCCGCCGATATCGCGTCGTGTCTACCCGATGCGACGCATGATCAGAATTCGCCGGCACGTCAGCACTTTTATCTCGGCGCGAAGGACCGACGCACCGAGATCACGTTGACGCCGCAGGGCGCAAATCGATTGCGGCTCGTGGTGTCGGGGAAGTAGCGGGTGGGGCGTGGAAGGTGTTTGTCGTGAGGTTGCGCGTTGCGTCGCCGTTGCGTTTTTTTGCGGCGGCCACGCTGCATCGGCTGACTTCTTCAAACGATAGCGGCAGGCCACCATGTCCAGCCGCGTCGCGAGCGGCGTAATTCGACGACCGATAGCGGCGCGATCTCGATGCGCGAAAACACCGCCGGCGATGCGCCGAGCGCGTACACGATTGCGGCTCGCAGCAACGGAGCGTGTGTGACGGCAACTATCGTGCGTACGTGGGTCGATGTGTCGGGCTTCGCTTCGCTTTGCCCGCTTTCCTCGTTTGCCGCATTGCTTGCGGTGTCATTTAGCTCCGCTGTGTCGAGCCATGTGCCGACTCGCCGCACGAGCTGACTGAACGACTCTCCACTGGGCGGCGCTGCGTCGGGCTCGCGCGTCCACGCGGCGAGTTCGCGCGGCGCTTCGGCGACAATCTCCGCGAGACGTCTTCCACGCCAGTCGCCGTAGTTCATATCCGCCAACGCATCGACAGACGCTGCGACGAGGCCGAGCGCCGCGGCGGTCTCGCGTGCGCAGACGGCCGGGCTCACGAATGCGATGGCGTCAGTGGGAAGTGCAAGACGTGCGCGCGCGGCTTCGGCTTCGGCGCGGCCGCGTGCGTCGAGCGGGTCGTCGGCGGGGAAGCGTCCCGCGCGCTGCGCGGGCGTCGCCGCGCGGCTTATCAGTAGCAGTCGCGTATCCATTGTGTGTTTTCAGATTGCTGTGCTGCCCGGCTTGACGGCTTCGCCAGCAGGCCGCGAACGTCGATGAAGCTATCACGGCCGCTGGAGTTTAGCGCGTAGAATGGTGGCGCTGCGAAGCACGGAAGCCGGTGAGAGCCCGGCGCGGTCGCGCCACTGTAATCGGCATTGCAAGTCAAAACAGCCGAAAGCCAGACCTGAGCTTCGCACCATTCCCTAGCAATCTATTTTCGGGGCGCGTTACCCCAGGAGATGTCCATCATGACCGAAGCTGTTTTCGATCCCGCTGCGCAGCCAGCAGCCCAGCCCACACCGATCCCTTTGCGCGAATTGCTGCCGTGGGTGGTGTTCGGCGGTTTGCTGTTGTTGCTCGCGCTTTACTTCGTTGGTGCGGAAGAGGGTGCCACGTCGCTCGTGCCGGGTATGTACGTGCATGAGTTCGTACACGACGGCCGCCATCTGCTCGGCTTCCCCTGCCACTAACGGAGCCTGACATGGTAGGCAAATTGTTGGTGCGCGGGATGCTCGCGGGCATCGTCGCGGGCTTGCTCACGTTCACGTTCGCGCGAATCGTGGGCGAACCGCAGGTCGATCAGGCCATTTCATTCGAAGAGAAAGCCGCCGCCGCGCGCGGCGAGGCACCCGAACCCGAACTCGTGAGTCGCGAGACGCAAGCCGGTTTCGGCCTGCTGACCGGCGTGGTCGCGTATGGCGTGGCGTTTGGCGGACTGTTCTCGCTGGTGTTCGCATACGCATATGGACGGGTGGGCGCATTGAGTGTGCGCGCGTTGTCCGCGTGGCTCGCGCTCGGCGCGTTTATTACGCTGGTGATCGTGCCGAATATCAAGTATCCGGCCAATCCACCTTCGGTCGGTGACCCGGAGACGATCGGCACGCGCACGGGTCTGTTCTTTCTGATGATTGCGATTTCGCTGGCGACGATGGTGTTTTCGCTGAAGGTGCGCCGCCGTGCGGTCGCGAAGCTGGGCGCGTGGAACGGATCGATTGTCGCGGGGCTCGTGTTCGTCGTGATTATCGCGGCCGTGCAGTTGTCGATGCCCGTCATCAACGAAGTGCCCGCGACGTTCCCCGCGGTATTGCTGTGGAAATTCCGGGTCGCGGCGATCGGCATGCAGGTCATCATGTGGACGACGATCGGGCTGCTGTTCGGCGCGCTGGTCGAGCGCAGCGCGTTGATGCGTACGAATGCACGCGTGGTGATTAAGTCGGCATGAGGTTGATAGCGAAGCGTGATTGCGCAGGCGGTCACGCTTTGCTCGCAGTGAGCGAGAACCTTTTTATTTCAAGTGCTTGGCGCGGTTGTGGAGCGGTTATCCACAGGCTTGTTCCCATTTTCTGTGGAAAAGTCTGCGGAATAGCTTTCATGCTTCCTCCGATTGAGTACTTCAGAGTACTTCTTGTGCTTTTCTGACTGGCAGTACTTTTGCATTGCATCTCTCCAGTACGGGTGTGCTTCGCATGAGTCAGTGTGCGCGCGGCTGCCAGCTTCATTGCCAGTGGGCCTTTTCTTCCGACACTCCTTCAATTCTTCTCGGCTCGAGCGAGTGAGATGTTCAGCTCATTTGCGTCTCTTTCCGAGAGTGCTTATTTTTTGTGCTCCACAATTGTTTGAAAAATAAATGACAGAAGGGGTTGACGGGGTACAGGCCGCATCGCATAATTCGCCTCCCGTTTGATGACGGACGCGAAGAAAGCAGAGCTTTCAAGCAAATGTTCTTTAAAAACTAACAGCCGATAAGTGTGGGCGCTTGATGCGGAATGCGCAGCCGGTTCTTCGGGGCCGGCGATGGCAAAAGTATCAGAAGCCTCACACAGTAATTGAAGGAAGGTTTGCCTGTTGAAAGACAGGCTGATCATCGTCAGTACGTTGAGTGAGCGACCGGTTTCTAACGAAACCGAAAAACAGTAACAGGTTTGAACTGAAGAGTTTGATCCTGGCTCAGATTGAACGCTGGCGGCATGCCTTACACATGCAAGTCGGACGGCAGCACGGGAGCAATCCTGGTGGCGAGTGGCGAACGGGTGAGTAATACATCGGAACGTGTCCTGGAGTGGGGGATAGCCCGGCGAAAGCCGGATTAATACCGCATACGCTCTGTGGAGGAAAGCGGGGGATCTTCGGACCTCGCGCTCAAGGGGCGGCCGATGGCAGATTAGGTAGTTGGTGGGGTAAAGGCCTACCAAGCCGACGATCTGTAGCTGGTCTGAGAGGACGACCAGCCACACTGGGACTGAGACACGGCCCAGACTCCTACGGGAGGCAGCAGTGGGGAATTTTGGACAATGGGGGCAACCCTGATCCAGCAATGCCGCGTGTGTGAAGAAGGCCTTCGGGTTGTAAAGCACTTTTGTCCGGAAAGAAAACTTCGGGGTTAATACCTCTGGAGGATGACGGTACCGGAAGAATAAGCACCGGCTAACTACGTGCCAGCAGCCGCGGTAATACGTAGGGTGCGAGCGTTAATCGGAATTACTGGGCGTAAAGCGTGCGCAGGCGGTTCGTTAAGACAGATGTGAAATCCCCGGGCTTAACCTGGGAACTGCATTTGTGACTGGCGGGCTTGAGTATGGCAGAGGGGGGTAGAATTCCACGTGTAGCAGTGAAATGCGTAGAGATGTGGAGGAATACCGATGGCGAAGGCAGCCCCCTGGGCCAATACTGACGCTCATGCACGAAAGCGTGGGGAGCAAACAGGATTAGATACCCTGGTAGTCCACGCCCTAAACGATGTCAACTGGTTGTCGGGCCTTCATTGGCTTGGTAACGTAGCTAACGCGTGAAGTTGACCGCCTGGGGAGTACGGTCGCAAGATTAAAACTCAAAGGAATTGACGGGGACCCGCACAAGCGGTGGATGATGTGGATTAATTCGATGCAACGCGAAAAACCTTACCTACCCTTGACATGTACGGAAGTCCGCTGAGAGGTGGATGTGCCCGAAAGGGAGCCGTAACACAGGTGCTGCATGGCTGTCGTCAGCTCGTGTCGTGAGATGTTGGGTTAAGTCCCGCAACGAGCGCAACCCTTGTCCCTAGTTGCTACGCAAGAGCACTCCAGGGAGACTGCCGGTGACAAACCGGAGGAAGGTGGGGATGACGTCAAGTCCTCATGGCCCTTATGGGTAGGGCTTCACACGTCATACAATGGTCGGAACAGAGGGTTGCCAAGCCGCGAGGTGGAGCCAATCCCAGAAAACCGATCGTAGTCCGGATCGCACTCTGCAACTCGAGTGCGTGAAGCTGGAATCGCTAGTAATCGCGGATCAGCATGCCGCGGTGAATACGTTCCCGGGTCTTGTACACACCGCCCGTCACACCATGGGAGTGGGTTTTACCAGAAGTGGCTAGTCTAACCGCAAGGAGGACGGTCACCACGGTAGGATTCATGACTGGGGTGAAGTCGTAACAAGGTAGCCGTATCGGAAGGTGCGGCTGGATCACCTCCTTTCCAGAGCCCGCGTGTTCTGACATCGAAGCGCTCACGCTTATCGGCTGTAGTTAGAAGAAGATCAGACAGACTCAGGGGTCTGTAGCTCAGTCGGTTAGAGCACCGTCTTGATAAGGCGGGGGTCGATGGTTCGAATCCATCCAGACCCACCAGTGCCTGTCTGTGGTGCTGGCTGAAGACCCGCTGGGGCTGAACGGATGAGGTATCTGTCTGTTGCATGACTGGGGGATTAGCTCAGCTGGGAGAGCACCTGCTTTGCAAGCAGGGGGTCGTCGGTTCGATCCCGTCATCCTCCACCAATCCTCAATGCCAAGGGTTCAGCATGAAGCGATGCTGAGTACTTCGCATTGGCGATTGAGCCAGTCAGAGCGATATGAGGCAACTCATAATCGGCTGTCGTTCTTTAACAATCAGGAAGAAGTAGTAAAGAGATTCACGAAAGCGTACTTAGAGATGGGTGCGTGAGTAGGTGAATCAGGGTTGTGATTGTATCGATGTATTTTTAAGTGATCGAAAGATCGCTTTGGAATACGGCGCAACACGAATACTCAACCTGTAGCGAGTGCGTCTCGAGATGAGACATACCCGTTATAGGGTCAAGCGAACAAGTGCATGTGGTGGATGCCTTGGCGATCACAGGCGATGAAGGACGCGGTAGCCTGCGAAAAGCTCCGGGGAGCTGGCAAACGAGCATTGATCCGGAGATGTCCGAATGGGGAAACCCACCTCTTATGAGGTATCCGTAGCTGAATACATAGGCTACGTGAAGCGAACGCGGTGAACTGAAACATCTAAGTAACCGCAGGAAAAGAAATCAACCGAGATTCCCAAAGTAGTGGCGAGCGAAATGGGATCAGCCTGTACTCTTTATTCTCATTGTTAGTCGAACGCTCTGGAAAGTGCGGCCATAGCAGGTGATAGCCCTGTAGACGAAAACAGCGGGAAAGAACTGGGTGTACGACAAGTAGGGCGGGACACGTGAAATCCTGTCTGAAGATGGGGGGACCATCCTCCAAGGCTAAATACTCGTGATCGACCGATAGTGAACCAGTACCGTGAGGGAAAGGCGAAAAGAACCCCGGGAGGGGAGTGAAACAGATCCTGAAACCGCATGCATACAAACAGTCGGAGCCTCGCAAGGGGTGACGGCGTACCTTTTGTATAATGGGTCAGCGACTTACATTCAGTGGCAAGCTTAACCGATTAGGGCAGGCGTAGCGAAAGCGAGTCCGAACAGGGCGTCCAGTCGCTGGGTGTAGACCCGAAACCAGGTGATCTATCCATGGCCAGGTTGAAGGCACGGTAACACGTGCTGGAGGACCGAACCCACTAACGTTGAAAAGTTAGGGGATGAGCTGTGGATAGGGGTGAAAGGCTAAACAAACCTGGAAATAGCTGGTTCTCTCCGAAAACTATTTAGGTAGTGCCTCGTGTATCACCTTCGGGGGTAGAGCACTGTCATGGTTGTGGGGTCCATTGCGGATTACTACGCCATAGCAAACTCCGAATACCGAAGAGTGCAATCACGGGAGACAGACATCGGGTGCTAACGTCCGGTGTCAAGAGGGAAACAACCCAGACCGCCAGCTAAGGTCCCCAAATATGACTAAGTGGGAAACGAAGTGGGAAGGCTAAAACAGTCAGGAGGTTGGCTTAGAAGCAGCCATCCTTTAAAGAAAGCGTAATAGCTCACTGATCGAGTCGTCCTGCGCGGAAGATGTAACGGGGCTAAGTCATATACCGAAGCTGCGGATGCATATTTATATGCATGGTAGGAGAGCGTTCCGTAAGCCTGCGAAGGTGCACTGGAAAGTGTGCTGGAGGTATCGGAAGTGCGAATGCTGACATGAGTAGCGATAAAGGGGGTGAAAGGCCCCCTCGCCGTAAGCCCAAGGTTTCCTACGCAACGTTCATCGGCGTAGGGTGAGTCGGCCCCTAAGGCGAGGCAGAAATGCGTAGCTGATGGGAAGCAGATTAATATTTCTGCACCATTGTGAAATGCGATGGGGGGACGGATCGCGGAAGGTTGTCCGGGTGTTGGAAGTCCCGGTCGCTGCATTGGAGAAGGCGCTTTGGCAAATCCGGGCGCAGGATTCAAGGGTGTGGCGCGAGCGACTTAGGTCGCGAAGCAACTGGAAGGGGTTCCAGGAAAAGCCTCTAAGCTTCAGTTTCACAGTGACCGTACCGCAAACCGACACAGGTGGGCGAGATGAGTATTCTAAGGCGCTTGAGAGAACTCGGGAGAAGGAACTCGGCAAATTGGTACCGTAACTTCGGGATAAGGTACGCCCTTGTAGCTTGACTGGCCTGCGCCAGAAGGGTGAAAGGGTTGCAATAAACTGGTGGCTGCGACTGTTTAATAAAAACACAGCACTCTGCAAACACGAAAGTGGACGTATAGGGTGTGACGCCTGCCCGGTGCCGGAAGATTAAATGATGGGGTGCAAGCTCCTGATTGAAGTCCCGGTAAACGGCGGCCGTAACTATAACGGTCCTAAGGTAGCGAAATTCCTTGTCGGGTAAGTTCCGACCTGCACGAATGGCGTAACGATGGCCACACTGTCTCCTCCCGAGACTCAGCGAAGTTGAAGTGTTTGTGATGATGCAATCTCCCCGCGGCTAGACGGAAAGACCCCATGAACCTTTACTGTAGCTTTGCATTGGACTTTGAACCGGTCTGTGTAGGATAGGTGGGAGGCTTTGAAGCTGGGACGCTAGTCTCAGTGGAGCCGTCCTTGAAATACCACCCTGATCTGTTTGAGGTTCTAACCTTGGTCCGTAATCCGGATCGGGGACAGTGCATGGTAGGCAGTTTGACTGGGGCGGTCTCCTCCCAAAGTGTAACGGAGGAGTACGAAGGTACGCTAGGTACGGTCGGAAATCGTGCTGATAGTGCAATGGCATAAGCGTGCTTGACTGTGAGACTGACAAGTCGAACAGGTGCGAAAGCAGGTCATAGTGATCCGGTGGTTCTGTATGGAAGGGCCATCGCTCAACGGATAAAAGGTACTCTGGGGATAACAGGCTGATACCGCCCAAGAGTTCATATCGACGGCGGTGTTTGGCACCTCGATGTCGGCTCATCTCATCCTGGGGCTGTAGCCGGTCCCAAGGGTATGGCTGTTCGCCATTTAAAGAGGTACGTGAGCTGGGTTTAAAACGTCGTGAGACAGTTTGGTCCCTATCTGCCGTGGGCGCTGGATATTTGAAGGGACCTGCTCCTAGTACGAGAGGACCGGAGTGGACGAACCTCTGGTGTACCGGTTGTCACGCCAGTGGCATCGCCGGGTAGCTATGTTCGGAAGAGATAACCGCTGAAAGCATCTAAGCGGGAAACTCGCCTTGAGATGAGATATCCCCGGGGCTTTAAGCCCCTTGAAGGGTCGTTCAAGACCAGGACGTTGATAGGTCAGGTGTGCACGTACAGTAATGTACTGAGCTAACTGATACTAATTGCCCGTAAGGCTTGATCCTATAACAGGTGTGTCTCGACAACCGTTAGTGCTTCAGCACTTACGGATGTCCGATCCCCGAAGGGGATACGAACCTCCACAGGAGGTGACAGGACGCACGGTTGAGATCAGTGTTGTGCCAGAACCAACACAACCCCCCAACACGATTCACACACGAATCCTTTACGCTTCTTCCCGATTGGCTGTGGCGCTCACCGGTTGACTCCAACCCCCAGCGACGCAGCAACCCGTCATGCCTGATGACCATAGCGAGTCGGTCCCACCCCTTCCCATCCCGAACAGGACCGTGAAACGACTCCACGCCGATGATAGTGCGGATTGCCCGTGTGAAAGTAGGTAATCGTCAGGCTCCCCTCAAGACAGAAACCCCACCCAATGCGGTGGGGTTTCTGCGTTTACGGGCCAGAAATCGCGGGCACAACGACGGGTGCACGGTGCTGCCCAGATAACCCGGCCAGCCGCTGCACCATCTACCGCGCTCACATGACGTTGTCATGACACACCAGCTACCGCGATTCGCCAATACGACGCCGGAAAGCGCGCGCGTTAACCCTCTTTCACGCGGCCACGCTATGCTCAGGGATTCCGTTCGGCAAGCAGGCGTTGAGTGACCTATGAGATCTGATCTGTTATTGCAGACCTACGGCGCGGACTCGTCCGGCATGGTTTGCGGTTTCCGTTTTTCGCCGACGCTTGCGGGGCAGCCGATCGACGCCGACGAAGTCGTCGAATGGTTTCGCGACAACGAGGATGACGCGGGCCCGGCTGCGAAAGACGGCGGCGAATTCCTGTGGCTCCATTTCAATCTCGCGCACAGCGCGAGCGAGCGCTGGATGAGAACGCAGCTCGATTTGCCGGAAACGTTCTTCGAAGCACTGAAGGAAGGTTCGCATTCGACACGGATCGAACACGCGGACGGTGCGCTGCGCGCGGTCGTCAACGACGTGATGTTCAACCTCGAATTTATCCCGTCCGAAATCGCGACGCTGTGGATTTACGCGCATAAGCGGATCATCGTCACGGCGCGTCTGAAGCCATTGCGTTCGATCGACCGCTTGCGCGCATCCGTACGGGACGGCGAGATATTCAGATCGCCGGTCGAACTGCTGGTGCATCTGATGCGCGACCAGGCGGATCTGCTCGTGCAGATCGTGCGCCGAACCAGTACTGACGTCGACCGCATCGAAGATCGTTTCCTGTCGCAGCGGCCGACGCAGAACCGGCTCGATCTCGGCGCAATGCGTCGAACGCTGACCCGTCTGCAAAGAATGCTCGCCCCCGAACCCGGTGCGATTTTTCGCCTGCTGGCCAAACCACCGCGTTGGCTTCATCAGGAAGACGTACAGGATCTGCGCGAATCGACGGAAGAGTTCTCGGTCGTTCTATCGGACGTGGCAGGGTTGATCGAGCGGGTCAGATTGCTGCAGGAAGAAATCACGTCGCGCCTCGACGCGCAGAACAACCGCACGCTGTTCACGCTGACGCTCGTCACGGTGCTGGCAATGCCGATCAATATCGTTGCGGGTTTCTTCGGCATGAATGTCGGCGGGGTTCCGCTTGCCGAAAACAAGAACGGCTTCTGGGTGATGGTTTTGCTGGTCGCGGGCTTTACCGGGCTGGCGGGCTGGTGGGTGTTTCGCCGCAGAAGGGAGAACTAGTGCACGGCGGCGGCGGATTTCCTCCTGTGTTTACAAGGCCGGATCCGCCTGAAGCACATTGAAAAGGCGTGTGCGAATCTTCGAACATGTTGAGCAGCGCGATGCCGTTCGCTACTTCATCCCCGGCATCGACGCTTCTCAACGATTCAAAGAAAACGCGTACTCGCCGTGTTATTCGAGCGCGCTAGCCGGCCCGAAGAACTCGTAACGGCTCTGCGATTCGGGCACACCGATCGCCTTCAGCCCTTTCTTGATCGCCTTCATGAACGCGACCGGCCCGAGGAAATACACATCGACGTCGCGCGTTTCCGGCAACCACTTCTTCAGACGCGTTTCGTCGAGATAGCCGATTTCATGCGCATCGGCATCACCCGCGCGGCGCTGCTCGTAGCAATAGAAGCGCTTCAGTTGCGGATGGCGCGCGGCCAGTGCCTCGATCGCACCGCGGAATGCGTGCACGCCGCCATGACGGGCCGCGTGAATGAAATGCACCGGACGGTTGGTCTTCAACGCGGCTTGCAACATCGCCATCGTCGGCGTGATACCCACGCCGCCGCTGATCAGCACCAACGGCTTATCGCCCGGCTGAAGCGTGAATTCACCGGCCGGCGCGAACAATTCGATCGCGTCGTTTTCGTTGATCTGCTCATGCAGATAATTCGACACCGTGCCATTCGGCTCACGTTTCACGCTAATGCGATATTCGCGGCCATCGCTCATTGCCGACAGCGAATAGTTGCGGCGCACTTCCTCGCCATCGATGATCAAACGCACGCCAATGTACTGCCCCGGCTGAAACGCGAACAATTCGCCGCCGTCATCGGGACGCAGATAGAACGACGTGATCTCGTCGCTTTCACGCACCTTGCGCGCGACGCGGAAGAGCCGCGTGCCGCGCCAGCCGCCCGGGGCAGCTTCGCGATCGGCGTAAATCTTCTCTTCGAGTCCGCTCAGCAGATCGGCGAGTTGCTGATAAGCGGCGGCCCACGCTTCGATCACCGCATCGGTCGCGACTTCCGCGCCCAGTACTTCGCGAATGGCGCGCAACAGGCACTTGCCGACGATCGGATAGTGCTCGGGCTGCACGTTGAGCGACACGTGCTTGTTGATGATCTGCGACACGAGGCCGCCCAGTTGTTCGAGCTGATCGATATGACGTGCGTACATCAGCACGCCTTTGGCCAGCGCGCGCGCCTGCGCGCCGCTGGCCTGATTCGCGAGATTGAACATCGGACGCACTTCCGGATGTTCGTCGAGCATCACGGAGTAGAAATGCGTGGTCAGCGCCTCGCCTCCGCTTTCGAGGAGCGGTACGGTTGCTTTGATAATGGCGCGGTGTTCGGCGGATAGCATATGAATGTCCTGATGAAAGTCCGTTGAGAGTCTGTCTATCTGCAAGGTTCAGGGCGGATTCGGCAGACGTGCTTCTATAATCACAATCCGTGCCAAATATAAAATCGTATTAAATCAATGCTCTGGTGATTGAGATGGTTCATTCGACTCTAGTCGAAAAGACTCATAACGCAGTCAATCTGACTGCGGAAGCGGTGCTCGACGTGCTGACGCCGTTGATCCTCGATCTGTCGCGCGAGCTGTCCGACCGCGAGCGTTACCGGCGTCTTCTGAGCAGCCTGCGCACGCTGTTTCCGGGCGATGCGGCCGCGCTGCTGCGTCTCGAGGGCGACACGCTGGTGCCGCTCGCGATCGACGGCCTGAGCAGCGACACGCTCGGCCGACGCTTTCGCGTCGCCGAACATCCGCGTTTCCAGCAACTGCTGTCGCGGCCCGAGCCGACCCGCTTTGCCGCCGACTCCGATCTGCCCGATCCGTATGACGGTCTCGTGCAAGGCATGGCGGCCGGACATCTCGAAGTTCACGACTGCCTCGGCTGCCCGCTGTTTATCCATGGCGAGCCGTGGGGTTTGCTGACGCTCGACGCGTTGGACCCGGCGCGCTTCGACACGCTCGACATGGCCTCGTTGCAGGCGTTTCTCGGCCTCGCGGCCGCGACCGTCAGCGTCGTCGAACGCATCGATGCATTGGCGCGCAACGGCGAGGAGGCGCAGCGCCGCGCCGAGGCATATCGGCAGGCGAGCAGTCAGAGCCGGCGCGAGATGATCGGCAGCAGCGATGCACATCGCCGCATGGTCAAGGAAATCGAAGTGGTGGCCGGCAGCGATCTGACCGTGCTCGTGACCGGTGAGACCGGCGTCGGCAAGGAGCTGGTTGCGAACGCAATTCATGCGCTGTCGCCGCGTGCGAACAAGCCGCTCGTCAGTCTGAACTGCGCGGCGTTGCCCGATACGCTGGTCGAAAGCGAACTATTCGGCCATGTGCGCGGCGCGTTTTCTGGCGCGTCGGCGGATCGGCGCGGTAAGTTCGAACTCGCGGACGGCGGCACGATTTTTCTCGACGAGGTGGGCGAATTGCCGCTTGCGGTGCAGGCGAAGCTGCTGCGCGTGCTGCAGAACGGCCAGTTGCAACGGATCGGCTCGGACCACGAACATCGAGTCGACGTGCGGTTGATTGCCGCTACGAATCGCGATCTCGCCGAAGAAGTGCGCGCGGGGCGCTTTCGTGCCGACCTCTATCACCGGCTCAGCGTTTATCCGTTGCGTGTGCCGCCGTTGCGCGAGCGGGGCCGCGACGTGCTGTTGCTCGCGGGCTTCTTTCTCGAAGACAACCGCTCGAGGCTCGGTCTGTTGAGTCTGCGTCTCGCGGCCGACGCGCAGGCCGCGTTGCTGCACTACACGTGGCCCGGCAATGTACGCGAACTCGAACATCTGATTGGACGCAGCGCGTTGAAGGTGCTGGCGGCCAATCGCGACCGCCGCCGCATTCTTACGCTGACCGCCGCGGATCTCGCGTTGACCGACATCAGCGACGGCGAACAGAATCCGGTGGCCACACAGAATCAGCAGAGCGACACGAAGGACTTTCGCAGCGCGGTGACGGAGTTCGAACGAAACCTCGTGCAGGACGCGCTGGAACGCAATAACCGGAACTGGGCTGCGGTCGCGCGCGAGCTGGGGTTGGACCGCGCCAATCTGAACCGGCTCGCCAAACGGCTCGGGCTCAAATAGCCGCGCGGATAGCGGCTCGGATAGCCGATAACGCACCACGTCGGCGGCATTGGTATGGACTGCGCCACGCCGCCTTTCATCTGCCCGATTTACACCGCGTTGCGTCGGTAAAACTACCAGGTCAAGCGGCATTTTCGATCCACGCCTTAACGAAAGCCAAAGACCCGATTAGGCAATACAAACTTCGCGGATCGCAGTGTGTCGTTCATAGTAAGACCCTATAACGCTCAACATCCATACCGGAGACTTCGCCGATGTCCGCACCCTCAGAGAAGCTCGATGACTGGCTCGACAAACAGCAGGTGGACGAGGACGACATCACCGCATTTCCACTGACAGCGCTCGCCGCGACGCTCGATCGCAACGAAAGCGGCCACACGGTGCCGCCGCTATGGCATTGGTTGTACTTTCTGCCCGTCGCGCCATTAGCCGAAGTCGGTCCCGACGGCCATCCGAAGCGCGGCGGTTTCCTGCCGCCGGTGCCGCTGCCGCGTCGCATGTGGGCCGGCGGCCGGCTCACGTTTCATGCGCCGCTCGCGGTCGGTGAACGCGCGCGGCGCACGTCGACGATCGCCAATATCGAAGACAAGACCGGCCGCTCGGGCCGCCTCGTATTCGTCACAGTGCAGCACACGATCGAAGTGAACGGCGAACTGAAGCTCGAGGAAGAGCACGACATCGTCTATCGCGACGCTCCGCCGGAAGATGCGCGGCCGCAGCAGCCGTCACTCGCGCCCGAAGGCGAAAGCTGGCGCCGCACGATCGATGCCGACGCGGTGATGTTGTTCCGCTACTCGGCGCTGACCTTCAACGGCCATCGAATTCACTACGACTACCCGTACGTGACGCAGGTCGAAGGTTATCCGGGCCTCGTCGTGCACGGTCCGCTGATCGCAACGCTACTCGTCGATCTCGTGCGTCGAGAACTGCCGGGCGCGACATTGCAGAGTTTCGCGTTTCGCGCGCTGCGTCCGACCTTCGCGGGCCAGCCGTTCACCGTATGCGGCAAGCCTTCCGACGACGGCAACACTATCGACCTATGGGCCAAGGACCACGAAGGCTATCTGACGATGCGCGCGACCGCCGTACTCGCCTGAATTCCACGAGACTCGACTATGCAAACCACGCAACACGATTCGTTTCAGGACATTCGCGAGGCCGTGCGCGATTTGTGCCAGCAGTTTTCCGGCGAGTACTTTCGCAAGATCGACGAAGCGCGCGGCTATCCGGAAGAATTCGTCGACGCGCTGACGAAGGCCGGCTGGCTCGCCGCGCTGATTCCGCAGGAGTTTGGCGGTTCGGGGCTCGGGCTGACCGAAGCCTCGGTGATCATGGAGGAAATCAATCGAGCCGGTGGTAACTCGGGTGCGTGTCACGGCCAGATGTACAACATGGGCACGCTGCTGCGGCACGGTTCAGAAGAACAGAAACGCAAGTATCTGCCGCGGATCGCGAGCGGCGAGTTGCGTCTGCAATCGATGGGCGTGACCGAGCCGACCACCGGTACCGACACGACGAAGATCAAGACCACCGCCGAGCGGCGCGGCGACCGTTATGTGATCAATGGTCAGAAGGTATGGATCTCGCGTGTCCAGCATTCGGACCTGATGATTCTGCTTGCGCGCACCACGCCGCTCGCGGACGTGAAAAAGAAATCCGAGGGCATGTCGATCTTTATCGTCGATCTGCGCGAAGCGATCGGCCACGGTCTGACCGTGCAGCCGATTCTGAACATGGTCAATCACGAGACCAACGAACTGTTCTTCGACAACCTCGAAATTCCCGCCGAGAATCTGATCGGCGAAGAAGGGCAGGGCTTCAAATACATCCTCGACGGACTCAACGCGGAGCGCACGCTGATCGCCGCGGAATGCATCGGCGACGGCTACTGGTTCGTCGACAAAGTCACCGAATACGCGAAAGAGCGCGTAGTGTTCGGCCGGCCGATCGGGCAGAACCAGGGCGTGCAGTTTCCGATCGCGCGCTCGTTCATCAATGTCGAAGCGGCGAGCCTGATGCGTTTCGAAGCGGCACGCCGCTTCGACGCGCACGAGCCATGCGGCGCGCAGGCGAACATGGCGAAGCTGCTCGCGGCGGACGCATCGTGGGAAGCGGCCAATGCCTGCCTGCAATTTCACGGCGGCTTCGGCTTCGCGTGCGAATACGACGTGGAGCGCAAATTCCGCGAAACGCGTCTTTACCAGGTCGCGCCGATTTCGACCAATCTGATTCTCTCGTACGTAGCCGAGCATATTCTCGGGCTGCCGCGTTCATTCTGACCTGCTGGCAAAAAACATGAGACCACTCGACGGTATCAAGGTCATCACGCTCGAACATGCGATTGCCGCGCCTTTCTGCACGCGCCAACTCGCGGATCTCGGCGCGCGCGTCATCAAGATCGAACGGCCCGGTGTCGGCGATTTCGCGCGCGGTTATGACGAACGCGTGCATGGGCTGTCGTCGCATTTCGTCTGGACCAATCGCTCGAAAGAAAGCCTTTCGCTCGATCTGAAGCAGCCGGCGGCGGCGGAAATTCTCGACGCGCTCGTCGCCGATGCCGACGTGCTCGTACAAAACCTCGCACCGGGTGCGGCCGAACGGCTCGGCCTCGGCTACGACACGCTGAGCGAAAAGTATCCGAAGCTGATTGTTTGCGATATCTCCGGCTACGGTGCTGACGGCCCGTACCGCG
This sequence comes from Paraburkholderia sp. ZP32-5, assembly GCF_021390495.1. Classification (NCBI taxonomy): domain Bacteria; kingdom Pseudomonadati; phylum Pseudomonadota; class Betaproteobacteria; order Burkholderiales; family Burkholderiaceae; genus Paraburkholderia; species Paraburkholderia sp. ZP32-5. The sequence continues at coordinate 2,740,041 of NZ_JAJEJP010000002.1, read as the reverse complement.
ACAAGAAAGCGTACGACCTGTTGATCCAGAGCGAATCCGGCTTCCTGTCGATCACCGGTTCGCCGGGTGCGCCCGCGAAAGCAGGCTGCTCGATTGCCGATATCGCGGCGGGCATGTACGCCTATTCGAACATCCTGAGCGCGCTGTTGTTACGCGGACGCACCGGGCGCGGTTGCCGCATCGACGTGTCGATGCTCGAAAGCATGGTCGAGTGGATGGGGTATCCGCTCTACTACGCAATCGACGGTCAGCCGCAGCCCGCGCTCGCCGGCGCCGCGCACGCGACGATCTATCCATACGGACCGTTCCCCGCCGGCGACGGCAAGATCGTGATGCTCGGGTTGCAGAACGAGCGCGAATGGAAGCTCTTTTGCGAACGCGTGCTCGAACAACCGGACCTCGCGACCGACGAACGCTTCGCCTCCAATTCGAAACGTACCGCGGCACGCGATGCATTGCGCGAGGTGATCGTCGCGGCGTTTGCGAAGCTGAGCGCCGCGCAGGTCATCGAACGACTTGATCAGGCCGGCATCGCGAATGCGCAGATGAATACGCTCGCCGACGTATGGGCTCATCCGCAATTGCAGGCACGCGATCGTTGGCAGCAAGTCATGACAGCGATGGGCACGGTGCCTGCCCTGCGACCGCCCGGCTTGCCGGACGACTTCGAGCCGCGCATGGATCCGGTGCCCGCGCTCGGCGCGCATACCGAAGCGATCCTGCGCGAACTCGGCTATGACAGCGCACGCATCGACGCACTGCGAGCCGCGGGCGCGATCTGAAGCCGCAGTGTGTTTCGCGCCGGCGTGCGCGATACGGATCACGCCGGCAGTTTGAACGAACCGAGGGTGCCATCCGGCACACGACGATCATGAACGATCATCCCAGTCTCACGCTTGCCAGCTTCGCCGCGCAACTCGACTTCGACAGCATTCCGCGCGAGGTCGTCGAGCGTACCGTCAACCTGTATGTCGACTGGCTCGGCTCGGCGCTCGCCGGCAAAGGTGCGCGGCCGGTCGAGACGATCGCGCGTTTCGCACGGCAAGCGAGTGGGGCGGCAAATGATGCGCATGGCAACGGCGCTTGCGAAGTACTGATCGACCGCGGCCGCACGACACCGTATTTCGCCGCGATGATCAACGGCGCGGCATCGCATTTCGCCGAGCAGGATGACGTGCACAACGGCTCGGTGTTTCATCCGGCGACCGTCGTGTTTCCCGTGGCGTTGGCACTCGCGCAGGCGCGCCGTGCGTCGGGGCGCGACTTTATCGCGGCGGCGGTCGCGGGTTATGAAGTCGGCATCCGCATCGGCGAATTTCTCGGCCGCTCGCACTACAAGGTGTTTCACACCACCGGTACGGCCGGCACGCTCGCGGCCGCGGCGACGGCGGGGCGCCTGCTCGGCTTGTCGCCGTCGCAGATGCTCGACGCGTTCGGCTCGGCCGGCACGCAGGCAAGCGGCCTGTGGGAGTTTCTGCGCGACGCCGCCGATTCGAAGCAGCTGCATACCGCGATGGCCGCTGCAAACGGATTGATGGCCGCGCAACTTGCCGCCGACGGCTTCAAGGGCGCGACGCATATTCTCGAAGGCGCGCAAGGGATGGCCGCGGGCATGTCGAGCGACGCCGATCCCGCGCGTCTCGTCAACCGCCTCGGCAGCCGCTGGGCGACCGTGGAGACATCGTTCAAATATCACGCGGCATGCCGCCATACGCATCCCGCCGCGGATGCATTGCTGGCCGTCGTGCAGGCCCATCGTCTCGCGCCGCGCGACATCGCGAAGGTTGTCACGCATGTGCATCAAGGCGCGATCGACGTGCTCGGCGCGGTCGTTACACCGCGCACCGTGCATCAGGCGAAGTTCAACATGGGCACGGTGCTCGGGCTCGTCGCGCAGCATGGTTATGCGGGCGTGACTGAATTCGAGCACGGCTTCGATACCAGCGAGATCGCCGCGTTTCGCGACAAGGTGACGATGGAGTTGGACGCCGAAGTCGATGCCGCGTATCCCGCGCGCTGGATCGGCAAGGTCACGGTGACGACGACCGATGGCCGCGTGCTCGAAGGCCGCGTCGATGAACCGAAGGGCGATCCGGGCAACACGCTGTCACGCGATGAGATCGCGGCGAAGCTGCATCGGCTCGCGGCGTTTTCAGGCGCGGCGAGCGAAGACGAAGCGGCGCAATTGCTCGACAACGCATGGCATATCGCTGAACAGACGCCGGTCGGCTCGGTGTTCGACGCGACTTCGCATGCGGCGGTGCCGGTATGAGCGCCGCGCTGCCGCGCTCGTATCTGTTCGTGCCGGGCAATCGGCCGGAGCGCTTCGACAAGGCGTTCGCTGCCGGCGCGGATGCGGTGATTCTCGATCTAGAAGATGCGGTGCAGCCCGACGAAAAGCCGGCGGCACGCGCGTCGGTCGTAGCCGCTGTATCCGCCGACGCGGCGCGAGTATCGCGCGCGGCATGGGTGCGCATCAACGGCTCGGATACCGCATGGTTCAACGATGATGTCGCCGCGCTCGCCGGCCGGCCTGGCGTCGCGGGGATCGTGTTGCCGAAGGCCGAGACGCGTGAGCAGATCGATGCGGTGCTCGCGCATGCGCATCCGGCGTTGAGCGTGTTGCCGATCGTCGAGACCGCGCGCGGTGTGGCGAACCTCGCGGTGCTATGCGGCACGCCGCGTGTGCAGCGCGTCGCATTCGGCACGCTCGATTTTCAGATCGATCTCGGCATCGATGGAGACGGCGACGAACTGCATTTCTTTCGCTCGCAGATCGTTCTCGCGTCACGTCTCGCTGGAATCGGCGCGCCGGTGGATGGTGTATCGACGACGATCACCGATGCCGCTGCGGTGGAAGCCGATGCGCGCCGCGGCCGGCGCTTCGGCTTCGGCGGCAAGCTGTGCATTCATCCGAAGCAGGTGGAGCCGGTGCATCGCGCGTATGCATGGAGCGATGCGGAGATCGCATGGGCGCGGCGCGTGCTCGCGGCGGTCGATGCGAGCGACGGCGCGGCGGTTGCGGTGGACGGCAAGATGGTCGATATGCCGGTGATTCTGAAGGCGCGGCGGATCGCGGAAAGCGGTCCATCAACGATGCCGGAAGGAAGCAGGCCGCTGATTGCCTGACTGCGTTCCGGCACGCGTGGCGGCTTCACTTCATGATTCTAGAAGCCGTGGAACGAAGCAAACTCTTCGATCGGAGCCTTCGGCATTTGCGGCCGACGCTGTGCCCACTCCGGATCGCCGAAACCGACGGCCATCGAGCACACCACCATCTCTTCGGCAGCGAGCGGCAGGTTCGCGCGGATCACCGAGTGGTAGCGCGACAGGAATTCTTGCGTACAGGTGTCGAGCCCTCGTGCTTTCGCCGCGAGCATGATGTTCTGGATGAACATGCCGAGATCGAGCCAACTGCCTTTTTCAAGGCGCCGATCGATCGTAAAGATCAGACCGATCGGTGCATCGAAAAATCGGCAGTTGCGCATGGTATTCGCGGCGCGCGCATCAACGTCGTCTTGCGCGATACCAAGAGAGCCGAAGAAGATCGAACCGAATTCGCGCCGGCGCGAATTGAACGGTTCGGGCAACGGGTCGGGCAGATAACGATACTCGGATAAATGTTCGTTCGGCTGCGTTTGATGCGCGTGAGTGAGTGCGTTGGTCAATGTCGCTTTCGCTTGCCCTGCCGTTACATACACACGCCACGGTTGCACGTTCGCGCCGGTGCCCGCATAGCGCGCTGATTTGAGAATGCCGGTGATAACTTCGAGATCGACTTCACGATCCAGATAAAACCGGTTGGCAAATCGGCTCATCATGATTTGCTCGAGTTCAGTCAATTCCTGCACCACTTCGATATCGTCGGTAAGCATGGTAAAGAGTCTTCCTTTGCTGCGTTGGCTTACAGCGTACGCCACCGACCTGGCCGGAAGAAGTGCAATTTTCGTAAAAGGACAATGCATGCGCTGCACGTGCATGTGCGTGCACGAGGGCGGCCGAGCGCGAAATGCAGGCCGGCATCGTTAGCGTAGTTGCCGTGCCGCGTCCGTTAGCATCGCGCGCAACCATTCGTGGCCGGGATCAAGGTTGTGCCGCTCGTGCCAGATCATTTGCACCGCGCGCGGCGGAGCCTGCCAGGGCAATTCAGTGCAATACGCGGCGCCTGATTGACTGAACATCCTTGCCAGCGAGGCCGGCACGATCGCGGCCGTCGCGCTGCCGGTCAATAGACTGGGGATCGCGAGAAAGTGCGGTTGCACGACGCTGAACTTCGGCGATTTACCGATCGAATTGAACGCAGCCATCAATGCGGCGCGATCGAACATTTCAGTGCGGCGGGTCAGCCCGCGCTCCGACAGCAGACCTTCTTCCGAGCCACCCGTCGACACGACCAGCAACGGAAGATCCGCGAACACGTCGAGGCTAATTTTGGTGCCGGCGAGCGGATGATCGGTGGCGATGACCATCATGTCCTGCTCGTCGAACAGCACCTGTTCGCGAAGCCGATGCGGGACGCTGGAAAAAGAGCCGAGCGCGATTTCCACGCGGCCGACATCGATTTGCGCGGTGAGGTCGATCCTGCTGGCAGGCAGCACCATCACACTTGAATGCGGTGCGATGACCGAGATGGTGCGAAGAAAATGCGGCAACACGACCGCGGTCATATAGTCGGTCGCGGCGATACAGAATTGGCGATCGGTACTGCCCGGATCGAATTCCTTAGGCCCGAGCGCACGTTCGATCGTGACGAGCGCATCGCGCACGAGCGGTGCCATCTCCAACGCGCGGACCGTCGGCTCCATGCCCGCGGCAGTGCGCACGAACAACTCGTCGCCGAGCAACGCGCGCAGCCGCGACAGCGCATGACTGACCGCCGATGGACTCAGGTTGATCGCTTCGCTCGCGCGCAGTACGTTGCGCTCCCGCATGATCGCGTCGAACACCCGCAGCAGATTCAGATCCAGATTTCTCATCGTGAGTCACCGCGATGCGACGCAACGCACGCAATCGTCGCGCTGGCAAATTCAAGGTGTGCGGGGCGAAACCTGCCAGCTGTATCTGAATGAAGGATCAGACGTTGCGCGGGAAGATCACCGCTCCCAATTCGAGTTCAGGATGATACTGCACAGGTTCACGCGCTCGAAGCCCGGATCCTTGTGAGCCAGGAAATCGTCGTTGAAGGTGCCGAACGTGCTGGCCGGTCGATGCTTCATGCCGTGATAAAACTCGTCGATCATCTTGTGCGCGAAATCGGTGTCGCGCGGATAGGCGCCGACTACCGCGTTCCGTTGTTCGTCCGTGAAGTGCTCGAAGCCCCGTCCCGCTACGTCCATTCCCGCGCCAGCCTGTACCAGCGCGATTTCCGCGTGCATGTGTTCGGGGATGCCCGGTGTCGTATGCAGCGCGACGGCGGCCCAAACCTTATCGACGTCGGCCTCGGAAATATGACGGCTGCGCAGGAAGTCGCGCGCGGCGTTGGCGCCGTCCACTTCGAAACGAAGCTGGCTCTCGCTATAGATCGAGGTCAGCCCGATATCGTGGAACATCGCCGCGACATAGAGCAATTCGGGATCGAAGCGCATGCTTCGCCGCTCGCCGAGCAGCGCGCCCCACAAGTACACGCGAATGGAGTGGTTAAAAAGCAATTCGCTTTCGGTGTCGCGAATCAGCTCGGTAACCTCACGCGCCAATTTGCTATCGGGGATCTGGATGCTGGACTTTCCGTTCGTTGCCACGGTTCTATCTTCCTTGATCGGGTTCGTCGTCGCGCTGTCCGTCGAGGACAGGCGTCCGCTTCGGCCGCTTGGTCCGATTGCTGTGCGCGCAGCAAATCATGTCTGAACTTTAGCGGCGGCAAGTGCAAGCCGGCTGACTCGATCGCATCTGGAATGCCGAATCCTCACACGAGAACTTGCATTCGGATCGAAACCAATAGCCGGGCGTGCGGACAAGGCTACGCTTTTCCCGGACCACAAAACAGCCCCAAGATCGGGCATTCGGAATGTACCATTGCGGCTATGACGATCTTACCGATTGGCCTCGACCGCTCCGCGAGCACCTCGCTGTCTGCCCAGATCTACCGCGCGATTCGACAGGCGATAGAGACCGGGCAGCTTGTCGCGGGCGCGCGGCTGCCGTCGTGGATCGATCTCGCGACCCAGCTCGGCGTGTCGCGAGGCACGGTGCGTGTGGCCTACGAGCGTCTGATCGACGAGCAGTTCGCGGTCGTCCTGGGGGCTGCGGGTACTCGCGTAGCCGATCGTCCACCTTTGCTAGCGAAGCTCGGCGGCTCACCGGAAACACCACCTTTTCCCGAACTTTTTCACGATTTCGGCGTGGCGCCGCTGCCGTTTCAAATGGGCGTGCCCGCGCAGGATGCGTTTCCGTTCAAGCTGTGGTCGCGTGTTTTGACGCGCGCGGCGCGCCGTACCGCGATGAGCCCAGTCGGCTATCCGGACCCCCGTGGCGATCCTGATTTGCGCAAGGAGATCGCGGCTTATCTTGGCGTCGCACGCGGGCTGCGATGCAATCCTTCACAGGTGTTCGTCACCGCGGGCTTTGCCGGTGCGCTCGGTCTCGCGATCCGGGGGCTCGGCATCGAAGGTCAGCAGGCATGGATGGAGGATCCCGGTTTTCCGCTCACGCGCGCGGCACTCGGTCTCGTCGGCATGACGGTGAAAGCCGTGCCGGTCGATGCGGATGGGCTCGATGTCGAAGCCGGCATCCGCGATTCGGCGGGCGCCGCGCTGGCCGTCGTGACACCGGGGCAGCAGGCACCGCTCGGCATGGCGATGTCGCTGCCGAGGCGGCTTGCGCTGCTTGAATGGGCGCGCCGCAACGAGGCGTGGATTATCGAAGACGATTACCTGAGCGAGCTTCAGTTGAAAGGACGCGCCGCGCCCGCGCTTGCATCGCTCGATCAGCACGGGCGCGTGCTACATATCGGTAGCTTCAGCAAGACCATCAGCCCCGCGCTTCGGCTGGGCTTTCTGGTGGTGCCGCTTGAAATGGCGCATCGCTTCGGCGAAATCGCCACGTGCCTGATTCCCGCGCCGACCACCTTCATGCAGCACGCGGTGGCCGAGTTTTTGCGCGACGGCCATTATCTTCGTCACCTGCGTCATATGAAGCGTCTGTATGCGGCGCGGCGGGACGCGCTGCTGCGTTGCCTCGGCGACATCGCGCCGAACTCGATGGATGTACTGGCGACAGCCGGTACGGCCGTCGTGACCTTGCTTCCCGGGTCGGTATCCGATGTAGACGTTGCATCGCGAGCGCTGCAAGCCGGTCTGGCGCCCGTGCCGCTCTCGCCGTGGTATGTGGAGTCTTCACGGCGACAGGGACTGCTGCTTTGCGTAACCAATCTGAACGAACGCCGGATAGCCGCGGACTGCCGTCGACTGGTCGAGTTGATTCACGAGGGCAGTTAACGCGACGAAGGCGACGAAGGCGACGAACGCGACACCGGCGGATCGAATCAGTTACGGCCCGCCATCACACCGCCGTCGACATCCCAGATCGCACCGGTCACCCAGCCTGCCTTCTCCGAAAGCAGGAAGGTGACCACTTCGGCGACGTCCTGCGCAGTGCCCACACGGCCAAGCGGATGGAAGCCGTTGAAGCCCTGCAGCGCGCTGTTCACGTCGGCCTTCGGAATAAAGCCTTCGTAGATCGGCGTTTGCACCACCGCCGGTGACACCGCGTTGACGCGGATATGCCGCGGCGCCAGTTCCATCGCGAGATGCTGCGTCAGCGAATGCAGACCGGCCTTCGCCATCGAGTACGCGGAAGATGGCGTCGCCGCGATCGCCTGCTTCGCCCACATCGAGCCGATATTGACGATCGCGCCCGCACGGCCTCGCGCGACCAGATTAGCGGCGACCTTCTGCGTGATGAAGAAGAACGCCTTGTTCAGCTTCATGTACTGGTCGTAGTCCGCATCCTGATGTTCGAGGAACGGCTTCGGAAAGAACACGCCCGCGGCATTGACCAGCAGATCGATGTCCGCGTGCTGTTCGTCGATCTGCTTGAGCAGCGCTGCCAGTCCCTCGTCGCTTGAGAGATTCGCGGTGAGCGCCCAAACCTGGCCAAGCGACGCCAACTCCTTGCGTGCCGCCTCGGTCTTTTCCGGGCGACTGCCGACGATCACCACACTGCCACCTTCGGCGAGAACCATGCGGGCCGTCTGCAAGCCCATTCCACTCGTGCCGCCGACGACCAGCAGCTTGTTGCCATTGAATTGATTGCTCATGTTGAAACGCTCTCTGTGTGAGCCTGCCGATCGGCAGGTGATGCGTGAAGAAGGGCCGTTCGGATATCCGGAAGAAAATCTATCCATACTGGGCATTGAAAATCGGAGTTCGATACGGTCCCGATTCAAATGAAAGAATCGCTAAATCAGCCATAATTTTTCGCGGATTTGCTTCACCGGACAACTGAGATAAAGTGTTCATCGCTGAAAGAAAAACTTTATCGCGATGAGATCGACTGTTCATCTGAATGCATTGCGCGCCTTCGAGGCCAGCGCTCGCCACCAGAGCTTTTCCGCGGCGGCGGCCGAATTGAACGTGACGCCCGCCGCGGTTGGTCAGCTCGTGCGCACGCTGGAAGATTGGCTCGGCGCGCCGCTATTTCTGCGCGGAACTAGTGGGCGAGCGCGGCTGGTCCCGACCGACACGGCAGAGCGCGCGTTGCCGGACATCCGCGCCGGCCTCGACAGACTGGCGTCGGGCCTGGAGCGGCTGCGCGAGGGTTCGGCCAGTGGCTCGCTGACCGTGACGGTCAGCCCGGCCTTTGCCGCGAAGTGGCTATTGCCGCGTATCGACCGGTTTCAGGCCGCATGGCCCGACACCGACGTGCGCCTCGACACCAGCCTGAAGCCGGTCGATTTCGTCGCCCAGCGCATCGATATCGGTGTGCGTTACGGCGTCGGCGCATGGCCGGGACTGAACGCGGACAAACTGATGGACGAAGAGGTCTATCCGGTGTGCTCGCCTGAACTGCTGCGCCGGCCGAGGCGTCTGCGCAAACCGGGCGATCTGCTGAGAGAGACGTTGATCCACGATCTGTCGGTGGACAGTCGCGCGGGCTTTCCCACCTGGTCGGCGTGGATGCGCAAGGCGGGTTTGGCGGATGCCGCCACCACGCGCGGCATGAAAATCAACAATTCCGCGGCCGTGCTGCAGGCAGCCATCGAGGGCCACGGCGTTGCTCTCGCGCGGAGCGTCATGGCGCGCGACGATCTGGCGGCCGGGCGCCTCACGAGGCTATTTCCGACTATCAGCTTCGTTTCGCCGCTGGCCTACTACGTTGTCTATCGGCCCGAGTGCGCGAGCTTGCCGAGACTGGTCGCGTTCCGCGACTGGCTGTTCGAGGAGGCGGGCAAGCCGTGAGCGCTGGTTAGAGTGCAGTGAACCCGTTCGACGAGCCGCGTCGCTTTATGACGGCCCCGTGACAATCGCACGCGCCTAGCACAAATTCCTGAAAAGTCTCCATTCGTTTGCATGCTTAAGTGCCGTCGAATGTGTGGTAGCACACGCTCGCGTGCATTGGTGCGACTTAATGTGCCAAGAAAACTTGATTGGCCGAAAACGCTGATCGGTCGCATGGATCGGCGCCGAGGCAGTCAGCGCGCCAAAACGCGCCACACCAATCTCACCGGAGACGCTCGTGAAACCACTCAGGATCCTGGCAGCCGGTCTGATTTGCGGCATGAGCGTGCCCCTCTGTCACGCTGACGATGTGACCGGCTCAGGCAGTACCTTCGCCGCGCCCCTCTACGCGAAGTGGGCCGACGAGTACCGCAAGGCCGGCGGAAGCCGGGTTGTTTATCACCCCACGGGCTCTTCGAACGGGCTCAAGCAGGTGATGGCCCATGAAGTCGATTTCGCCGGTTCCGATGCTTCGCTGAGCGACGAGCAATTGAAGAGGGATGGCCTGCTGCAATTCCCTACTGCAATCGGCGCGGTCGTGCCCGTGGTGAATCTTCCCGGCATCAAGGCGGGCCAGTTGATGTTGACGGGCGAAGTACTCGGCGACATCTTTCTCGGCAAGATTATTTACTGGGACGACCCCGCGATTGCCCGGCTGAATCCGCACGTAAAAATGCCGAACAACCCGATCGCGGTGGTCAGGCGTCAGGATGGTTCGGGCACGACGCTGATCTGGACGCACTACCTCGCGCAGGTCAGTCCCGAATGGAAACGCCGGGTCGGCGAAGGGACCACCGTGCGCTGGCCGCTCGGCATCGGCGGCAAGGGTAATGAAGGCGTGGCCACCTACGTCGGCTATTTGCCGGGTGCAATCGGCTATGTCGCATGGGACTTTACGAAGCAGAACCATTTGACCTATACGGCGATGACCAATGCAACCGGGGCCATCGTGCAACCGGATACCGCGACGTTCAATGCGGCGGCGGCTAGTGCCGACTGGTCCGGTTCGCTGTATCAGTTTCTGACCAATCAGCCGGGCAAGGATGCGTGGCCCGTGATGGGCGCCACCTATGCGGTGGTACTCGCAAAGCCCGACAACGTACAGCATCTGCAACAGACGCTGAAGTTCTTCGACTGGGCGCTGATGCATGGTCAGTCGTTCAGTCAGGCACTCGACTACAGTCCTCTGCCTAATCCCGTCGTCGCGAAGATTCGTTCGCAATTGAACGGCAACGCGGCGAGCGATCTCGCGCATTCAAGTGCCACGCAATAGCCGGATCATTCGAGCGTAACCCCGTGAACGGCCGCATTCAGCAAAGAGCCTGATGCGGCCGTTGCAACGATAGCGATCCGCGCGGCGCGGCTCGCGTGCTAACTACTGCACGCAGCTAAACGACGCCGCGCTGTTCACATCGCCCCCGCCGTTATAGCTAGGCCACGCCGGATACTGACACAGCGGCCGCGTGCGTCCCGGCACGCCGGCGGTATCGGTGACCACCTGATGCGCCGGTGGCGTGCCGTGCTCGACCCAGTTCTCCAGCGTCGTCAGCGAGTCCCACGAGGCATTGAACTCGGTGCCCACCGCGTGCTGCAAGCCCGGAATTTCATAGAAGCGCGCGAACGATGCGACGGCGCCAAAGCCCATCGTGACCAGCATGCGCTGATAGTAGATCTCGGTGGCACGCGTGCTGACGGTCTGATCCACGGTGCCATGCGCCATCAGCAGTTTGCCGCCGCGCCGCATGAACGGCGTCAGGTTCGCATCGGTCGCGTCGAGACCGGACAGCATGCTGACTCGGCCGGACCAGCGGCCGGCGACCGCCGGGTTATAGGTGAGCGAATTGAAGTTCGGATTGTTCATCACCGTATAGCGGACGAATTCATCGGCGATCTGTCCATCGAACATCGCGGTGCTTTGCAGCGGATACGACGGCTGTGTCGTGCCGAGCGCGAGCGTCGTGACCGTTGGCTCCAGCGGCGAACTGCTGCCTACGCCAAGATCGGCGCCATACACGTTATAGCCCGGATACTGCGTCTCGCCGTTCTCGAGCGGGTACTCGAACACGAGCGGCGTATTCATCGTGTTCAACGCATCGATCTGTTGGTCCGACAGGCACGAGTCGCCGCGTGCCCTGCCGCCTGGGCAGCGCAGTCGCTGGCCGTCGACGCGGGCCGTCATCGGGTCGAAGGTCGCATTGCACGCCTGCACGTTGCTGATCAACCCATCGACGACGCCATCGAGCTCGTCGCACGTCTGCATCACCGCGTTCAGCAGCAACGCGCGCTGCGCGGTGTCGAGATACGCACCCGGTGCCGCGAAGCCTTCGGTCGCGCGCAATTGCTGCAGACTCAGCGTCGTGAAGTCGTACGCGGGATAGAACGCGATCACGCCATTCCAGTCCTGCGGCCAGCGCTGCGCGACTGTCAGTGCCTCGCGGCCGCCGGTCGAGCCGCCGGCAAAGTACGCCTCGCTCGGATGCTTGCCGTAATGCGCGTCGATGATCAACAGCGACGCGTCATGCGTTTTCTTCAGTGCCTCGCCCATGAAGTTGTCGTACGCTTCGGCGTTGACGGAGAATGCGCCGTTGACCGAACCATTGGTCGCCTCGTGCCCGGAATCGCTTGCGAATACCGCATAGCCGCGCGACAGCGGTCCCGGCAGATTGGCCGGCGCGCTTGGCACGTTGCCGGTGATTGCGGGAATCGAACCATCGAAGCCGCCGCCGCCGAGCATCAGAATCTTGCCGTTCCATTGGTCCGGCAACGCGACGTTGAACAGGATGTCGGGCGCGGATTGATCGACCGGATGAATCGCGCCGGCAACGAGGCAGTAGGATCCGGTAGCCGTTGCGCCGCTGCCGCTCGCGGCCACCTGGGTCGTCGATGTGACGACGGCGCCGGTGGTCGGCAGGCCGATGTCGCGCGCGCGGATGGTCAGTCCGTTCAGATCCGGGCAGCTTATTTTCGAGCGCGGCGGCGGCTTGTGCGGTCCGCACGCCATGCCTCGACATGAGCCGTTCTGCGAATCCGCGTACGCGTCGTGATGCCATATCGCGCACAACGCCAGCACGCAGCACGCACCCAACCACGACGGCACGCGCCCACGCACGCGCCATAGCCCTCTGCTCAAGTTCATCGCCGTGTCTCCTTCCAATGAGGCCTGGAGACGGCGTCGGACATCGCGGGGTCAGCCTCTATGCCGCAACGTACACGTGACCTTTGTTGCGCGGTCAACAGCGCGGTCATAGCGCATGCAACGTCGATTAACTCGTCGCGTGCGATGCCGCCCGACACCGCATACTCGAACTTGCTGTCGATTCAGTAAGAAGACTTTCATCGGCCTGTCGATGGGGTAATCGAAGGTCGTCGTATTGCGCATTCGCACTCGCACCGCGATGCGAGATGCCGATGAATAAGCGAGTTCTTTCCGTATCGCTTATTGATGAGATTGACCAATCCATCATAGTCGCTAACTCGCGCGACACACGACGAATTGATTTCGATTGCACGCGACAGTGCTGTTCTTATTCGTGGCTTCATCACGATGTGAGTCGACGTCGGGAATAACCACCGCATCGTCGCAGTCTTGCAGGTAAGACTGACAGGTAATGGGTGATCAAATGACGGTGCGAATGCAAGCCGTTTTGCGCCGGTTGCAACTCGGCTCCGGCGTGGTGTTACTGGTTTATCTCTTTCTACATCTGCTCAATCACGCGCTCGGGATCTGGTCGCTCGAACTGGCGGGACGCGGACTCGTCGTCGCGCTGTGGATCTGGCGTAGCACGCCTGGCACGATCACGTTGTACGGCGCGGCCGCGCTGCATTTCGCGCTGGCCTTGCGCACGATCTATGCGCGCCGCCATTGGGCCCTGCCGCTCGCCGAATGGGTGCGCCTGTGGGCGGGGCTCAGCTTGCCGCTGTTGCTGATCCGCCATGCGGTGACGACCCGTCTCGCGTCCTCGCTCTATGGTTTCGAGCCGGACTATGAACGCGTCGTCACGCTGCTGCTAACGAGCGGTACGCAAGGTTTGCAACTGGCGCTGCTCGCGCCCGGATGGATACACGGGTGCCTCGGATTATGGTTTCGCTTGCGTCACTTTCCGTGGGCGCTTCGTATCAAACCCTTGCTGGTTGCGTGCGTTGTGCTGTTGCCGTTGCTGTCGGCGGCGGGCTTTATCCGCATGATGCGGACTATCGAAGCGAGGAACACGGTGCTCGCGGCTGTCGATCCAAAACTGGTCGCGCATCAGCTCACGCTGAATGCGTGGCGTCATGATCTCGTAAGCTTTTATCTGTTTCTGATTGCCGGTACGTTCGTCGCGGGACAATTGCGCAACGGCATCGAGCGCAGAAGATTGCGCAAAAGTTCATTGAGTATGTGATCGCCCTGATCACGCCGCCGTCGTACGCGGCATCCCTACTTCGCACACGTCGTCATCCTACCCATGCAAAAATGGCTGTTGCCGGCAGGCTCGCGCCGAGCCCCCGGCACCGACTGACCCTTTCGTGATCAGGAGAGCCGCATGGATTTGACCGACGACAGCCCGCAGCCATCTTCCGGCGCAGACATCGGAAGCGCGAACGGCGGCGGCTCGATGGCACAGCTCGTCAGCGAGTTCGACTGGGCGTCGACAGAACTGGGAGCATCTTCCGGCTGGTCCGCGAGCCTGCGGCTGATCGTCCGCTTCGTGCTCGACAATCGCGTTCCGATGCTGCTGTGGTGGGGGCCGAACTATATCCAGATCTACAACGATGCCTACGCGCCGATCCTCGGCGCCAAGCATCCTCGGCAGGCACTGGGGCGGCCGTTTCGCGAGTGCTGGGACGAAGTGTTCGACGTGCTCGGCCCGCTGGTCGACGTGCCGTTCAGCGGTGGCGAATCCACGTGGATGGACGACATCGAGCTGGTCGTGCGCCGACACGGCTTTGCCGAGGAAAGCCACTTCATGATCGGCTACAGCCCGGTCCCGGACGATGCGGCGCCGCGTGGCATCGGCGGCGTGCTCGGCACCGTCGTCGAGAACACGCAGAAGGTGATCGGCGAGCGCCGGCTGACGATTCTCAGCGAGCTCGCGTCGCATCTGGCCGGAACCAACACCGCCGCGGAAGCCTGCGAGCGCGCCGCCAGCATTCTGGCGGGGCATTCGAAGGATGTGCCGTTTGCACTGCTGTATCTGGCGGACGAAGCGGCGGGCACGCTGCGGCTTGCCGGGTCGAGCGGTTTCGAACAGGGCGCCAAGCAAGGCGGCAATTCGCTTGCGGACATCAACGTCGAATCACCACGAGACGGCATGGCTGCATTGCTGGCCCGCGCGATGCGCACCGGCGCGATCCAGATGCACGACGGCCTCGCGAGCGTGCTGTCCGAAGTCCCGCAAGGGCCTTGGCCCAGCGCCCCGGACCAGCTCGCCGTCGTGCCGCTCAAGTCGAATGTCGCGAATCGCCCGGCGGGTGTGCTGGTTGCCGGCATCAGCGCATGCATCCGCTGCGACGCGCAGTATGTGAGCTTCCTCGAACTCGTCGCGAGCCAGCTCGCGTCGGCTGTGACCAACGCGCGCGCCTATGAGGAAGAGCGCCGGCGTGCGGAAGCGCTGGCGCAGATCGATCGCGCGAAGACAGCCTTTTTCTCGAACGTCAGCCATGAGTTCCGCACACCGTTGACGTTGATGCTCGGGCCGCTGGCCGATGCGCTGATGGCCGCGAACCTGCCGGCCGCGGTGCGGACCCAGCTCGACGTGGCGCATCGCAATGCGCAGCGTTTGCTGAAGCTGGTCAACTCGTTGCTCGACTTCGCCCGCATCGAAGCCGGACGCGCGGAGGCATCGTATGCGCCCGTCGATCTCAGCGCGCTCACTCGCGACCTCGCGAGTTCGTTCCGTTCGGCGATGGAGCGCGCCGGTTTGAGCTACCGAGTCGAATGCGACACGCTCGACGAGCCGGTCTACGTCGATCACGCGATGTGGGAGAAGGTCGTCCTCAATCTGATCTCCAACGCGTTGAAGTTCACGTTCGACGGCGAGGTGAATATCGCGCTGACGCGCAGCGGCGATCGCGTTCTGTTCTCGGTAACCGATACCGGCGTCGGCGTGCCGGCGGAAGAATTGCCGAAGCTGTTCGAACGTTTTCATCGTGTCGAAGGCGCGCGCTCGCGAACTCACGAAGGCTCGGGCATCGGCCTTGCGCTCGTGCAGGAGATCGTGCGGCTGCATGGCGGGACGATCGAAATCGACAGTGTGCTCGATGCCGGCAGTACGTTTCGCGTGTCGCTGCCTTTCGGCACCGCGCATATCCCGCCGCAGCGGGTGCAGGCATCGGCCGTCGCGCGCTCGGCGTTGAGCGGCGCGAAAGCGTATGTCGATGAAGCGTTGCGCTGGCTGCCCGGCGAGGAAGCGCGCCCGGCGGTATGGGACGAAGATCCGGCGGAAGGCCTGAGCCAGGTCGACGGACGCTTTGCCCGCACGTACGGCGCACGCATCCTGCTGGCGGACGACAACGCCGACATGCGCGCCTATCTGCGCGACCTGCTGCAGCCGCACTATGCGGTCGAGCTGGTTCACGACGGCGAGGATGCGCTGCTGCGTGCCGAGGAGAATCGGCCGGACCTGATACTCGCCGACGTGATGATGCCGCGGCTCGACGGCTTCGGGCTGATCGCGCGCTTGCGCGAAGACCCCGGTTTGCGCGACGTGCCCGTCATTCTGATCTCCGCGCGGGCCGGCGAGGAATCGCGCATCGAAGGACTCGCCGCCGGCGCCGACGACTACGTCGTCAAGCCGTTCTATGCGCGCGAACTGCTGACCCGCATCGGCTCGCTGCTCGAACTGGTCCATCTGCGGCGCGAGGGCGAGGCGCGCTTTCGCGCGTACGTGCAGACGACCAACGACGTCGTGTATCGGATGAGCGCGGACTGGCGTGAAATGCGGCAATTGCAGGGACGCAATTTCATTCCCGATGAAGCCGGTCCGAATCAGACCTGGCTCGACAAGTACATCAGCCCCGAGGACCAGCCGCGCGTGATCGCGGCGATCGATCGCGCGATCCGCACGCGCTCGCCGTTCGAACTCGAGCATCCGGTGATCCGCGTCGACGGCACGCTCGGCTGGACGTTCTCACGGGCGATCCCGCTGTTCGACGAAAACGACGAGATCGTCGAATGGTTCGGCGCGGCAACGGACATCACCGAACAGCGTCGATCGCAGGAAGCGCTGCAACGGCAACAGCGTGCGCTCGAAGAAACGGACCGGCAGAAAAACGAGTTCCTCGCGATGCTTGCGCACGAGTTGCGCAATCCGCTCGCACCGCTGCGCAGCGCCGCCGATCTGTTGCAGCTTCTGCTGTCCGAGCCGTCACAGGCACGCCGGACCGTCGACATCATCGAGCGTCAGGTGACTCAGCTCACGAGGCTCGTCGACGATCTGCTCGACATTTCGCGTATCACGCAGGGCAAGATCGAATTGCGGCGCGCGCCGCAGCGTCTCGACCATCTGATCGCCAATTCAATCGAGAGCATCGATCAACTGGTGCGCGCGAAGGGGCACACGATCGCGGTCCATTCCGGTCCTCAGGCGTTGACCGTGATGGGCGATCCGCAGCGGCTCGTGCAGTGCTTCGGCAACGTACTCGCGAACGCCGCGAAGTACACGCCGCCGGCAGGCGAGATTCGTGTGCGAACGCGGCAGGACGGCAATGATGCAGTCGTCACGATCAGCGATAACGGTGTCGGCATTTCGGCCGACATGGTGCCGAAGGTCTTCGAACTGTTTGCGCAGGGCGAGCGCATGCTGGACCGCTCGCAAGGCGGGCTCGGCATCGGTCTCGCGATCGTCAAGCGGCTGGTCGAAATGCACGGCGGCTCGGTTGCCGTGTATAGCGATGGCCCGGACCGCGGCGCGACATTTGAAATCCGGCTGCCGTTGACGGAGGCCCATTCAACGACCGGGATGACGGATCGTCAAACATCAGCCACGACGCGTCGCATTCTGGTAGTCGACGACAACCGCGATGCCGCCGATCTGCTGGCGGCGCTGCTGCAGGCCGATGGTCACGAGGTCACGGCCGCGTATTCGAGCCGCGCCGCGCTCGCATTGCTGGCGCGTTTTCGCCCGGACATCGTGCTGCTCGACATCGGCCTGCCCGATATCGACGGCTACGAACTCGCGCGGCTGATTCGAGCGGAAAAGGATATGCAGCACGTCCGGCTCATTGCGATCACCGGCTATGGTCAGGAGGAGGACAAGGCGCGATCCGCCGCCGCCGGGTTTGCCGCGCATCTTCTGAAGCCGGTGGAGTTCAGCCAGCTGCAGCAATTGCTCGCGCAGTAACGAGCGCGGCGTGGCCTAGCGCATGCCCACTTCTTCGAGCAGCCATTCCTTGAACGCCAGCACGGGTGCGGACTGGCTGCTTTCCTTGCGATGCACGAGGTAGTAGGCGAGCTCGCAGCTCTGCACGATATCGAATGGCTTCACGAGACGGCCTTCGGCGAGGTCGCGTTCCACCAGCGTGGTTCTGCCGAGCGCGACACCGTTGCCGGAGATCGCCGCCTGGAACGCGAGCGCCGAGTCGTTGAGCCGCAAACCGCGATCGGTGTCCACACCATCGCGCTGGCCGGCATGCAGCAGCCACGAACGCCACGTCGGGAACACGCCGGAATCGCTCATCGACATGTCGTGGATCAACGCGTGATGGCGCAGATCGGCCGGTGTCTTGAGCGCGTGGCGGCCGCGTAACAGCGTTGGGCTGCATACCGGGAAAAACTCGTCGCGCAACAGAAACGTCGACACCAGATTGGGCCACACACCCGCGCCATAGCGAATGCCGATGTCGATACGCTCGGCGGTGAAATCCGCGAGATGCGGGCTCGTGTCGATGCGCAGATCGTAATAGGGATGCCGGCGTTGAAAACGTTCGACGCGCGCGAGCAGCCACTTGTCCGCGAAGGCGGCCGGCGCCGTCAGCGTGAACGCGATGCGCGACTTGCTCGCTCTGAGCCGTTCCACCGCATTCGACAGAAGATCGAAGCCGCCCTGCAGGTCGGGCAGCGCGGCCCGCGCGGCATCGGTGAGCGTGAGCCGCGCCGGTCCGGACGACGAGCGATGGAACAGTTCGACATCCAGATAGCTTTCGAGACTGCGCACGAGCTGGCCGACCGCCGCGGGCGTCACGTTCAGCTCCGCCGCCGCCGTGGTGTAGCTCAGATGCCGGGCGACCGCTTCGAAGGCTCGTAGGGCGTTGAGGTTGTGGGGTGCGCGCATGGTGGTGGGAGAGCGGTAAGGTATGGCGACTTTACCGCGAGACCGCGCGCGTGGGTCGATCGCTCGCCGGCGCGTAGGAAACTGACGGTTGTGAGAACGACCGGCTTCTACTGCATGACCGGTCGTTGCCCATCATCGTGTGTGTGCTCAGATTTGCGACAGACCGCCGTCGACCACCAGTTCGGCGCCGGTCACGTACGACGCGTCGTCGCTGGCAAGGAACACAGCGGCCTTAGCGACTTCCACCGCGTCGCCGAAGCGCTTGAGCGGGACCGCCGCGACGAGCGCTTCGCCGGACTTGCGCAGATCTTCTTCGGGCAACCCGAGCTTGCTCGCGAACGGCGTGGCGATCGGGCCGGGGCTCACCGCATTGACGCGAATGCCGCGCGGCGCCAGTTCCGCGCCGATCGAGCGCACCAGCGAGCGGACCGCGGCCTTCGTCGCGGACAGCACCGACAGGCCCGGCGTGCCGACCGTGTTCAGAAACGAGGTCGTGACGACGATGCTGCCGCCGTCGCGCAGATGCGGCGCGCTTTTCTGGATCGTGAAGAAGATGCCGCTGACATTCAGCGCGAACTGTTCGTCGAACTGTGCCGGCGTGACGGCTTCAAGCGGCGCCGCGGTGCCCGCGCCGGCATTGGCGAACACGATATCGATCGCGCCGTGCGTTTCGACGACTTCGGCCACGGCCTTGTCGATCTGCGCCGGATCGCGCAAATCGGCGCGCAGGGTCATGCTGTTCTCGCCGAGCACTTGTTGTGCTTCGCGCAAGCGTTGTTCGTTGGTGCCGATGACGACGACCTTCGCGCCTTCGTCGCGAAAGAGCTTCGCTGTTTCGAGGCCGATGCCCGATGTGCCGCCGGTGATCAGGGCTACCTTGTTTGCCAGTTTCATGATGTGTGTCCTTTGCGTCGATATGAGTCTGTCGGGAGGTCGGTAAGCAGCGCTGCGTTCCGGTGACTCAACTATCGTCGTTGGGGGACAGGGCGGCAAATGAGAAGATCTGTGGGGGCGGAGAAGAAAAACTATCTGGGGTGGGTGAGGTGGGGAGAGGCGGGCGGCGCGGTACTCGTCGCGCCGCCCGCGAGAGGCTATTTCAGCGGTAGGTAGATGTCCGTCACCTGCTCATGTTCCGGGACATCGGGAATCCGCGTCACGTAGTGGAAGAAAGGCGGGAAGTCGCCTAATTCCTCGCCGCTTTGCGGCAGCCACTCGCGGTACAGATAGTAGGCGCTGCCGCTGATGCGATCGGTCGAGCCGTGGTGGCGCACGGTCGCGTAACGGCCGGCCGGGATACGCTTCGTGACGACGCCCTGCGGATTAGCCGGCACCGGACTACTGATTTCGCCACAGACATCGAAGCGGAATTCCGCCGGCGGCGTGGTGGCTGGGTCGCTGTAGGCGAGGCCGAAGGTGCGGCTGGTGGCGATGGGCGACAGGCCACTGCTCTTGCGCCAGTCGATGAAGGTTTGAACCGATTCGAAGATCAGTTCCGGCGGCCCCTGATGCTCGAGCACCGCGATCATCGTTTCCGCGAAATCGACTACTTTCACTTCCATGGGAATACTCCTTTGCCGTTCGGGCAATTGCATACGTTCAGTCCAGGGCTGCCATGCAGGCTGGTCGCGGAATTGAGAGGGCGTCTGTCCGAAGCAGTTCTTGAACGCGCGGGAGAACGACTCCGGATTTTCAAAGCCGGCATCCAGCGCGATGTCGATGATCCGGCGATGCGGTTCGAACGCCAGCTGGTAAGAAGCCCGGCGCAGACGCAGCAATTGCACGTAGCGGGTGACGCTCATCCCAACGTAGTGGGAGAACTGTCGCTGGAAATGAAAGCGGGAGAAGTTGGCCTCGCGGCTCAGTTCTTCCACCGATAACGCGTTGTCCAGATGCAGGTCGATGTAGTCGAGCAGCCGCTCGAAACGCGCTGCATAGATGCTGGCTTTATCTTCCGTCACTCGCTTGCCTTTCCTCTTCAATTCGAGGGCTACTTTAACGGCGTGGTGCGGTGCCAGTCTTGACCGAAAGTGCGCAAGTTCGGGCGCGGCGCTGAACGGGATGCGATGGCAGCCTCGTGCCCCATCAGTCGAATTCGTCGTGTTGCGGCAACTGGTCGGTGATGTCGTACCACGGTGCTTTCGAGCCCACGAAGATATGCGCGCTCGGACGAATCGTCGGCGTATCCGTCAGCGTTCCCAGTGTGACGTGGACGTATTCACCGTTACGCACCAACGAGAACATCAGGCTGCCGCATACCTTGCAGTGCACATCGTGCGATGCGCGCTCGTCGCCGAAAATCGATATGCTGTCTTCGCCTTGCGTGATGCGCAGCTTGTCGCGTTCGATGCCCGCGAACGGTTTGAATGCCGAGCCGGTCGCGCGGCGGCAGTTCGAGCAGTGGCAGTTCAACGCATAGACGAATTCGTCGTTGACCGTGTAGTGGACGGCGCCGCAAAGGCATCGACCGGCAAGCAAGGGTTTCATGGCTGGAATCCAGGCAGAAAGCACGTCGCAAATGGATTGGGAACACAGCAGCCATGATTATTGATGCGCTGCGGCGCGATGTCGAATGACCCGGACTGGCCGGGTCGATCTTTCGCGCTTGGGGCTATCGCGCGATGGCGGCGGCGCTTTATCGACGCCTGAAAATAGCCTGGGTGGTGCTACCGTCAATGGGCGAGGACGTGTGCTGGTGGACGATTTTCCAGCCATCGCTGTTGCGCCCGAGCGTCATGGTCGTGCGATTGTCCATCGAGCGTAATTCCACGCCGTTGGTGTCGATCGCCTTGTAGCTCACGAACGCATGCACGACGGCAAGATCGTCGGCGGTAATTGTCTGCGCGTCGCTGAAGTCCACGATCACGCGTTCCGTTCCCAGCGAGCCGAACCAGCCCTCCACCATCTGCCGCCAGGCTGCGATCCCGTTGTACGACCAGGCGCCCCACATATCGAAGACCAGCACGTGCTGGTCGTATAGCGCG
The DNA here is from genome assembly GCF_021390495.1 of Paraburkholderia sp. ZP32-5. Taxonomy (NCBI): domain Bacteria; kingdom Pseudomonadati; phylum Pseudomonadota; class Betaproteobacteria; order Burkholderiales; family Burkholderiaceae; genus Paraburkholderia; species Paraburkholderia sp. ZP32-5. The sequence goes on along the minus strand of NZ_JAJEJP010000002.1, from coordinate 2,718,375 downwards.
ACGAACGCATCGACGCTTTTGGCGAGGACGGCGGCTTTGTAGTCATCCAGGGCTTGCAGGACCGGCTTGTCGAGTGTGTTCACGGCGTTTGCTCCTGAGTCGGATTGCGGGGGCGGCCGGGACTCGCCGAGGACGGCATACCTCGGGCTCTGGCCGGCTGTGCGTGTTACCAGACAACGACGGTCGAGCCGTCATCGAATCGACAGCCAGCCGGAAAAATATTCGGGCTACGCTCGCCTGTCCGCAATCACGATGACGCACGAAAACCCGCCTAACGACTGCCCCCGACCAGCCGGCGACTGCGCAATTCCGCATCGGCAAACATGTCGCGCAATCGTTGTCGTTCGTCGCCGTTTAAATGCGAGGCCGCGGCGGGCATCGCCAGCACGAGGTGCAGCGTCAGGTCGCCGCGCGAGCCGTTGCGGTCCACGAGTCCCTGTTTGGCAAGACGGATCTTGCTGCCGGCTTGCGCGTTCGGCGGAATGGCCAACTGGTGCGCGCGTCCGAGGATAGTCGCTTCGTAGCTGCCGCCGAGTATCGCCGTGACGAAATCAACCTGAATCTCGCAAGCGAGATTCAACCCGTCGCGACGGAACGCCGCATCGCACACGATCGCGACCGAGCAGATCGCGTCGCCCGCCGGGCCGCCATTGACGCCGAGATGGCCGCCGCCTTCGATAACCAGACGCTGACCATCCCATGCACCTGGCGGAATCGTCACCGCCGCCGACTTCATCGTGACGCGGCTACGCGTGCCGAGACAGGCCGGGCAGGCGTCGCCCGAGCGTGGGCGGCCGCTTCCGCCACACGCGGCGCATTGTTTGCCCGTCGCCGATACACCGCTGCCATTGCAGGCCGTGCACGCGGCGGCCCTTTCCTGACACACGTGGCACGGCTCCTTGACTGGGTAGTTCGCCTGTATCTCGCCGCCGTGGATCGCCGCTTCGAGCGGCACGAAGAGTTCGATCAGACAGTTCGCGCCGCGCATCGCGGGCGCGTTGCGGTGCGGGTCCGGGCGGGGCGGCTGGCTGGGGCGTTCGGCCCATGCCGATGCCGATGGCGGCGGCGAAGCGGGCGGCGCGCGCTTGCCGGTCAGGATCTCGAACGCCTCCTGAATACGGGTGAACACCGGCGCGACCGTCGTTTCGCGTCCCTTGTTGCGATCCGGGTGGTACTTCGCTCTCAAGCGGCGGTATGCGCGCTTGACGTCCGACGGCGACGCAGTGCGCGACAGATTCAGCCGCTTGTAGTATTCGTCGAGATTCACGCGTTTTCGCTCTGCTTTTCTTTCTGATGGCGCAAGTCTATCAAGACGTAATGAAGGAACTTCGGAAACAACTTCGGAAAGAACTTCGCTCGTCCCTGTTTCGCGAATCCGCTACTAAGGGAATAATGTCGTTTTGCCTCGCGATGCCGCGAACCGGTTTGCTCGAAGGTCATTGGGCCGATAGCTGGTGGTGCATGCGGCTGCATGTTCGTGGCGAAAGTGAGAAGGTCGCATCAGGTTCGGGGTAATCGAAGCTGATGCGGCACGCCAGAAGTCATGCCGATCGCCGCTGGATGGCGAAACCACGATGCAGCAACCAGACTTAAAAAAACAGGTGCTATGTCTATGACCGGGAAACTGGATTTGCGCAGGGAAGACCGCGCTCAAATGTTGTTCGCGCCGACCCTGCTAGGCAAGGAGGGGCGCGCTCTCGCGCGAGTCGCCGATCTAAGTATGCACGGAGCATTACTGTACGCGAGGCGCGGCCTGTTCTCGAAGGGGGAGACGATTTCAGGCTGGTTGCAGTCGTTGCCGATCGATGGCGGCGATGAAATCTTCCTGGCCGTTGGCCTGTCGGTTCGCTGGATATCGGAAGATAACGAGGCTGGATGGAGCTGCATAGGCTGCGAAATGCTGCCGATGGATGCGGACTCGTTGGGCACCTTGCAGCACCTGATCGAGGTGTCGGCGCCGTAGGTTCTGTTTCAGCGGGAAAGCACGACCATGCGAAATCCGCCGTAGGCAGGCATGGTCTTCGGTGGATCAAAGACTTTTCGCCATATCGACGATCGTCGAACCGGCGCGCGACGGATGCGGCCGCCGGTCCGTTTCGACATAGCCGAGTTTCAGATAGAACGCGATGTTTCTGCTCATCAGCGCATTCGTATAGAGCTTGATGCAGCACTTACCGTTTGCTTTGGCGTGGCGCTCGGCGTCGGCAATCAAACGGGAGCCCAATCCGCCGCCGGCATGATCCGGGTCCACGGCGACATTGAAGATCAGATCATGGCCGTCGTGAGACTCGACGACGATGAGTCCCGTTACCTCTCCATGCTCGCAAGCCACCCTCACTTCGCCGCGCGCGATACGTGGCGCGTAATCTTCGACAACCGGCAGCGGCGCGAAGCCGAGAACGGGAAGCCATACCGCGTAGGCGCGTTCGGTGATGCGCTGAATGCTGGAAAGATCTTCCGCGTGGGCGTTTCTGATTTCTGCTTGCATTGATTCGGCCCGTTCAGTTTTTGCTGGCAATCGTGACGGCCGCGCCGCCGAGCGCAAACGCGCCGACGCGATTGGCGATGCGAAGCGCGCGCGGGGTTCGCAGAAGGAAGCGCGCCTTATGGGCCGCAAAGATCCAGCTCAGATCGACCGTGACCAACGTGCCGAGCGTCACCGCTGCAACAATGGCCCACTGCCGGAAGCCGACGGACGACAGATCGATCAGCGACGGCAGCAACGCAACGTAGAACACCATCACTTTCGGATTGCCCAGCGTGACGGCCATGCCGGCGCCGAACATCGACAGTGCCGAACGTGTGCGCGGCAAATCATCATTGGTTTGATCGACTGGTTGCCGCCACATCTTTAGCGCCAGCCAGCACAGGTAAGCACTTCCGAGCCATTTGAGGACGACGAAAATGGACTCGAAGGTTTGAGCAAGCACGCTCAATCCCGCCATCGCCATGCTGAGCCAGATCACTTCGCCGATCCACATCGCGGCGACAAACGGCATGATGCCGCGCCATCCGCTCGTGATGACGCGCGAGACCAACGCGACGACGCTCGGGCCGGGTGTCGCAGCGTTCAACAGCAACGCGCTTGCAAAGATCACAACGGACAACGGTTCCATGCCGGTTTCCTTTGAATTGAGCGGCCAGCTATTTCGCGACGCCTTGCCGCCGCTTCACCTGAGCGCCCAGTTTTTTCTCGAACCAATGATGCGCATACGGTTCGTCACTGAACGCTTGCACTTCGACATAACCGGCATGCCGATATAAACGGATTGCCTCCGACAGCGTCCGATTGGTCTCCAGACGAATCTTGCTCGCGCCCATCTCGCGAGCCTGTCTTTCGGCTTCGACAAGCAATTGACGGCCGAGGCCCAGACCACGCCCGGAAGGGCTTACCCACATTCTCTTCAGTTCGGCCGGTGCTTTGCCATGCAGCTTGATGGCCACGCAGCCGACGGGCTTGCCGTGGAGTCTCGCGAGAATCAGCGCGCCTGCCGGCGGCGTCAATTCATCGGCATCGGCCGACAGGCTGAGTGACGGATCGAAGCCCGCATCGAAACGTTGATCGAGCTCGGCGAAGTACTGTTCGAAGCACCAGCGTGCGTCGTCGCTCGTGGGATCCTCGATCGCGAAGCGGACCAGACACGGCTGCAGCAGACGCTCGACTTCGGACATGGCCGCGAGCAGCGACGACCTTTGACGATCGCTCAATGGATCGAGCACACGCAGCGCGACTTCGTCCGATAGCCGGTCGAGTTCCACGCGTTCCGCGAGGCCGGCGCTGGTCAAGCCGGCGCGGCGTACCCGCTGGTCCGCGGGGTCGGTCTGAACGCCGACCATCCCTTGCCGCTGCAAAGACGACAGCATGCGGCTCAGATAGCCCGAATCGAGGTTCAGACGTGCGCGCAGGTCGCGAAGGTCGGCGCCGTCGTGGCCGATTTCCCATAGCAGCCGCGATTCGGCCATCGGCCGGCCGCGGCCGAGAAACTGGTCGTCGGTCGCGCCGATCGCCTCGGCCACGATGCGGTTGAAGCTGCGGACCTGTTCGATGTCGTCGGTGTTCATAATCTCTGACATTAGTCAGAGATTCGGCGTTGGTCAAGATCTGGTCAAGCTTTGGTCAAGAAAGGAATCCGGCATTCGTCACGCCCGCACGTCCCCGCACGTCCCCACACGCCACGCGCGTCAGCCTTCCAGACACGCGCGCAGCTTGCGCGCGAGCCGGTCGGCTTCGTCCGCATCGGCAATATTCGCGAAACCGAGCACGAGACCGCGCGGCGTGCGCGGCGCGCGGCCGGTTGCGTACCAGTTCGAAAGCGGCAGCACCGCGAGCCCGGCTTCACTGGCGCGCGCGGCGACCACGATATCGTCGACGGGGCCATTGGGGCCTTCGGCAAAGCGCGCGGCGAACTGAATGCCGCCCGGCGGCAGATCGACGCTTAGCCGTTCGCCGAAGGCCCGCTCCAGCGCATGCACGAGCAGCACGCGCCGCTCGCCGTACAACGCGCGCATCCGCTTCAGATGCCGCGCGAAATGCCCCTGCCGGATGAAATCCGCGAGCGCGGCCTGCAAGAGCGTCGGCGAACCGGCGTTCATGCTGCGCGCGACGCGTCCAACGCGCTCGACGGCCCGCTCCGGCACCACCACATACGCGAGCCGCAAGCCGGGAAACATCACCTTGCTGAACGTGCCGCAATAGATCACGCGGTCATGACGGTCGAGACTTTTCAGCGCCGGTAACGGCCGGCCCACGTAACGGAACTCGCTGTCGTAGTCGTCTTCGATGATCCAGCGGGACGCTTGCGCCGCCCAGTCCAGCAGCGCCATCCGTCGTGCGAGCGACAACGTATGGCCGAGCGGGCTTTGATGCGACGGCGTGACCATCGCGAAGCATGCTTGCGCATCCAGTTGTATGCCGCGCTCGACATCAATCCCTTCGCTATCCACCGGCACCGGCACGAGTTGCACGCCGGTCTCCGCCAGAAAACCACGCGCGAGCAGATAACCGGGATCCTCGTACCACACGCGCTCGTTCGGTCGCGCGAGACTGCGCAGCACGAGTTCGAGCGTCGCGCGGTAGCCGCCGGTGACGAACACCTGCTCCGGCACGCAGGTCACGCCGCGCGACAGGCCGAGATAGGTCGCGATATGTTCGCGCAGCGGCCGATAGCCGGCCGGGTCCGGATACGCGAGGATCGCCCGGTCGCCGCTGCGCGCGCGCTGCGCCACGAGCCGGTTCCACACCTTGGCCGGAAAGGCGTCGAGCCCGGGCAGCCCGGGCTGCAACGGGCGCGGCTCGCCGCTCATCACGACGGCGAGCGGGCGCGGCGGCGCGGGAGCGTCGCGCGATGCTGCGGGGGGCTGTGGCGGGGTGCCGGGTCCCTTTGTGCCGGACCTGCCGCGCGTGTCCGCAACACCTTGCATCACCGATGCCGGCAGCGACGACGACACGAACGTGCCCGCCGCGCCGCGCATCTGCAGATAGCCCTCATCGACGAGGATCGTGTAGGCAAGCTCGACCGTGCCGCGCGCGGTGTTCAGCTGCGTCGCGAGGCCGCGCAGCGCGGGTACCCGGTCGCCGGGCCGCAGATGCCCCGCGGCGATCGCAGTCCTGAAACGCTCGCAGATCTGCAGATAGATCGGCACCTGTTGCCGCCGATCGATTTCGATGGTCAATGCGGGAGTCGATACGCTCATGACGGTCTCGGAGGTAGCGGGCACAGCGTCCGCTTTGGACTAGTTGGAGCACCGATTCTTGGCACTTCTTCATAGGACATGATTCTTCCACAATAGCCTCACGCGATGCGACGGCGGCACACACTTTCTTGCGATACAGCCCTGCCAGGCGCTCCGCGCGTTCACTTACTTTCATCTGGAGAAACTGCCATGAAAATCGTCGTTATCGGTGGGTCGGGTCTGATTGGATCGCGTGTCATTGCGCTGCTCCGTGAAGCGGGTCATCAGGCGCTTCCGGCGTCGCCGCGCAGCGGTGTCAACAGCGTGACGGGCGAAGGCCTGAGCGAAGCGCTCGCGGGTGCGGATGTCGTCGTGGATGTGACGAACGCACCGTCATGGGAGCCGCAGGCGGTGCTCGACTTTTTCCGCAACTCGGCGCGCAACCTCGGCAAGGCCGAAGTGGCCGCGGGGGTCAAGCATCACGTTGCGCTGTCGATCGTCGGCTGTGAACGCACGCCGGACAACGCGTATTTCGTCGCGAAGGTCGCGCAGGAAGAGGTGATCGAGGCAGCGGGCGTGCCGTACACGATCGTGCGCGCAACGCAGTTCATGGAGTTCATCGGCGGCATCGCGGATTTCGGCACCGAAGACGGCACCGTGCGCATCGGCGATGGACTGTTCCAGCCAATCGCCGCCGACGATGTCGCGGCGGCCCTCGCGCAGGTCGCGCTCGCCGCGCCGCTGAACGGCACGGTCGATATTGCCGGGCCGGATCGTGCGCCGTTTGTGGAGATCGTCGCGCGCTATTTGAAATCGGTAGGCGACGCGCGGCCGGTGGTGAAAGATCGCGATGCGCGTTATTACGGCGGCTATGTGGAGGAGCAATCGCTCGTGCCGCTCGGCGAGGCGCGGATTGGGCGGATCAGTCTTGAGCAGTGGCTGGCGCAGGCCAAAAAGGGTTGATGCCGATTTGGGATTGACGCGGCTATATCGGCGTCGATGTGAGCCATTTGCGCGGTCGGCATTGGAATCGAATAACACTTTCCGGGTTTGGGTAAAGCATGAACACGTCACATAAGGTGGTCGTCGTTACCGGCGCATCGCAAGGGATCGGCGCCGAAGTCGTCAAGGCGTTTCGCAAACTCGATTACCGCATCGTGGCGACCGCGCGTTCGATCAAGCCGACGGATGACGCGAATATTCTGACTATCGCCGGCGATATCGGTGATCCGGCAACCGCGCGCCGAGTGATTTCGGAGGGTGTCGCGCGATTTGGCCGCATCGATACGCTGGTGAACAACGCCGGCATTTATATCGGCAAGCCTTTTACCGAGCACACCGCCGATGATTATGCAGCGGTGATGAATGTGAACGTGGCCGGGTTCTATTACATCACTCAGCTTGCTATTGCTGAAATGGAAAAGCATTCGAGTGGGCACGTGGTCAGCGTGACGTCCAGTGCCGCCGATGTCGCGATGAGCGGCGTGTATACGGTGCTGGCGGCGCTGACGAAAGGTGGACTGAATGCGGCGACGAAATCACTGGCGATCGAATACGGAAGCAAGGGTATTCGCGTGAATGCGGTGGCGCCAGGCATCATCAAGACGCCGATGCATGCGCCGGACACCTATGAAGCGTTAGGGGCTTTTCATCCGCTTGGGCGGATGGGAGAGATGAGCGATATCGCCAACGCGATTCTGTTTCTCGATGCCGCGCCGTTTATTACGGGGGAAATTCTGCACGTGGATGGGGGGCAGAGTGCGGGGCGGTGAGGGCTTGGTTGATTTGGGCGGCGCCATACTAAGACAAAAGCACCTGCCTCTGACAATTCAGCCGCTTCCCGTTGCCCGTTTTTCACCGACCTCGCTCACGGCCTCCCGTCTTCCGGTTTGGGGTCGCCAGCCTCCGCAAAGCGGCTTTGTACCGCGACGAGTTGATCATCCGTGGTCGCAACCAGCCACGATCTTGCGTGCTCGACGATCTGGCGGTTGTGATCTTTCAACGGACCCATTGCCGAAACGGACTTCCACACCACGGGGCCAACCCGGCTGCTTCTGCCCGATGGCGCACCCACTAGCAGGCAATATGGGCCAAGAGGAAGCGACACATACGGAAGGGCGGGAGTGGCGCGCGTACGCCAGTCGATGAACGGCGCCTCGCTGATAAGCAGCGGCGTCGGCAAACCGTAAAGCACACTGAAATCGTACAGCGCCAGTTGCTTGCGCATGCCCGCGTAGACACGCCGGATGTCGTCGACAACCGCGGCGCGGATTTCATCCTCGAACATCGGTTCCTGCGCGTAGCGTGCGGTGGCCTCACGGGCGTCCCGCTGATAGGCGCTGAAGAGGCCGAGTTCCACGCAGTCCTGCACCGCGCGCTGGATCTCCGCGATAGTGCCGGCTTCCTCGGGCTTGCCCAACTGCGCAGCCTTCAGAAACCTGGCAAGCCCCGCTTCCTGAATCGCGGGACCTTCCGCGGATGCATCGCTTTCCGCATCGCTGTCGAGCGGCACGTAAATGTATTCTTCGTTTGCGAAGCGCGACTTCTTGCCTTCATCGAACCTGATTGCGCCATCGGTGCAATCAAGGAATCGCGTGCCGACTCGGCCGTGTTCCCAAACCCAGTTCTTCAGGAACGGACGTAGCGGATGCAGCTTTTCGGGATTAGTCATTGCGGTCTCCAGAGAGCCCCAGTATAGATCGGCGTGGACATTGGCTCGGGCTTGGACGATCACGCGGTTAAGATGAACACTTCCTCGGCACTCGCATCATCCCCGGCTTTCAAAATGCATTTCGATTTCATCGATCTACGGCTGCTCATTCACATCGCCGACACCCGCAACCTCGCGCGCGCGGCCGAGCGTTCGCATCTATCGGCGCCGTCTGCCAGTAACCGGGTCAAGAATCTCGAACAGCAACTGGGTTTCAAGCTGCTCTATCGCACCAGCCAGGGCGTGACGCTGACACCCGCCGGCGAAGCGTTCGTCCATCACGCGCGGCTCGTGCTCGAACGCGTCGAACATCTGGCGGGCGACATGCAGGAGTACGGCGAGGGCATCAAGGGACACGTGCGCATCTGGGCGAACACGACGGCCATCAGCGAGTTTCTGCCGGCCGTGCTCAGCGAGTTTCTGCGCGATCATCCGGACGTCAACATCGATTTGCGTGAAGTGCTGAGCGGCGAGATCGTCAAAGGCGTCGCGGATAGCGCGACCGATATCGGCATCGTCGCGGGTAACGTGCATGCGGAGCATCTGCAGGTGCTGCCGTATCGCGACGATCGGCTCGTGCTGGTCACGTCGCTCGATCATCGGTTCGCGGGCTTGCCGTCGGTCGATTTCTCGCAACTGCTCGACGCGCATTTCGTGAGCCTGCCGACGTCGAGCGCGATTCACGCGTTCATCATGAGCGCCGCCGATGCACTCGGCGCACGGCTGAAACTGCGCATCCAGGTCGGCAATTTCGAGGCCGCGTGCCGGATGATCGAAGCGGGTGTCGGGATCGGCATCGTGCCGGAGTCGGTGGCGGTACGGCATCGGAATACGATGCAGATTGCGCTGGTAGGTCTGAACGATCCGTGGGCCGAGCGCAAGTTGAAGATCTGCGTGCGTAGTCTGAAAGATCTGCCGCCGTTTGCGCGTGTGCTGGTCGACCGGTTGATGGCGGGGGTGGATGCGTAAGCGTGCGCATAGCTCGCTTACGTGCCCGATCCAGTGACGCGCCTCACGCCTCACATACCTCACATGCCTCGTGTGTTACGCCGCATCGACCGTTGCATCACGCCGCGCCTGATCCGCCGCAATCGCGTGCAGATCGCGTGCCTCCAGCACGTTTTTAGGGGCGCCGCGTGTCGTGACCGCGAGCATCGCCCGACCGACGTCGGCCGTCGTCACCAGCCGGTCTCCGAGCACCACGCGCAGCAGCGGCCATAGCGGCTTCGTCAGCATATAGACCAGGTGATACATGCGTGTCTTCGAACGGATTCCTTCGAGCGGTTCGATTGCACCGGGCCGGAACAGATAGACGGCACGGAACGGCAGACGCTGCAGCGCATTTTCGGTTCGCCCTTTCACTCGCGCCCACATGGTGCGGCCGCGCTCGCTGCTGTCGGTGCCGGAGCCCGACACGTAGACGAAGGTCATCCGCGGATTGAGGCGCGCGAGCGTGGTCGCGATAGCAAGCGTCAGGTCGTAGGTCACCCGTGTGTAATCGGCCTCCGACATGCCGAACGACGATACGCCGAGACAGAAGTAGCACGCGTCGAAGCCGCTCAGATCGGGTTCGATCGTACGGCTGTCGGCGAGGTCGGCCAGCACTTTCTCGCGCAACTTCGGATGCTCGATGCCGGTCTCGCGACGTCCGACCGTCTGCACGAGTTCGACGTCGCGCGCCCGCAGGCATTCGCGCAGCACCCCCTGGCCGACCATGCCGGTCGCGCCGTAGATCAGAACTTTCATCGTCGTTCTCCGCGGATCGTTCTCACGCTCGCGGCATCGCCGGGATCGCGCCGTCGGTCCCGAAATCGGTCGACAGCGTAATCTCGCGCCACTGCTCGCCGGCGGTATTGCGCGCGGCTTCGGCCTGGCTCGCAAAATGAAGCGCGTCGCTGCCGAGCAGCAGATGCGCGGGCGGAGCATCGTGATAAGCAAGCGCGAGCACCACCTGCGCCACGCGTCGCGGATCGCCGCGCTCCTTGCCCATGTAGTCGGCGAACAGCTTCAGCAATGCGCCGATCGACGGCTCATAGTCGGGCAACAGCGCCGGTATGCGGCTGCCTGCCTCCTGGCCCCAATCGGTGGCCATGCCGCCCGGCTCGAGCGCCGTCATATGGATGCCGATCGGCGTCAGTTCCTCGCGCAATACTTCCGTAAAGCCGCCGACGGCCCACTTGGCCGACTGATAGGCCGCCATACCCGCCGTGCCCATGCGGCCGCCGACCGACGACACGTTCAGGATATGCCCGGACTTCTGCGCGCGCATGGCCGGCAGTGCCGCGCGCGTCACGTTGACGACGCCATAAAAGTTCGTGTCGATCTGCGCGTGGAAGTCGTCTTCCGGGGTCTGCTCGAACGGCGCGATATGGCCGAAGCCGGCGTTGTTGACGAGCACGTCGAGGCGCCCGAACGCGTCGAGCGCAACCTGCACGGCGGCTTGCGCCGCGGCCGGATCGACGACGTCGAGCGCCGCGATTTTCACGCGCTCGCCATGGAGGGCGGCGAGGTCGTCGAGTTGCTTAGGATCGCGCGCGGTTGCGACGACGCGCTCGCCCGCGGCCAGCGCCGCTTCGACGATATGCCGGCCGAGGCCGCGCGAACTTCCAGTGACAAGCCAGACTTTGGACATCGTGTGCTCCTTTCGTTTGTGGTTATGAGTGATCAATCACTCATTTAAAAAGACAAAAAAACTCGGGTTCTCATGATTGCGTGACGGCGTTCCAGAAGGAGTTGAAGCCGGCGTCCAGATATTTCTGGCGCTGACGCGGTTCGCGAACGATGAAGTCCATCGTCGTCTCGGCCAGCGCGCCCATGATCGCCGACGCAAAAGCCGGCGACTGGTCACGCAGATGGCCGCGCGCGATGCAGTCCGCGATCAGCATGCCGGCGTCGGCAAAGGCCTGCATGCCGACCGCGCGCGACTGTTCGGTGATGCGCTCCGATGCGCTGAGCACCAGCATGACCTTGCGTTTGTGCGGATTGGCGACGCCCCAGTCGACGTAGCTGGTCCACAGGTACAGCGCGCGCTCGCGCAGATTTTCCGTGTGTGGAAAATCAGGCGCGAGCGCCTCGCGCAGTTCGTCCTTGAGCGTCAGATAGAGTGCGTTGAGCAGTGCGTCCTTGCTGTCGAAGTAGGTGAACAGCGTGCCTTCGGCAACGCCCGCCAACTTTGCGATCCTGGCCGTCGGCGCGCCCAGACCCTGTTCCTCGATCACCTGGACGGCGGCGGACAGGATGGCATTGCGCTTGTCCTCGCTTTTCGGGCGGGCCATGAATAAGAGGGAGATCTATAACTGAGTGATTACTCAATCATACGGGGAGGGCGGCGCTCCGGCAACTGGGGCAGCGGGTTGTGCGGGCTCTGCGTGCGTCCAAACGTTGCTCAAAGTTTCCTTCTGGAAACATCGACGCACTTGTCCACTCGGATTTGTCGCTGGAAACCCCTGCTTGCCGCCATAAAACCCCCCGTGTATAGTTTCCGAACTTACTCTTGTTTCTCATCGGAAATTAAAGGGGTTCAAATGGACGCTTCCACCATCCTTGCCGATCTCGGCATTGCTCAAGCCGCGCAAGCCGGCGATATCTCAGTTCATTCGCCGGTCACCGGCGAGCTTATCGGCCGAGTGGCCAGCCACACGGTGGCGGACGTCGACGCCGCGCTCGCGCAGGCCAAGACCGCCTTCGCCGCGTGGCGCAACGTGCCGGCGCCGCGCCGCGGCGAACTGGTACGGCTGCTCGGCAACCGTCTGCGCGAACAGAAGCACGCGCTCGGCAGCCTCGTATCGCTGGAGACCGGCAAGATCCTGCAGGAAGGGATGGGCGAAGTGCAGGAAATGATCGACATCTGCGATTTCGCGGTCGGTCTGTCGCGGCAGTTGTACGGTCTGACGATCGCGTCGGAGCGCCCCGGTCACCGGATGGCTGAAACGTGGCATCCGCTGGGCACCTGCGTCGTGATTTCGGCGTTCAATTTCCCGGTCGCGGTGTGGTCGTGGAACGCGGCGCTGGCATTGGTGTGCGGCAACGCGGTGATCTGGAAGCCGTCGGAAAAGACGCCGCTCTCGGCTCTCGCCGTCAATAAGATTCTCGAAGATGCGCTGAAGGAATTCGGCGACGCGCCGGCCGGGCTCACGTCACTTGCGATCGGCGGCCGCGATGTCGGCGAGAAGCTGGTGGCCGATCCGCGCGCGTCGATCGTCAGCGCGACGGGCAGCACCGAAATGGGCCGCAAGGTCGGCGTCGAAGTGGCGAAGCGCTTCGGCCGCTCGCTGCTCGAACTCGGCGGCAATAACGCGGGCATCGTCACGCAAACGGCGGATCACGAACTCGCGATGCGCGGCATCCTGTTCTCGGCGGTCGGCACGGCCGGCCAGCGCTGCACGACGCTGCGCCGTCTGTTCGTGCACGACAGCGTGTACGACAAGACCGTCGAGCGTTTGAAGCAGCTGTATAGCCGGGTGCCGATCGGCAATCCGCTCGAAAAGGGCACGCTGATGGGCCCGCTGATCGACCGTCAATCGTTCGATCGCATGCAGGAAGCGTTGCAGCAGGCGAAGGCCGAGGGCGGCAAGGTGTTCGGCGGCGAGCGCGTCGAGGTGAAAGGCTACGAGGGCGGCTACTACGTGCGTCCGGCGATCGTCGAGATGCCGTCGCAAACGGCCGTCGTGCTGAAGGAAACCTTCGCGCCGATTCTGTACGTGCTGCGCTACAGCGATTTCGCCGATGCGGTCGACGCGAACAACGCCGCGCATCATGGCCTGTCGTCGTGCGTGTTCACGAGCGATCTGCGCGAAGCGGAGCGCTTCCTGTCCGCAGCGGGCAGCGACTGCGGCATCGCGAACGTCAATATCGGGCCGAGCGGCGCGGAAATTGGCGGCGCGTTCGGCGGCGAGAAGGAAACCGGTGGCGGCCGCGAGTCGGGCTCGGATGCGTGGAAGGCCTATATGCGTCGCGCGACCAATACCGTTAACTACTCGTCGGCGTTGCCGCTCGCGCAGGGTATCGACTTCAATCTCGACTAATGCGTGATTAGCGCTTGATCGGCGCGAACGTTGTCGGGCGGGCGGTGCTTTGATGCGCTGCCCGCCGTTGCATTTATCCGCTTTTCCTTCCTGCAATCCGTTGCGCCGCCCGGCGTTGTGGAGTGGCCGCGTTACTCGTGGAGTAAGACGTGAGTTCCAAAGTCGTGATCGTCGGCGGTGGGGTGATCGGCAGCTCGATTGCGTATTTCTTGCGGCTGTCCAATCCGACAGTCGGCGTCACGGTGGTCGAACGCGATCCGACCTATGCGCGTTCGTCGTCGGCATTGTCGGCGGCATCGATCCGTCAGCAATTCTCCACCCCGCTATCGATTCAGATGTCGTTATTCGGCATCGAGTTTCTGCGCTCGATCGGCGAGCGGCTCGAAGTGGACGGCACGCGGCCGTCGATCGATCTGCACGAAGGCGGCTATCTGTTTCTCGCGACGCCCGCTGGTGAGGCGACGCTGCGCGAGAATCACGCGTTGCAGAAAAGCCTCGGCGCGGATATCAGCCTGCTCGATTCGCACGGCCTGCAAGCCCGTTTCCCCTGGCTCAATACCGATGATCTGGTTGCTGGTGCTTATGGCGAAAGCGGCGAGGGCTGGTTCGACGGCTATGGTCTCGTGCAGGCACTGCGCAAGAAAGCGCAGGCGCTCGGCGCGCGCTATGTCGCCGCCGATGTGACCGCGCTGCATCGCGATGGCCGGCGCGTCACGCAGGTGCAAACGGCGGACGGCGAGCGCCATGCGTGCGACGTCTTCGTCAACGCGGCCGGCGCGTGGTCGCGCAACGTCGCGCGGATGATCGGCATCGAGCTGCCGGTCCATGCACGGCGGCGCAGTATCTTCAACGTGACATCACCGGCGCGGCTCGAACGCTGTCCGCTGCTGATCGATCCGAGCGGCGTGTACTTTCGGCCCGAGGGCAATTCGTATATCTGCGGCACGTCGCCGTCGCCGGACAACGATCCCGACGATCTGCCGCTCGACGAAGTCGATCACGCGCTATTCGACGACGTGATCTGGCCGACGCTCGCGAACCGCGTGCCGCAGTTCGAAGCGCTGCGCGTGCAGAACTGCTGGTCCGGCTACTACGAATACAACGTGCTCGATCAGAACGCGATCATTGGCGGCCATCCGGATATCGATAACTGCATCTTCGCGAATGGCTTCAGCGGGCACGGTTTGCAGCAAGGCCCGGCGACCGGACGCGGCGTCAGCGAACTGATTCTGCACGGCCGCTATACGACGCTCGATCTGAGTGCGTTGAGCTTTGCGCGCGTGCTCGAAAACCGGCCGATCGTCGAGAAGAACGTCGTCTAGTTTTGCGGCCGCGCATGCGGCGGGCGGTACGACAGGTGATGCAAAAAACGCAATACGTAGTGCGCAGATATCGTTTGCCGCCTGTCCCGCCGCTCGCCACAATCGACGCCGATCGTTGTTGACCGTTTTCAATCGACACCTCACGACTACAGGCGGCCGTCACCATGTTCACCTTCAACCCCGCATTCGAAGCACCGAGCGGCTCGCCGATTCGCGAGCTGTTCAAATACCTCGCGCAGCCCGGCATGATCTCGTTTGCCGGCGGCTACCCGGCCAGCGATCTGTTCGACCGTGAAGGACTCGATGCCGCTGCGGCGCGCGCGTCGCAGCAAACCACGCTGTGTCTGCAATATGGCCCGACCGATGGTCTCGCAATTCTGAAAGAGCAACTCGCCCAGTTGATGACCCGGCGCGGCACGCCATGCGCGCCGCCGGATCTGCTGGTGACGACCGGTTCGCAACAAGGCTTCGATCTGCTGTTGCGTGTGATGGTCGCGCCCGGCGACGTGGTGCTCGTCGAACAGCCTGCCTATCCGGCGACGTTGCAGGCATTGAAACTGCAGCAGGCCGATGTGGTGACGGTGCCCGTCGATCAGCACGGCCTCGATGTCGAGAGGCTCGCCGCGTTGCTCGAAGCCGGCACGTTGCGCCGTGCGCCGAAGCTGCTGTACACGGTGCCGACGTTCGCGAATCCGACCGGCGCGACGTTGTCGCTCGAGCGTCGTGTCGCGTTGCTGAAACTCGCCGCGCGTTACCGGTTCGTGATCGTCGAGGACGACCCGTACGGCGATCTGCGGTTCGATGGCGAAGCGTTGCCGTCGCTGCTCGCATTGAGCGAGCAGGTGCCCGATTCGCGCGACTGGGTCGTGCATTTTTCGAGTCTGTCGAAGATCGTCGCGCCGGGTTTGCGTGTCGGCTGGATGGTCGCGCACGCGGAGATCGTCCGCCGTTGCGTGGTCGCCAAGCAGACCGTCGATCTATGCAGCGCGCCGTGGACTCAGGCCATCGCCGCCGAGTATCTGGCGAGCGGCGCGCTGGAGCGGCATCTGCCGCGTATCGTCGATGCGTATGCGTCGAAATGCCGTGCGCTATGCGGCGCGCTCGATGCGGAGCTTGCGCGCGACATCGCGTTTCACCGGCCGGCGGGCGGCATGTTCGTGTGGGCGCGTCTGAAGGCGGGAGGCGATGCGTCCGATTATCTGCATAGGTGCATCGAACAGAACGTGATGTTCGTGCCCGGTGTCGCGTTTTATAAAGACGATGTGGATACGGCGGCGCTGCGTTTGTCGTTTGCCGCGCCGGGCGTCGCCGATATTGAAACAGGTGTTGGCAGAATGAAACGCGCGCTTGAAAAGTTTTGACAAAAAATAGAAGACTGATTACGTCGAAGCAGTCAATGCAGCGTGTGAAACAACAACCCGGCCGGCATTTAAAGCACGGCCGGGTTTTTTTATGCGAATGCGAAAAGTCACGCTGATTTAACACGCACCGAGCAAATTCCTGTTGCGAATCGATGAAACGTGGCCAACTGTGAAATTAAGAAAACGTCGGGTTTGCGTGAAAAAATATCGGTTATCATCGCCCGTTCAATATCGGATGCCTCACATGTTTTAAATCCCGGCAGGCATCCGCGTTTTAATACCATCGCATCGACTCAGAAGAAGAAATCAGATGAAGATGTCGCGAAAAAAGATGGCTATTCTGATCGTCGGTCTTCTGATCGTGGCCGGCGTGATCATTCAGGCGGTGTGGCGTCCGTTCGCGCATCGCAAGGCCACGCAAAGCGCCGCCGTTGCCCTTGATATTCAGCATCCCGATGCCGTGATCGACAGCGAAGCGCTGTCGCGGCTGCCGCGCGACATCGTACGCGTGCCGCTGCTTCACGACGTGCTGACGCAAGACTTCGTCGACTACTACGAATCGGACCCGACGCGGCTGTCCGCCGAAGGCGCGCTGCGGCGTCTCGCGTTCGAACATCAGCTCGACTGGCGCGACGAACTGATCCGCCGCGTGTTCGACGAACCCGCGCATGTGCTGTTGTGGCGTTCGCCCGATGGCCGGCTCGGCTACTGGCTGATGTCGATTCATCGCAATGGTCTCGCGAAACTGCTGCAAAGCTTGGGCAACGTCGCCGCGAGCGACGCGCAGTTGAGCCAGGTCGCGAAGCTCTCCGGCGACGTGCCGGTGTATGCACTGAAGCTCGCGGTCGGCCACACGCTGCTGTTTGCCGCGAAGGACGATCGCCTCGTGGTGCTGTCCGCGCCTGGCATGCTGCTCGACGACAAGGGCGCCCTGCTCGGCGAGCGCGCGGACGCGGTGTCCGACATGCTCGCGTCGGGTCGCGATGACGCGGCGCGCGCATACCGGCTCGATGCGGCCGGCGACGCGCCGAAGGGCCATCGGCTGGTGGTGTCGGCCAACTATCTTTCGTTCGGCTATCAGGCGTTCTTCTCCGGCATCGACGCGCTGCGTTTCGATTTCGCGCCGGATGCGTCGACGAACGGCAACGCCGCCGCGACGTGGAAAACATGGGCGCTGATCGATCCGGACAAACTGCCGCAGCAATGGAATAGCGCGGACTTGTGGCGCGCGTTGCCGGCCAATCCGGCGGCCTGCGCGAGTTTGCCGGCGGACTGGCGCGACGCGTCGGGGCTGCTCGCCAAGGTCATCGATAACGGCGAGCAGGGCGCGGCTGCGATCGGCGATCAACTCGCCGGTCCGGCGGCGGTCTGCTGGTACGCGAAATCGACGTTGCTCGCGCCGGTATTCGTCGCGCGCGTGAAGACTCAGGACGCGGCCGGCAGCGCGGCATTGAAAGCCGCGCTCGGCAAGACTTTCGGCGACGCGATCGGCGCGTACGAAGCGAAGGCCGCGCCGGCCGATGGCGCAAAGTCGTCGTATCTGCGCTTGCCGGTCACGATGCATCAGCAGGGCGCGGATGTGATCGTGTGGCAGCGGCCGGTTAGCGCGCTGTCGGGCACTGCGCTCGCCAGCAAGGCGTCGTTTGCGGCGCAGTTGTCGGCGGAGCACTATTTCCCGGTGACGCTCGCGCTTGCGCACGGCTATCTGATCTTCTCGCCGGACAGCCGTCTCGTCGACGACACGCTCGCGGTGCTCGACAAGCGTTACCCGGCGCTCGCCGATACGCTCGCGCCGCAGCGTCTGCCGCGCACGATTCTGACGCTGACGCCGTCATCGGCCGCCGCGCTGATCGAGCGCGAGGCGGGCGCCGCGCTGCCGCCCGATCAGGAAGCGGTATTCCGCAACGCGGCGCGCACACATCTGGTGCCGAAGCTGCATGCGCTCGCGCACTATCCGCCGGTGTCGTTGACGCTGCCGCAGGACTTGCCGGGGTCGACGAAATGGGTGCCGGTCGACTGGTGGTTCGATCATGCGCAGGGTGGCGCCGCCGCGGCGCAGGACAGCGAGACTGGCACGCTCGGCGCGCCGGTGGATCAACCCGGCACCGAGGCTGACTAGGTGAGCCGTCGTCGCCCACAGGACGCGGCCGGACGGCCCGGCGCCGCGCATCGCCGTTGGCTTGCGCGGGCAGCGTCGATGCTTGCGCCGAAGCACGTCATGCCGTGTGAGCGTGCCCGCGTGAATTCCTGCGCGCGTCCGGACACCGCACGCCGCGTCTGGCTAGCGCATGCCGTCTCTCTGATCGCGTTTGCCAGCACCACGCCGGTCGCCCTTGCGCTGACTCCGACGACCACGCTTCCCGACCCCGACGCCTTCTCCGCGTCGCAATCGGCGGCTTTCCGCGCATGGTTCTCGCGCATCGTCGATCAGCAATTGCGGCGTGGCCCGACGCCGCGCTGGACGCAGCGCGATTGCGCGGGCCTGGTGCGCTTCGCGGTCGGTGAAACGCTGAAGCCGCACGACAGCAAATGGTTGCGCGCAAACGGCATGACCGGTCTCGCGGACGCGAGCAGCATGCCGCCCGAGCTGCAACTGTCGGCGTCGCAGCGCACGATCGCCAATCGCTGGACCCGCGTCGACGGATCGACCGGCGCGTACGCATCGGCGATCGCACTGATTCAGCGCAACAGCCGTTTCGTCTCGAAGGACATCAACCAGGCGCTGCCGTGCGACCTGCTGTTCTTCGACCAGGGCGACGACCAGCATCTGATGATCTGGCTGGACCGCTACATCGCCTATCACACCGGCACCGTGACGCCGACCGATACCGGTCTGCGCGCGGTCGCCGTTTCCGACCTGATGCAATGGAAAGACTCCCGCTGGCAGCCGCGCGACGGCAATCCGAATTTCGTTGGCGTGTTTCGTTTGGACTTTCTGACACCATGATGCGAAGAATCGAACGCGGCGTGAACAGCGTTGGCATTTTCATTGGCTTTTGCAAAGCGCTGCGTCTGTACGGCGCGCTGCACGACACACTGCGCCGCGCAACATGCATGCTCGCCGCGCTGTTCGCGGCGCTGATGCTCGCGGTCGCGTTCACATCGCCAGCCCGCGCCGACGACGCACCTGCGTCGGACAACCCCGCCGATAGCAACATCGCCGCGAACCCGACATTGCAATCCGCACCGCCGAGCAACTACAGCGCGCAGAAGGTCGACGGCCAGCCGTTCTTTCTGCTGTCCGACGCGAGCTTCGGCAGCGATCAGCTCGCGCAGGTGCGGCTCGAAGCGCCCGGCCGCGATTTCAAGGATGCGTTGCAGCCGTATGGCGGCGCGGACATCGTCGTGTATCGCGTGGCGAAGCCGCTCGACTTTCTGAAGGCGCAAAAGAATCTGCATCGTCTGGACATCGCGCCGAACTACCAGGGCGAAGGGCTCGCGAACACGCTCGCGTATCTGTGGGACCGCTGGTTTACCGAAGCGCGCCGCGCGTGGCAGCGCGTGCTGTCGTTCGCGACGCGCAGCAAGGCGACCGAGGCCGCGCCGCAATTCAAGCTCGGCGAGCAGACCGGCAAGCAGACGCAGTTCGAGCCGCGCTCGTCGTTCGCGCCGTTGAAGGGCTACGACGTGGTCGCGCGCTTTCGCTATCCGATCTGGGACGCGAAGGTGATCGAGCCGCCGAAGGGCGTCAATCTGGCAGGCAGCAGCAGTAACTTCATCGAGGCGAGTTCCGGCAACGTGATGATTCCGCTCGGCAAGTTGCCACCGGGGCTCTATATCGTCGAAGCGGTGATCGGCAACTATCGCGCGCATACGCTGCTGTTCGTGTCGGACACGGTGGCGGTCGTCAAGGCGGCCTCGGGCGGCATGCTGGTGTGGACCGCACGGCGCGACAACGGCAAGCCGGTCACGAATACGGATGTGAGCTGGACCGATGGCGTCGGCGTATTGCAAAGCGGCACGACCGGCGGCGACGGCGCGCTGCTGTTGCAGCACGTGAGCCCCGAGCGCAGCTATGTGCTCGGTGTCGATCCGCAGGGCGGCGTGTTCGTCTCCGAGAATTTCTATTACGACAGCGAGATCTACAACACCAAGATCTACGCGGTGACGGACCGGCCGATGTACCGGCCCGGCGAGACGGTGCACGTGAAGTTCATCGGCCGCACGTTCCAGAACGCGACGCAATCGTCGGCGCCGGCCGCCGCCGATATCAAGCTCGACGTGCTCGATCCGAACGGCGCGCCGGTCGCCAACAGCACCGTGCATTTCGCGTCCGATACCGGCGCGGATACCGCGTTCACGCTGCCGGCCGATGCGACCGCCGGCGGCTATACGCTGCGCTTCGATTATCTCGGCGATGCGTACGGCAGCGCGTTTCGCGTCGCCGAATACGTGAAGCCGCACTTCGACGTGAACCTCGCGATGGACAAGGCCGACTACGCGACCGGCGAGCCGCTGAAGGGCAAGATCCAGTTGCGCTATCCGGACGGCAAGCCGGTGCGCGACAGCAAGATCTCGGTCACGCTGCGCGCGCAGAAGGTGACGATCGTCGATGGCGAATTGCGTTACGCGGGACTGTTTCCGGTCAAGCTCGAACAGCAGGAGCTGAAGACCGACAGCAACGGCAACGCGAGCCTGACCTTGCCGGCCGCGCAGGAGCCGAGCCGCTATGCGCTGACGCTGTTCGCGCAGGACGGCGCCGCGTACAAGGTGCGTGTGACGCGCGAGGTGCTGATCGCGCGTGGCGCGACGCCGTATCGGTTGAGCACCGCGAAGTCGTTTACGCAGCCGAAGGAAGCGGTCAGCTTCGATCTGCAGCCGCTCGGCACGGTCGATGCAACGTCGCATCCGCCGGCGAAATGGCAGTGGACGCGGCTCGAATCGCAGACCCACGGCGAAGGCGCGCTGAAGAGCGCAAGCGCGGGCGGCAAGCTGTCGTTCCCGGTGCAGTTCGACGAGCCGGGTTCGTACATGCTGTCGGTCAAGGACGACCAGGGCAATCTGCTCGCGGCGACCAGCCATTGGGTCGCGGGCGATGGGCTGAAGGCGATTCCGGGCAGCGTTGAAATCGTGTTCGATCGCGATCGCTACAAGATCGGCGATACCGCCGAGGCGCTGATCACGTTCCCGATGCCCGTCGACGATGCGTTGCTGACGCTGGAGCGCGACAACGTCGAGCGTCGCGCGCTGTTGAGCGCGGGCGGCGACTGGTTGCAACTGCAACGCGTCGCGCCGTCGCAATGGAGAGCGCGTATCAAGGTCGGCGAAGACTTCGCGCCGAACATGATGTTCTCGGTGCTGTACGTGCATGGCGGCGAATACGTGTTCCAGAACGCGGGCATCGTGGTCGCGCAACCGCGCGTCGAATTGAACGTGAAGAGCGACAAGCCGGTGTACGGTCCCGGCGACACCGTCACGCTGAATTTCGACAGCACGCTGAACGGCAAGCCCGAGGCGGCCAATCTGACCGTCAGCGTGGTCGATGAAATGGTCTATGTGTTGCAGCCGGAAATCGCGCCGGACATCGTCGACTTTTTCTATCATCCGCGCCGCAATAACGTTCGCACGTCGTCAAGCCTGTCGTTCATCACGTACGACCTTGCGCGCGCGCCGCTGAAGGGCGCGCCCGGCGGCCCGCAACGCGCGAACTACAACGAGCGCGGCGTCAAGGTGCTGGAGCGTCCGCGCCGCGACGAGCAGGACACGGCCGCGTGGGAGGCGAATCTGAAGACCGACGCGAACGGTCACGCGACGATGAGCTTCAAAATGCCGGATTCGCTCGCGCGCTGGCGCATCACTGTGCGGGCGGCGGCGCCGGATGGCATGGTTGGGCAGCGTACTGCTTACGTGCGCTCGGACAAGGCGTTGTATCTGAAGTGGAGCGGCCCGAGTCACTTCCGCGTGGACGACCAGCCGGCCGTCGACATGATCGCGTTCAACCAGACCGATGCGGATATGGACGCGCAATGGGTGGTGAACGGTGGCGGTCTGTCGCTGAACCAGAAGGTCACGTTGAAGCGCGGTGCCAACTATCTGCGTTTGCCGAGCGGTGCGCTGAAGGCCGGCGTGATCGACGCGACGCTGCGTGCCGGCGGCAAGGACGTCGATCGCTTGCAGACGACGATTCGTCTCGATGCGAACGGTTGGCTCGATCTGCATCAGAACATCGTCGCGCTCGATAGCGCGGGCAAGCCGCTCAATCTGCCGGCCGACGCGCGCGATGTCAGCGTGCGCTTTATCGGCAACGCGGCGAGCCAGTTCATGCGCGTCGCCGACGATCTGATCGACTATCCGTATGGCTGCGCCGAGCAGACCTCGAGCCGGCTGATTCCGCTGGCGCTCGCGCACGACACGATCGGGCGCCCCGACAACGCGAGCGCGACGCAGGGGCTCGAAGCGCTGCTGCGCAATCAGCGTCAGCGTCTCGCGATGCTCGCGGGTGTCGGCGGCACGTTCGGCTGGTGGGGCGATACGACCGGCGGCAGCGCGCTGATTACCGCGTACGCGTATTACGCCGACTGGCTCGCCAGCCGCAGCCTCGGTATCAGTCTGCCCGCGGATAACTGGCAGCATGCGATGGATGTCTATCGCGACGCCGGCGCGAAGGAACCGCTGTTGCATCGCGCGCTCGCGCTGTGGCTGTTGCAGCAGATGGGGCTGCCGGTCGCGACGCCGGTCGTGGGTGTCGCGGAAGACTTGCAGAGCGATGCGGTGGCGATCGCGAACCAGGCGAACGGCAAGGGCAACGACCAGGCCAACGGCGGCGCGAGTACGGCGGCGACGGCACCGCGTGGCTATGCGTATGGCGCGGCGGACAGCATCGTGTTCGCGCAGGCCGATTCGCCGCGCGGCAAACAGATGGCGACGCTGCTGGTTGCAAGCATGGCGCGCGGGTCGAATGCGCAGTTGCCGGCGGGCTTCGATACGGCCGTGAGCGCGGCGCGTAGCGCGCTGGCCAACGATCCCGCGCCGTTGGTGCAAAGCCTGTTGTTCATGACCGGCTCAGGCGCCGGCGATGCGGGCGGCGCGCCGGTCGATCCTGCCGCGCTGCTCGCAAAAAGCAGCGCCGACTATCCGACGATCGATCGCGCGTTGACGCTGCTGTGGCTGCGCAAGGCGTTGGGCGGCGATGTCGCGGCTGCATCGCTGCCTGCTTTGCAGGATGCAAGCTGGACGCGCGCGGCCACGCCGACCGGCGCGCCGCTGTATCGCTGGACCGGCGCCGCGCTGCCCACCACGCTCGATGTTGGCGCGCCGCGCGCCGACGTCAGCGCGCTCGTGTCGTTCCGCAGTCACACGAGCGAGGACAGCCGGCTCAACATCACGATCGCGCGCCGCTTGTACAAGCTCGAACCGCTCGAAGTCGCCGCCGATCCGAAGAAGGCGAATGCGGGCAATGCGGGCGATAGCCAGCTCGGGCGCGCGACGTTCAGTGCGCGTCTCGTGAAAGCGGGCGATGCGATCGACAGCAACGCGCTGTACGTCGACGAAGTGACGCTGACGCCGCGCTCGGGCAATGCCTACCACTACGGCCTCGTCGATGTGCCGCTGCCGCCGGGCGGCGATGTCGAGGCAACCAGTTGGGGCGTGTCGATCGATGGGCTGCCGGGCGCGAAGGATGGCAGCGGTCCGCAGCCGTTCCAGCGCGTCGCATCGTACGAGATGGGCGAGCTTGCGTATCACCAGCCGGTGCCGCTGCTCGATCGGCCGGTTACGTTGCGGCAACTGGTGCGGTTCTCGTTGCCCGGTACGTTCACGCTGCCGCCCGCGCGCTACTTCCGCATGTATCAGCCGGACGCGAAAGCGTTCGAGGGCGGCAAGAGCGATCACATGACGGCGTGGCGGATTCAGTAGGCGAGGGTCGCGATGTTTCGGGCGCGTGGATGGGGGCGTGATCGGGTGGCTGTTGCCGCACGGGTTGAAGGCGCGGTGGGCGTGCTTGCGGGTAGGGAGAGTGGGTTGGGCGGGATGCAACGCCGGGCCATGGGTCTCGTGTGGCAGGCGTGGTCTCGTGTTTTAGCGTGGGCGCCAGTGTCGGCGTTTGTCTCGGTGTTGGCACGGGCGACGGGTGCGGTGTTGCCGTCGGCTTCGGTATTGGCATTGGCTCCCGCTGCGGTTGTTGCGTCGGCTTTGGTTTTGGCTTTGGCGCCTGCTTCGGCTTCGGCCGCGGTTTCGTCGCAGGCATCCGCACCTCAGTCAGCCGCGCGTCCGCCGGCGTCGCCCACCCCCCCACTCCGCTTCGCCTGGCTGCGCGACAACACCCCCCAGCTCTGGCAAACCGACGCGAGCGGCGCAGCGCTTGCGCTGTCGCCGCAGGCCGCGCAGCCGTTGCCGGCCACACTCGACACACCGCTCGGCAGCGTATGGAAGCTGTTCGTCTACGGCTACCTGGTGGATCGCAACATCGCGACACAGGACTACGTCTGCAACGGTGGCGATCCCGACGAAGTGTATTGCTGCATGACGGGCGGCCACGTCGACCGCGAGCATGCGCTCGTGCAATCGTGCGGACTCTATTTCGAGCCTGCGCGCCTGCAACTCGATGCCGCCGACTGGCGCCGCTATTGGACCGCCGCGCACGCGCCCGCGTGGCTGCGCGATCTTCACGCGATGACGCCTGAGCGGCGCGTGCCGGTCGCCGATCTGCTGGCCGCGCTGCAAGCGATGCCCGCGCGGCCGCGCGAAGCGGCGGCGAGCACGCTGGTGTCGGTGCTGACGAGCGGACGCGGCGAAGGCACGGTGTCGCTATACGGCAGCGTGCTGCGCGCGAAGACGTGGACGATGCCGGACCCGGCGCGGCCGGGTGCGTCGATCGGCGGCGCGGCGGGCTGGCTCGCCGACGGCACGCCGGTGTGGCTCGGCGGCCCGGGTGGTAGCGCGCGTGTGCTTGCCGCGGCGGCGCCGCGTATCGCGCCGCTGCTGACGTCGATCGCGGTGCCGGACGACAGCGCATGCGTACTCGTCGATTTCTTCAGCCGTTATCCGGTTCGTGAAGTGCTCGGTGACGCGCCAGCCAGCCGCGGTCCGGTGGCGGAAGGCCCGTTGCGTGGCGAGTTTCGGGTCGGCTTCGTCAACGGCAACTGGGCGCGCGTGACGAGCCGCGGCGAGCTTCGGCTCGATCGCAATGACACCGGCGCGCCGCAAATCGTCGGCCGCTTCGGTATGAACGACTACGTCGCGCGCGTGGTCGAGCGCGAAGGCGATACGAGCGAGCCGGAAGCGGCGAAGGCGCTCGCGGTCGCCGCGCGGACCTATGTCGTGCAGCACGGCCGCCACGATCACGGCTGTTTCCGTATCGACGACAGCAGCAGCACCCAGCGCGTATTGCCGCGCACACCGGATGCCGCCGCGCGCCACGCGGCCGATCTGACCGACTCGCTGGTGCTGACCGGCGTGCCGGTCCAGTATCACCACGACAAGGCCGCGCCGGGACAGATGAGCTGGCTCGCCGCGAAGGCATCGGCGCAAAGCGGCCGCACGTTCGATGCGATTCTCGCGCGCACGTGGCCGCAAGCGACGCTGACGTCGTTCGAGAGTCCGCTGGCCGGCGATTGCATCGCGGTGGCCGGCGCGCAGGCCTGGCTGCAGCGCAATGCGCCGTTGTGGGCGCGCCGCATGGAAGGCGCGGCCGGCTACGAGACGCCCGATCTGCCTGCGGTGTGCGAGGTGCGCGAGGGGCGGCCGTATGCCGATGCGCAGCGTAATCGTGTGTACGTGTATCGGCTGGTGACCGAGGAGGACCGCATCGCGCTCGCGCACGAGTATGTTCACCTCGCGTTCCAGCATCATCCGCGTGGGCTCGACGAGGGGTTCGTCGAACGTACCGCGCGCACGCTGATCCGTACCGACAATTCGATTCAATGAGCGATTCAGTGAGCGACGTGATGGGTCTGACTTCGTTTTTGCCGTTATCCGTGCTGCTGCTGTTGACGCCGCTACGTTTGCGCGCCGTTGCGATGTCTGTCTGCGTGGGCTGGCGGCAGTGGCGGCGTGTGGCGACGACGTGGGTCGCTGCCGCGTTAACCGCAGGCATCGTCGCGACGCCGTTCGCGCAGGCCGCCGATGCCGCTCCCGCTGCCAGTACCGCTAACGTGACCAGCGCGAACACCCCCGTCGCCGATCTGACCGCCGCTTTCGGCGGCTGGCGCCATAGCGGCCTCACGAACGAAGGCGAGCACTTCGTCGCGGCCTATCCGCGTCCGCCCATCGATCGCGGCGCGCAGCGCTACCGTACGCTGATCGAAGGGCGTCTGCGGCAGATCGACAAGCATGCGCGCAAGCCGCCGACGCTCGTGATGAACGGCAACGCCACGCCGCTTTACACGGACGACGAAGGCGCGTTCGCGCGTCCGTGGGCCTTCGGCGCGGGCTCGAACAGCATCGAGCTGATTTCCGCCGATGGCCGGCAGCATCAGCGCATGCAGTTCTACGAGGCCGACCGCAGCAAGCCGCAGGCGAAGCTGCGCGCGATCGTCACGTGGGACGATCCGCATGCGCAGGTGGATTTGCATGTGATCACGCCCGACGGACTACATGCGTTTTTCGGCAACCCGACGCTCGCCGACGGCAGCGGCTTCGACGTCGATTCGGTGGATGGCGCGGGGCCGGGGATTTTTTCGTCGGCGGCGCCGCAGCATGGCACGTGGCTGTTCTTTCTGAATTACTGGGGCAATTTCGATTCGACCGGCTATAACTTCGATGCCGCCGCGCACGATCGCGACGTGATCACGGCAACGCTAACGCTCGTGTTCAACGAAAACACGCCGAACGAACGGCGTGAGACGAGAATGGTGCCGCTGCGCAAAATTGGCGACCTGATGCTGGTGAAAAGTGAGCGGCTTTGACCGCGGGACGGGAGCGGTAACGATGAAAAACAGCACGACAGGTTGGCTGAAGGCGGCAGGCTGGGGGTTCGCCGTTTTTATGCAGGCGGCGCCGGCGGCCTGGGCCGGCGATATCGACTTCACCGCGCCGCTCAACGGTTGGCGCAACACGAGCGGCGACAGCGAACGCTATACGCAGGACGTCCATTACCCGGCGGTGGCGGTTGCGACGCCCGAGGGACAATCGAAGTTCGCGCTGATCGAAGGGGAGATCCGCAATACGCCGAAGAAGAAAGGCACGACGGTGGGCACGCTGGTTGTGAACGGCACGCCGCTGCCGCAGCGCGTCGAGGAAGACGGCCGGTTCTCGCGGCCCTATGCGTTTCCGTCCGGCAGCAACAGTGTCGAATTGCGCGCGCCGGATGGCAGCCGCAAGCGCGTGCAGTTTTACGATGCGTATAGCGGCAAGACGCAACCGAAGCTGCGCGTATTGCTCGCGTGGGACACCGATGGTACCGATCTCGACCTGCACGTCGTGTCGCCTGACGGCGCGCATGCGTGGTACGGCGATCGCGTGACACCGAACGGCGGCGCGCTCGACGTCGATGTGACGACTGGCTACGGGCCGGAGATCTACTCATCGGCGGCGCCGTTGAAGGGCACCTACCTGGTGTTCGTCAACTACTACGGCAGCGGCAACAGCGGTAGCGACATGACGGTCGCGCAGGTCACGATCATTACCAACGAAAACACCCCGGACGAAAAGAGCGAAACGATCCGCGTGCCGATGCGCAAGCCGGGTGAGTTGACACTCGTGAAGACGTTCGTGATGCCTTGAAATGCCGAGTGGATAATGCGTGTGGTTATTTCGAGATTATGCGAATCGCGTGATTTTTGTCGTCGGTTAATCGCGTAATAAAGGCTGCAATTTATACGTTGAAATCTCGTTTATGGAGACGGGAAAACGTGTAACTATGGTGTTTGCCGGTCTGCTTCCGAGCGTCTGATTTTCGCGTGGCAGACCGGTCCACAAGAACT
Organism: Paraburkholderia sp. ZP32-5; assembly: GCF_021390495.1. Classification (NCBI taxonomy): domain Bacteria; kingdom Pseudomonadati; phylum Pseudomonadota; class Betaproteobacteria; order Burkholderiales; family Burkholderiaceae; genus Paraburkholderia; species Paraburkholderia sp. ZP32-5. The sequence continues at coordinate 2,690,424 of NZ_JAJEJP010000002.1, read as the reverse complement.
TTAAATGCTGAGAAGGGGGAACAATGAATTCACTCGATCAGAAGCGGCCACTGCTGACCTACGACGGCACGCTCGGCGAACTCTACGGGATCTTTTTCAAAAATCTGCTGCTGCAAATCCTGACACTCGGTATTTACCGTTTTTGGGCGACGACGAATAACCGCCGCTATATCTGGTCGCATATGCGGTTTCAGGACGAACGGTTCGAATACACGGGCACGGGCGGCGAGCTGTTCAAGGGATTTCTGCTCGCGATGGGCATCATGTTCGGCTCCGTTGTTGCAGCGGTGGTGCTCAGCGCGATCGTGCGCGTGGTGACGAAAAGCGCGGCGCTCGAGTCGCTGCCGGTCATCGCGCTTTACCTGCTGATCGCCGTGCTGGCCGGCGGCGCGATTTTCAGCGCGCAGCGCTATCGCCTGAGCCGCACGCAGTGGTGCGGCATTCGCGGCGGCATGACCGGTTCGGCGCTCGGCTACGGCGTACGCGTGTTGCTTTACGGGCTGCTCTGCGTCGTCACACTCGGGCAGATGACGCCGTGGACATCGATGCGCCTCGCGGAGCGCCGTATCAACGCCGGCAGCTTCGGCACTCTGCCGTTTCATTTCGAAGGTCGCGCGAGAGCTGTATATGGGCTGTTCGTCGCGACGTTCATCGGCGCGGCCGTGCTGCTCGTCGTGCTGTTCATGGTGTTGCTGAAGGGCACCTTCGCGGCGATGCATACCGGCCATATGCCGAGGCCAGGCGCCGGGCAGTCGCTGGCCACGCTGGGTCCGCTGCTGCTGTTCTACGCGCTGTTCATCATTGGCGTGACGCTGATCCGCTGCTTCTATGCGGCGGCGTTCGCGCGCCACGTCATGGGCAACAGCACGCTTGGTTCGCAATTGCGCTTTGGCAGCAACGTTACCGCGGGGCGCCTGCTGCGCTTGCAGTTGGGCAACCTCGCGATCCTCGTGTTCACACTGGGTTTCGGCACGCCGATCGTGCTGCATCGGCTGATGCGATTTGCAGCCGACACGCTGCAGGTGTCCGGCCATCTCGATCCGCAAACGTTGGGCCAAAGCGATCAGGCGCCGCCGGTAACCGGAGAGGGCATGCTGAACCTGCTCGATCATGGTGGCGCATTCTGAGGACGGCGCGGCGTCTTCGGCGCCGCGCGGCACGCGTTACTACGACGGCCGTAATGCCGTCGCTCATGAGGCCACGCTGCGCTGGAGCGACGCGTTCCTGTCGATTCTGCCGATAGGCGACGAGACAGCCGAGCTGGCGGTGTGGCCGCGTGAGCGTCTAACGGTCAGCGAGCCGGACCCGGATGGTCAGGTCGTGATGTCGTGCAAGGGCCAGCCGGGGCGCTTGATGACTGACGCGCGCACGTTGCCGCAGCAGATGGCGGCGCGCCGCATGCGTGGGCGTCACTATCTCGGCTGGACCGCTGTTGGCGTGGCGACGCTGGCTATCGGCGTGGCGCTTGTCGTGGGCTTGCCGTCGGTCGGTGCGGCGCTTGTTCCGCGTAGCGCGGAAGCGCGGCTTGGCGATATGGTCGAGACACTCGTCGTCGGCAGGCATCGCGTATGCAGCGGCGCCGACGGGCAGCACGCGCTCGAACAACTCGAGGCGCGGCTCGCGCAGGCGGCGAAGATCGACGAGCCGGTGCGGCTCGTGGTTATCGACAGCAAGATCGTCAACGCGGTCACATTGCCGGGCGGGCGCGTGATCATCATGCGAGGGCTGCTCGATCATGTCAACAATGCCGATCAGCTGGCCGGCGTGATGGCGCACGAGACCGGGCATATCGCGCGGCGCGATCCGCTGGTCTCGCTGTTCCGTCGCGCGGGTATTCGCGCGGTCGGCGCGACGCTCGGCTTCAATGTCGGCCTCGCGGATGCGTCTTCGCTGGCCGGACAACTCGTGGGGCTGTCGTATAGCCGCGAGATGGAGCGCCTGGCCGATGCGAATGGCGTTGCCTACCTGCAGGCGAGCGGCCTGCGCAGCGACGGGCTCGCGGCGTTCTTCGCGTCGATGGAAAAATCGGCGGACAAGAAGAGTGGCGGCACGAGCAGCAGCGTGCTCGAGTTTTTCTCCGACCATCCACGCACGGTCGATCGCGAGAAGCTCAATCGGGGCTCGTCGCTGGGTGATAGTGCACTGACGCCGTCGCAATGGGCGGCGGTTCGCGCGATGTGCGGCAAGCCGTGACCCACGGCGACTTATTGCGTGCGCGGGTGTGAAGTTCAATATGCTCAATGAGTTAGCGCAGTCATGCGCAGGTTGTCCACAAGCTTGTTCCCAATTTCTGTGGACAACATGGGACGTGGACTACGCGTGAAGTGATGCGACGGAAACAGGCGTGGAGTGACGCGGGCGTTTGTGAGCGACGCGCATCCTATGTCGAACGCAAAGCGAGTTCGTGCGCGAACACACGCGATGTGGCGTTTCCACATGCGTTTCAGAAGGCTGGCGGGGATGAATTGACAGCGGGAAGTGGGAGTTGCCGTCGAGCGGGTTATCCCGTTGCGTGCTGCTCGCGTGCGAGGAGAGGGGTGTCGCGGCTTGCCGTGCCATGGGCACGGCAAGCGCGAGAAGGAGCTTAGCGGTCGAGGAACGACTTCAGACGGTCCGCGCGGCTCGGATGCATCAGCTTGCGCATCGCCTTGCTTTCGATCTGACGAATCCGCTCACGCGTGACGTCGAACTGCTTGCCGACTTCCTCGAGCGTGTGGTCCGACTTCGTGTTGATGCCGTAGCGCATGCGCAGCACCTTCGCTTCGCGCGGCGACAGCGAGTCGAGCGCGTCGTCGATGGCGGCGCGCAGGTCGGCCTGCATCGCGGCATCGGCCGGCGACGACACGCCTGCGTCTTCGATCATGTCGCCGAGCGTCGCATCGCCGTCGTCGCCGACCGGCGTTTCCAGCGACACAGGCTGCTTCGCGATCTTCAGAATGCCGCGCACCTTCTCTTCCGACAGTTCCATGCGCTCCGCGAGCACCGCCGGATGGGCTTCCTGGCCGGTCTGCTGCAGGATTTCGCGCGAAATGCGGTTGAGCTTGTTGATCGTCTCGATCATGTGCACCGGCACGCGAATCGTGCGAGCCTGGTCGGCGAGCGAACGCGTGACGGCCTGACGGACCCACCACGTCGCATACGTCGAAAACTTCCAGCCGCGACGGTATTCGAACTTGTCCACCGCCTTCATCAGACCGATGTTGCCTTCTTGGATCAGGTCGAGGAACAGCATGCCGCGGTTCACGTATTTCTTCGCGATCGAGATCACGAGACGCAGGTTCGCCTCGATCATCTCGCTCTTGGCCTTGCGCATCTTCGATTCGGCCGCGACCATCTGGCGGTTGATCTCTTTCAGATGCTTGAGCGGCAGCGAAACGGTGGCTTCGATGTCGATCAGCTTCTGCTGCTCGGACTGAATCGCCGGCAGGTGACGCTCGAGCGCCGGGCCGTAGGTCGACGGACCGGTGCGCGCGGCGCGTTCGGTCCAGCCGAGGTCGGTTTCGGTGCCGGCGAACGTCTCGATGAACTTCTCGCGCGGCATGCCGGCCTTCGAGACCACGATCTGCAGGATGTTGCGCTCGATCGCGCGCACCTGCGCGACCTGCTGCTGCACGTCGCCGCACAGGCGGTCGATCGTGCGCGCGGTGAAGCGGATTTTCGCGAGGTGCTGCTGGATTTCCTCGCGCGCGCGCAGATAGCCCTTCGAGCTGACGTCGCCGCGGGTGTGCGCCGCGTTCATCTCGTCGGACAAAATGCCGACCTGGGCGAAAATTTCGAGGCAGTCGCTCGTGAGCTGCTTCAGACGCGCTTCGTCCGCCGCCGACGAATCGGCCGGGCCGGAATCGTCCTCCTCTTCCTCTTCTTCGTCGCTTTCATCGGCGTCGGTGTCTTCATCGCTGTCCGCATCGGCGCTTGCTTCGTCTTCCGCGGCAACCGTTTCTTCGTTCAGGCCGTCGACCAGCTCGTCGATGCGCAGTTCGCCGTCGGCGACCTGCTGGGCGCTCGCCAGAATCGCGGAGATCGCGAGCGGGCAGGCGGCGATCGCTTGCACCATTTCATGCAGACCATCTTCGATGCGCTTCGCAATCGCGATTTCGCCCGCGCGCGTCAGCAGCTCGGTCGCGCCCATTTCGCGCATATACATACGCACGGGGTCGGTGGTTCGGCCGAATTCGGAGTCGACGGTCGACAGCGCGACTTCGGTTTCTTCGTCGGCCTGGTCGTCCGACACCACGGTGGGGGCGTTGGAGTTGAGCAGCAGGGTTTCCGCATCGGGAGCCTGCTCATAGACCTGCACGCCCATGTCGCTGAACGCGCTGACGATGCTGTCGATCGCCGCGGTCGCCGTGAAGTTGTCGGGCAGGTGGTCGTTGATCTGCGCATGGGTAAGGTAGCCTTGCTCCTTGCCCAGCTGGATCAGCGCGCGCATCAGGCGCTGGCGTTCTTCGGCTTGTTGCGGCGGCAGTTCGGCTGCCGTGGCGATCGCTTTATTGGCGCCCTTGCCTTTGGCCGAGCGGCCGGAGGGAACTTTGGCGGTGAAGGCGGCGGTTTCGTGTTGCGAATCTTCGCGATCGAAAGGGTTCACGTAATTTCCTCTAGAGGCTTCGCTATGAGACGCAAGACGCTTACCGTCAGGCGTTTCGAGCAGGGCTCAGCATCACCTGATGTGACTCAACGCGGTTGTTGGGCTGTGCTCTGGGGAGCAAAAAAGATGAGCCCGCTCGAAGCGGGCCGATGGACATGCGAAATTTTGCGCGGCTCGCATTATATACGAGCTTGCGTGTTCGCGCTCATGGGTGCGCATCAATTCGTCATGCTTGTCGGTGTCGCTTGCGTGTCTATCAGTTTATCGGTCAGGTAGGCGCCTGGCTTTAGCGCCTCACGCCGGATGGTCCGCGTGTATGCGCTGTTCAAGCTATATGGGGTGCACGTTGGCCTTTTCTAGGTGTAGGGCGCGCGCTGTAGTTGCGTTCCTATATATGGGGTGCGTATCTTTGCTCGCAACTTCAAAGAAAATTCGCGACAGGGGGTTGACGCGCTGTCACCCGCTCTCCATAATCTCGCTTCTCTGCTGCAGACGCAGCGACGTGAAACGAAGCGGTGCCGGTGGTTGCGGTGCTGTGACTCACGAACGATCTTTAAAAACTAACAGCCGATAAGTGTGGGCGCTTGATGCGGAATGCGCAGCCGGTTCTTCGGAGCCGGCGATGGCAAAAGTATCAGAAGCCTCACACAGTAATTGAAGGAAGGTTTGCCTGTTGAAAGACAGGCTGATCATCGTCAGTACGTTGAGTGAGCGACCGGTTTCTAACGAAACCGAAAACAGTAACAGGTTTGAACTGAAGAGTTTGATCCTGGCTCAGATTGAACGCTGGCGGCATGCCTTACACATGCAAGTCGGACGGCAGCACGGGAGCAATCCTGGTGGCGAGTGGCGAACGGGTGAGTAATACATCGGAACGTGTCCTGGAGTGGGGGATAGCCCGGCGAAAGCCGGATTAATACCGCATACGCTCTGTGGAGGAAAGCGGGGGATCTTCGGACCTCGCGCTCAAGGGGCGGCCGATGGCAGATTAGGTAGTTGGTGGGGTAAAGGCCTACCAAGCCGACGATCTGTAGCTGGTCTGAGAGGACGACCAGCCACACTGGGACTGAGACACGGCCCAGACTCCTACGGGAGGCAGCAGTGGGGAATTTTGGACAATGGGGGCAACCCTGATCCAGCAATGCCGCGTGTGTGAAGAAGGCCTTCGGGTTGTAAAGCACTTTTGTCCGGAAAGAAAACTTCGGGGTTAATACCTCTGGAGGATGACGGTACCGGAAGAATAAGCACCGGCTAACTACGTGCCAGCAGCCGCGGTAATACGTAGGGTGCGAGCGTTAATCGGAATTACTGGGCGTAAAGCGTGCGCAGGCGGTTCGTTAAGACAGATGTGAAATCCCCGGGCTTAACCTGGGAACTGCATTTGTGACTGGCGGGCTTGAGTATGGCAGAGGGGGGTAGAATTCCACGTGTAGCAGTGAAATGCGTAGAGATGTGGAGGAATACCGATGGCGAAGGCAGCCCCCTGGGCCAATACTGACGCTCATGCACGAAAGCGTGGGGAGCAAACAGGATTAGATACCCTGGTAGTCCACGCCCTAAACGATGTCAACTGGTTGTCGGGCCTTCATTGGCTTGGTAACGTAGCTAACGCGTGAAGTTGACCGCCTGGGGAGTACGGTCGCAAGATTAAAACTCAAAGGAATTGACGGGGACCCGCACAAGCGGTGGATGATGTGGATTAATTCGATGCAACGCGAAAAACCTTACCTACCCTTGACATGTACGGAAGTCCGCTGAGAGGTGGATGTGCCCGAAAGGGAGCCGTAACACAGGTGCTGCATGGCTGTCGTCAGCTCGTGTCGTGAGATGTTGGGTTAAGTCCCGCAACGAGCGCAACCCTTGTCCCTAGTTGCTACGCAAGAGCACTCCAGGGAGACTGCCGGTGACAAACCGGAGGAAGGTGGGGATGACGTCAAGTCCTCATGGCCCTTATGGGTAGGGCTTCACACGTCATACAATGGTCGGAACAGAGGGTTGCCAAGCCGCGAGGTGGAGCCAATCCCAGAAAACCGATCGTAGTCCGGATCGCACTCTGCAACTCGAGTGCGTGAAGCTGGAATCGCTAGTAATCGCGGATCAGCATGCCGCGGTGAATACGTTCCCGGGTCTTGTACACACCGCCCGTCACACCATGGGAGTGGGTTTTACCAGAAGTGGCTAGTCTAACCGCAAGGAGGACGGTCACCACGGTAGGATTCATGACTGGGGTGAAGTCGTAACAAGGTAGCCGTATCGGAAGGTGCGGCTGGATCACCTCCTTTCCAGAGCCCGCGTGTTCTGACATCGAAGCGCTCACGCTTATCGGCTGTAGTTAGAAGAAGATCAGACAGACTCAGGGGTCTGTAGCTCAGTCGGTTAGAGCACCGTCTTGATAAGGCGGGGGTCGATGGTTCGAATCCATCCAGACCCACCAGTGCCTGTCTGTGGTGCTGGCTGAAGACCCGCTGGGGCTGAACGGATGAGGTATCTGTCTGTTGCATGACTGGGGGATTAGCTCAGCTGGGAGAGCACCTGCTTTGCAAGCAGGGGGTCGTCGGTTCGATCCCGTCATCCTCCACCAATCCTCAATGCCAAGGGTTCAGCATGAAGCGATGCTGAGTACTTCGCATTGGCGATTGAGCCAGTCAGAGCGATATGAGGCAACTCATAATCGGCTGTCGTTCTTTAACAATCAGGAAGAAGTAGTAAAGAGATTCACGAAAGCGTACTTAGAGATGGGTGCGTGAGTAGGTGAATCAGGGTTGTGATTGTATCGATGTATTTTTAAGTGATCGAAAGATCGCTTTGGAATACGGCGCAACACGAATACTCAACCTGTAGCGAGTGCGTCTCGAGATGAGACATACCCGTTATAGGGTCAAGCGAACAAGTGCATGTGGTGGATGCCTTGGCGATCACAGGCGATGAAGGACGCGGTAGCCTGCGAAAAGCTCCGGGGAGCTGGCAAACGAGCATTGATCCGGAGATGTCCGAATGGGGAAACCCACCTCTTATGAGGTATCCGTAGCTGAATACATAGGCTACGTGAAGCGAACGCGGTGAACTGAAACATCTAAGTAACCGCAGGAAAAGAAATCAACCGAGATTCCCAAAGTAGTGGCGAGCGAAATGGGATCAGCCTGTACTCTTTATTCTCATTGTTAGTCGAACGCTCTGGAAAGTGCGGCCATAGCAGGTGATAGCCCTGTAGACGAAAACAGCGGGAAAGAACTGGGTGTACGACAAGTAGGGCGGGACACGTGAAATCCTGTCTGAAGATGGGGGGACCATCCTCCAAGGCTAAATACTCGTGATCGACCGATAGTGAACCAGTACCGTGAGGGAAAGGCGAAAAGAACCCCGGGAGGGGAGTGAAACAGATCCTGAAACCGCATGCATACAAACAGTCGGAGCCTCGCAAGGGGTGACGGCGTACCTTTTGTATAATGGGTCAGCGACTTACATTCAGTGGCAAGCTTAACCGATTAGGGCAGGCGTAGCGAAAGCGAGTCCGAACAGGGCGTCCAGTCGCTGGGTGTAGACCCGAAACCAGGTGATCTATCCATGGCCAGGTTGAAGGCACGGTAACACGTGCTGGAGGACCGAACCCACTAACGTTGAAAAGTTAGGGGATGAGCTGTGGATAGGGGTGAAAGGCTAAACAAACCTGGAAATAGCTGGTTCTCTCCGAAAACTATTTAGGTAGTGCCTCGTGTATCACCTTCGGGGGTAGAGCACTGTCATGGTTGTGGGGTCCATTGCGGATTACTACGCCATAGCAAACTCCGAATACCGAAGAGTGCAATCACGGGAGACAGACATCGGGTGCTAACGTCCGGTGTCAAGAGGGAAACAACCCAGACCGCCAGCTAAGGTCCCCAAATATGACTAAGTGGGAAACGAAGTGGGAAGGCTAAAACAGTCAGGAGGTTGGCTTAGAAGCAGCCATCCTTTAAAGAAAGCGTAATAGCTCACTGATCGAGTCGTCCTGCGCGGAAGATGTAACGGGGCTAAGTCATATACCGAAGCTGCGGATGCATATTTATATGCATGGTAGGAGAGCGTTCCGTAAGCCTGCGAAGGTGCACTGGAAAGTGTGCTGGAGGTATCGGAAGTGCGAATGCTGACATGAGTAGCGATAAAGGGGGTGAAAGGCCCCCTCGCCGTAAGCCCAAGGTTTCCTACGCAACGTTCATCGGCGTAGGGTGAGTCGGCCCCTAAGGCGAGGCAGAAATGCGTAGCTGATGGGAAGCAGATTAATATTTCTGCACCATTGTGAAATGCGATGGGGGGACGGATCGCGGAAGGTTGTCCGGGTGTTGGAAGTCCCGGTCGCTGCATTGGAGAAGGCGCTTTGGCAAATCCGGGCGCAGGATTCAAGGGTGTGGCGCGAGCGACTTAGGTCGCGAAGCAACTGGAAGGGGTTCCAGGAAAAGCCTCTAAGCTTCAGTTTCACAGTGACCGTACCGCAAACCGACACAGGTGGGCGAGATGAGTATTCTAAGGCGCTTGAGAGAACTCGGGAGAAGGAACTCGGCAAATTGGTACCGTAACTTCGGGATAAGGTACGCCCTTGTAGCTTGACTGGCCTGCGCCAGAAGGGTGAAAGGGTTGCAATAAACTGGTGGCTGCGACTGTTTAATAAAAACACAGCACTCTGCAAACACGAAAGTGGACGTATAGGGTGTGACGCCTGCCCGGTGCCGGAAGATTAAATGATGGGGTGCAAGCTCCTGATTGAAGTCCCGGTAAACGGCGGCCGTAACTATAACGGTCCTAAGGTAGCGAAATTCCTTGTCGGGTAAGTTCCGACCTGCACGAATGGCGTAACGATGGCCACACTGTCTCCTCCCGAGACTCAGCGAAGTTGAAGTGTTTGTGATGATGCAATCTCCCCGCGGCTAGACGGAAAGACCCCATGAACCTTTACTGTAGCTTTGCATTGGACTTTGAACCGGTCTGTGTAGGATAGGTGGGAGGCTTTGAAGCTGGGACGCTAGTCTCAGTGGAGCCGTCCTTGAAATACCACCCTGATCTGTTTGAGGTTCTAACCTTGGTCCGTAATCCGGATCGGGGACAGTGCATGGTAGGCAGTTTGACTGGGGCGGTCTCCTCCCAAAGTGTAACGGAGGAGTACGAAGGTACGCTAGGTACGGTCGGAAATCGTGCTGATAGTGCAATGGCATAAGCGTGCTTGACTGTGAGACTGACAAGTCGAACAGGTGCGAAAGCAGGTCATAGTGATCCGGTGGTTCTGTATGGAAGGGCCATCGCTCAACGGATAAAAGGTACTCTGGGGATAACAGGCTGATACCGCCCAAGAGTTCATATCGACGGCGGTGTTTGGCACCTCGATGTCGGCTCATCTCATCCTGGGGCTGTAGCCGGTCCCAAGGGTATGGCTGTTCGCCATTTAAAGAGGTACGTGAGCTGGGTTTAAAACGTCGTGAGACAGTTTGGTCCCTATCTGCCGTGGGCGCTGGATATTTGAAGGGACCTGCTCCTAGTACGAGAGGACCGGAGTGGACGAACCTCTGGTGTACCGGTTGTCACGCCAGTGGCATCGCCGGGTAGCTATGTTCGGAAGAGATAACCGCTGAAAGCATCTAAGCGGGAAACTCGCCTTGAGATGAGATATCCCCGGGGCTTTAAGCCCCTTGAAGGGTCGTTCAAGACCAGGACGTTGATAGGTCAGGTGTGCACGTACAGTAATGTACTGAGCTAACTGATACTAATTGCCCGTAAGGCTTGATCCTATAACAGGTGTGTCTCGACAACCGTTAGTGCTTCAGCACTTACGGATGTCCGATCCCCGAAGGGGATACGAACCTCCACAGGAGGTGACAGGACGCACGGTTGAGATCAGTGTTGTGCCAGAACCAACACAACCCCCCAACACGATTCACACACGAATCCTTTACGCTTCTTCCCGATTGGCTGTGGCGCTCACCGGTTGACTCCAACCCCCAGCGACGCAGCAACCCGTCATGCCTGATGACCATAGCGAGTCGGTCCCACCCCTTCCCATCCCGAACAGGACCGTGAAACGACTCCACGCCGATGATAGTGCGGATTGCCCGTGTGAAAGTAGGTAATCGTCAGGCTCCCCTCAAGACAGAAACCCCACCCAATGCGGTGGGGTTTCTGCGTTTACGGGCCAGGAAGCGCGGGCATAACGCCGGACGACACTCCGGATGTGCCGGATCGCAGCCCTTCCCGGGCAATCTGGAAAACGGTCAGTTCCAGAGCCATCTCCCGCGCTCCTGTCTGCATCACGTCGATCAGCTGTTGCGACGTCGAGCCAGAATATTTCCTCGTTCCAGCGCCGGTCAGCAGATATCCACGCCCGTCAAGCCTGCTTGCGCACCGGTGCAGAATCGGATCTGCCGATGATAAGCCGGTCGAGCCGTTCGCTCGCCTCCGTAATCGCCCATAGTGGCGCGTGACGCAGTTGCCGGTCGTAGTTCGTCGCGATCGATGCAAACAGCGCGAACTCCGCGTCATTGAGCTTCCACGCATTGCGTCCCCGACTGGTGTCGAATACAGATGCCGCGGCGCGGTCCGCGGCACGGAATTCCTCGTGGCTCATCGAACCGAAGCCCGCTTCGGCCAGGTAACTGGTCAGCAGCATGATCTGCGTAAGCGCTTGCGCGTCGGTTTTGCTGCCGACACCACGCCGCAGTGCATCGAGAGATAGATGGACACGTAACGCGAGGTCATCGGCGATCTGCCGGGCGATGGGCAACAGCATGGCTTTGGCATACCGCGCACGGGCTGCACCAGTGTTGCGAAAGGGAATGGGTTGTGCCATGGAGGTTCAATGGGTTTGCCTGAGCCAATGCAATAACGGCGCGCTTCGTAAAAGATTGAGGGTTCGTCGCCTATAGCTCGGCTCGATAGGCGAAAACGTTTGCTGGGCGCCATTTCAGCGTAAACCAGACTCACGGTGGTGATATGCCGGATGGATTTCGAGGCTTGGTGGGCCTGTCAGTAATTTCGTGTTCAAGGCATATGATGCTCCCCAGGAGAATATATGCCTCGCAAACCGAAAGTCCCGCCGGTAGACCTGCCGGCGATTCCCGCCGAGTTGCTTGAGCAGTTCGGCAACGGCCCGATGACGGCCGATGCGATCAATGCCGCGACGCTGGCCCTGAAGAAGGCCCTGATCGAGCGGGCGCTGGGTGGCGAGATGAACCATCATCTCGGCTACCCGCCCGGCGCTGTGAAACCGGCCGCCGTCACCAACCAGCGCAACGGCACGGGCGCCAGGACGGTGCTGACCGAAGACGGTCCGATCCGTATCGAGGTGCCTCGCGACCGTGACGGCAGCTTCGAACCACTGCTGATTCCCAAACACGAACGACGCTTCACCGGCTTCGACGACAAGATTGTGGCGATGTACGCCCGGGGCATGTCCGTGCGTGAGATTCAGGGGTTTCTGCAGGAGCAGTACGGCACGGCGGTCTCTCACGACTTCATCAGTTCGGTGACTGACGAGGTCATGGCTGAAGTGATTGCATGGCAGGCCCGCCCGCTTGAGCCGATGTATCCGGCGGTGTTCTTCGACGCGCTGCGGGTCAAGATCCGCGAAGACGCCGTGGTGCGCAACAAGGCGGTCTACCTTGCGCTGGGCGTTCTGCCTGACGGTACACGCGATATCCTGGGCCTGTGGATTGAGAACACCGAAGGCGCCAAATTCTGGATGAAAGTCTTCAACGATCTCAGGACACGCGGCGTCAATGACATCCTGATCGCCGTCACCGATGGGCTCAAAGGCATGCCCGAAGCGCTGGCGGCCGTGTTTGCGGCGACCACGCTGCAGACCTGCATCGTTCACCTGATCCGCAACAGCCTGGACTACGCGAGCTGGAAAGACCGCAGGGGGCTGGCTGCAGCGATTCGCCCGATCTACACCGCGCCCAGCGCGGAAGCGGCGCAGGCGCAACTCGATGCATTTGCCGATGGGCCATGGGGGCAGAAATTCCCCCCAGTCAGCGCGGCGTGGCGCAGCGCCTCGGACCGCGTGATTCCGTTCTTCGCCTTTCCGCCGGCCGTTCGCAAGGTTATATACACGACCAACGCCATTGAAAATATCAACTCGCAGTTGCGCAAGATCATCAAAACGCGCGGCCACTTCCCAACCGACGAGGCCGCGACGAAACTTATCTGGCTGGCACTACGCAACATCACTGCTGACTTGGGGGCGCGCCGCTCATGACTGGAAAGCCGCCATGAACCAGTTCGCGATTCTTTATGAAGATCGATTCGTTCGACCATCCGTGTGAATCTCAACCCGTCTTGAACACGGAAATTCTGACACTCCCGGCTTGGTAGCTGCGGGACGCCCCCCGCTTTCCTGACGCTTAGTCCGTATATCCATCCTAAATGGCCGCCCCATGGCGCAGCCCGCTACCGCTACGCCCGTCCACCGCCCACCGCCCAAAGCCCACCGCCCAAAGCCCAAAGCCCAAAGCCCAAAGCCCAAAGCCCAAAGCCCAAAGCCCAAAGCCCAAAGCCCAAAGCCCAAAGCCCAAGCTTAAGCTTAAGCTCAAGCTCAAGCTCAAGCTCAAGGCCCACGGCTCAAGACTCAAGACTCAAGACTCAAGACATACGACTCACCGCCCACGCCTCCCGCGACATCACTAGGCCGCCCCATCCCTTGGGCCAAACCTCTCTATCATGACAACGAGAGACAAGCCGACTGAATGAAACGCGACCGAACACGCGCCTAGCAACCGCCCCGAGCAACCGCCTCTAACCCCGCCCCTCCACAAGACGAGCACCGATGCGAACTCCCTCATCAGCCACCGTCGCCACACCCTCCGATCTGCAGATCAACAGCATGCGGCCATGGACGACCAATCTCATGCAACTCGCGTGGGTCAGCACGACCGACAGGAGCGGCACCAGCCACAGCAAAATCGAAGACACGCGCACAGACCACCTCGAGGCCGACTAAACCCGCCTACAACCGCAGCCTCAGCCCACACTAAACACCACATCAAACCCGGAGACAACACGCAGATGAAAATCCTGATCGCACGGATGAATCACGAGACCAACACGTTTTCTCCGGTGGAGACGCCGCTTGCCGCATTTGGCCGCAACGGCCCGAGCTATGGACGCGATGCCTTCAACGAAAACAAGGGCATGCAGACAGCGATGTCCGCGTTTATCGACGCCGCCGAGCGCGCGCATGCCGAAATCGTCACACCGGTGTCGGCGTCGGCGAATCCGAGTGGGCCGGTCGAAGCCGCTGCATACGATGCAATCTGCGACGCGATCGTTTCGGCTGCAACGGGCTGCGACGCAGTGATGCTCGACCTGCACGGCGCGATGGTCGCCGAAAATTCGACTGATGGCGAAGGCGACCTGCTCGCGCGTGTACGCGCGCTGCTGCCCGATGCGCCGATTGCGGTCGCGCTCGATCTGCACGGCAACGTCACGCAGAAGATGATCGACAACGCCGACGTGATCGTGAGCTTCAAGACCTATCCGCACGTCGACATGTACGAGACCGGCGCTCACGCGGCTCGGCTGCTGTTCGACATGATCGATGGCCGCGCGAAGCCGGTACTCGCGTGGCGTCAACCGCCGCTACTCACGCATACGCTGCGCAGCGCCACCGCCGAGGGCGCGATGAAACGCGCGGTCGATGCCGCGCGCGCCGCCGAGGCCGAAGGCATGCTCGCGGTGTCGGTGCTGGCCGGCTTTTCGCTCGCCGATATCGCCGCGCCGTGCATCAGCGTCGTCGTCGTGGCCGACGGCGCGCGTGCCGATGCCGAAGCGGTCGCGGAGCGTATCACGCGGCAGATCTGGAACGAGCGCGACGATTTCGTTTATCACAGCGCGCCGCTTGCCGAGTCGGTCGCACAGGCCGCATCGATCGCGCAAGGTGCGGACAAACCCGTCCTGCTGCTCGACCACGGCGACAACTGCATGTCGGGTGGCACCTGCGACACGATGGATCTGCTCGAAGAAGCGCTGAAACAGGGCCTCGACGGCATCGTCAGCGGCCCGTTGTGCGATCCGCAGGCCGTCGCGGCATTGGCGGCGGCAGGCGTCGGCAGCACGCTCACGCTGACGATCGGCAACAAGCTCACGAGCGACGCGCTGCCGTCGCGCGCACCGCTTGCGGTGACCGGCGTCGTGCGCGCGTTGACCGACGGTGAGTACGTGATCAGCGGCCCGACTTACACGGGGCAGCGCGCGTTCATGGGACGCGCGGCCGTGTTCGATACCGGCACCGTGAAGCTCGTCGTGACCGAGCGCACGCATGAGCCGTGGGATCTTGGCGTGTTCGAAAGCGTCGGCATCGATCCGCGACGCGCGCGTTTTCTGCTGCTCAAGTCGCGCATGTATTGCCGGCCGGTTTTCGTGCCGATCGCCGCCGCTCTCTTCGAATGCGATAGTCGTGGCGTCACGAGTTCGGACTACGGTCTGTTCCGTTTCGAGCATGTGAGGCGGCCGGTTTATCCATTGGATCGACACACCGAATGGGCAGCGACCCACTGATCGTCTGCACGTGTGACGACAAATCGCGCCGAGGGCTTGTGCTGTGTCCGACGAGTCTCTATAATTCGCGCCTCTAAAGGCTCGTAGCTCAGTTGGTTAGAGCACCACCTTGACATGGTGGGGGTCGTTGGTTCGAATCCAATCGAGCCTACCAACGCATCGGTGACGTAGACGAAAGCGGTTTCGCTTTCCGTCTACGGTCCCGCAAAAATCCGCAGCATTTCCAGTAGTTTCCTCATCAGCATCACATCCCCCTGTTTTTGTTGTCCGCTTGCGGCTCGACGCTTCGGCTACTTGCGCTCATTCACATACGCTTGCGGTATCGCATCGTCATCGGTGAATGCGCGGTACAGTTAGGGCTTCCGCTTTTGTCACCGACTCGACTTCGACTGCCGCGCGCATTTCGATGCAACGCCGGCAGCATCAAACGGAGCTGACGCAATGAAGAAGCTCATCAACGATGTGTCCGCCGTCGTGCCCGACATGCTCGACGGACTCGTGGCACTCAATCCCCAACTTTCGCTATTGCAGGGCGGCACGATTGTCGTGCGCACCGATGCCGAGGCCGTCGCCGCGCGCGGTGAAGTCGCGCTGATCTCCGGCGGCGGCTCCGGCCACGAACCCGCACACGGTGGCTACGTCGGTCACGGCATGTTGAGCGCGGCGGTAGCCGGCGAAGTCTTCACGTCACCGTCCACCGACGCCGTGCTCGACGCGATCCGCGCGGTGGCCGGCCCCGCCGGCGTGTTGCTGATCGTGAAGAACTACACCGGCGACCGCTTCAATTTCGGCCTTGCCGCCGAGATCGCGCGCGCCGAAGGGATTCCGGTCGACATGGTGATCGTCGCCGACGACGTCGCGTTGACTGCGAGCGGCGATCACGCGGGCCGCCGCGGACTTGCGGGCACCGTGCTGGTTCACAAGATCGCGGGCGCGGCTGCCGCGCGCGGTCTGCCGTTGGCGACGGTCGCGAAGCTCGCGCGCGAGACGGCGGCATCGCTCGGCACGATGGGCGTCGCGCTTACGCCGTGTACGGTGCCGGCGGCAGGCAAGCCGGGCTTCGAGCTGGCCGACGGTGAAATCGAATGGGGGCTCGGCATTCATGGCGAGCCTGGCGTCGCGCGCGGCGCGCTGGAGCCGGCCGATGCGATCGTCGGCAAGCTGCTCGCGAAGATCGCCGACGATCTCGCGTTGCAACGAGGCGAGCGCGTAACCTTGCTCGTGAATAACCTCGGCGGTACGCCGTCGAGCGAATTGAACGTGGTGGCCGGCACAGCGCTGCGTGAGCTCGACAGACGCGGCATCAAGGTCGAGCGCGCATGGGCCGGCACGTTTCTGAGCGCGCTGGAAATGGCGGGCGTCTCGCTGACGCTGCTGCGCGTCGACGACGAGCGGCTGAGCCTGCTCGATGCCGTCGCGCATACCAGCGCATGGCCCGCGTTGAACGGCCGCGTCGCGCAGGTATCCGTGCGTGCGTCACCCGACGCGCCGCCGCACGCGAGCGGCGCGATGCTCGAGCATGACGCGACGTTGCGACACGTGATCGAAGCGATATGCGCATGTCTGCTGGAGGCGGAGTCGACGTTGACCGAGCTGGATCAGCGCGTCGGCGATGGCGATCTCGGCATCAGTCTCGCGCGTGGTGCGCGTGCTGTGCTGCACGAACTCGATACCTATGCGAGCGAGACGACCCCAGGCGCGGTATTGCGCAGCATCTCTGCAACGCTGCGGCGCGTCGTCGGCGGGACGTCGGGGCCGTTGTACGCAGTGATGCTGCTGCGCGCGGCGGCCGCGCTCGAGCAGTCTGGCGAGGCCACCGCGCGGCAATGGGCAGCAGCATTCAGCGCGGGCGTCGACGCGTTGATGGAGTTGGGCGGTGCAAAGCCCGGCGATCGCACGATGGTTGACGCGCTGAAGCCCGCCGCCGACGCATTGCAAAACGCGCTCGCACAATCGGCGGCGCCGGATGCCGCGTTGCAGGCCGCCGTCGATGCAGCGAGCGACGGCGCGTCGCGTACCGCGTCGATGCATCCACGACGCGGGCGCTCGAGCTACGTCGGCGACCGTGCGCTCGGTCATATGGACCCGGGTGCGCATGCGGTGGCATTGTGGCTCGCGGCGATTCGTGCAGCGCTAACCGGCTAAAGGGCAGACGGCAGAACAAAACGGCGCGGAGAGAAAACGCGGAGAGAAAGAAACGGGCTAACAGCGACACACGCTGTTAGCCCGTTTTAACTGGATGTCTCGAACCGCGAACGACGCGCCACGACATCAATGCACATCCCGCGCCTCGCGGCCAGAAGCGACCCTTCAAGGCCGGAACAGATCGAAACCCGCGAGTGCGACGACGCCGCTCAATGCGATCAGTGCAACCGAGTGCTGGCCGATATACAACAACCCGGCAGCGGACCAGCAAGTCACGGCGAATGCGGCGATACGTTTCATGCTTCTTCTACAACCCAAAACTCAAACCAACACAGTTCCCAACCCGGAAACCAGCAGCCCGGCGACGCGCGCTCAGAACCCCAGCGCAACCGCGAGCAAACCGCTGACGACACCGCACACCGCGACCGCCAGCGCCACCATCGTCAGCACGCGGCGCGGAAACGAACGCGACAGCATCGCGAGCGACGGCACGCTGACGAGCGGCAGCGTCATCAGCAGCGCACCGGCGGGGCCGACGGCCATGCCGAACGACAGCATCGCCTGGATGATCGGCACTTCGCCGGCGGTCGGAATCACGAACAGCGTGCCGGCCACCGACAACGCGATGATCCACAGCAGGCTGTTGTCGATATTCGGACCGATATGCGGAAACAGCCACGCGCGCGCCGCGCCGAGAATCAGCACGAGCACGATATATTCCGGCACGAGCCGCAGCGTCATCCGGCCGAGAATCTTGACCCAGCGCGAGAACGCGGTGCCCGGATTGTCGGCGCTGATCAGTTCCGCGACCGCCGCGCGCGACGCTTCGGCTTCCTTCGGCGTGACCATCCGGTTCACCAGATAGCCGAGGCCGAACACCATCACGATGCCGAGCACGAGCCGCAGGCCCATCCACTGCCAGCCGAGCACGAAGCCCATGAAAATCAGCGTGGCCGGATTCAGCGCGGTGTTACCCAGCCAGAAGGCAATCGCCGCGCCCGGTGCGGCCTCGCGTGCCCGCAGACCGGCGACGACCGGCGCCGCGCAGCAGGTGCACATCATGCCCGGCAGCGACATCAGACCGCCCTTCAAAACACTGCTGAAATCGCTGCGGCCGAGCACGCGCGCGACCCACTGCGGCGGGATCAGCGCCTGCACCGCGGAGCCGAGCAGCAGGCCGAGCACCATCGCCTGCCAGATCGCCTTGCCGTACGCGATCGCGTAATCGATCGCAGCTTGCCACGACGCTGCCGGCGCGCTCGCCGACGTGCCCATCAGGATCGATTTGCCGATCGAATGCTGGCTCGCGGCGACGAACGCGCGGTTGTAATACGGAAACCACTTCACGTAGAAAAGGCCGACGACGGCGATCAGCAAAAAGACAAGCCAGCCAAGCGTGACGCGGGGTTGTCGAAGGGTTGATTGCATGAGGATCCTGAAGTTGTTTTTGTTAGCCGAGGACGAGCGTCTTTGTCCGGCTGTCGAGCTGCGCGAGCAGCGTTTTTGCCTGCTCGACGACATCGGTGTCGTTCGGACGGAAATCGAGTTGCAGCGCGTTGGGCAACTGTTCGAAATGCTGGCCGCTGCTGCGCGCATAGGCGGGGTCGTAGTGCCGTTCGATCAGTTCGCCCGCGAGTTCGGCGCGCCGGTCGTCGTCGACCAGATGCTGCCAGCCCATGACCCGCTCGCGGCTATGCAGACCGATCAGCTTCTCCAGTTGGCCCTTCAGATAGTCGGGATGGTCGAACAGATGCGCGTAATCCTGCAGCAGAAAAGCTGCGCGATCCTCGCGGGTCGAGCACACCTCGACGCAGGCGCCGCGATGGAATGTTTCGAGCAGCGCGAGCGGCAGCGTGAGCGAGCCGATGCGCCGGCTTTCCGCCTCGACGAACACCGGCCGCTCCTGATCGAAGCCGCGCAGCGCGCTCACCAGCAGCGTGTCGAAGCGCTTTTGCGATGGCTGCGGCACACCGGTCCAGGCGCCGAGCAGCGAGCCGCGATGGATGGCGAGCGCTTCGAGATCGAGCGTCTGCGCACCGGCGTCGTGCAGCGCGGACAGCAGGCGCGTCTTGCCGCTGCCGGTCGGGCCGACCAGCGCGATGTAGTTGAATCTGCGCGGCAGTGTTTCGAGCGCATCGAGCGTCGCGCGCCGGTAGCTCTTGTAGCCGCCGTCCAGTTGCCGCGCGCCCCAGCCGATCATATTGAACAGCGTCGTGACCGAGCCCGAGCGCTTGCCGCCGCGCCAGCAGTAGATCAGCGGACGCCAGCTGCGCGGCCGGTCGGCGAAGGTGGTTTCCAGATGATGCGCGATATTGCGCGCGACGAGCGCCGCGCCGAGCCGCGTGCCCTCGAACGGCGACACCTGTTTGTAGGTCGTGCCGACCAGCACGCGCTCCTCGTTGCTCAGCACCGGCGCGTTGATCGCGCCCGGAATATGGTCTTCCGCGAACTCGAGCGGCGTGCGGACATCGACGATTTCATCGAAATCACCGGCTTTGTCGAGGCTGACGAGGAGGTTTTTCAAGGGAGTAAGGACGAACGGACCGCGGGGAGGGGCAAATTATCGCATGGGCGGGCTGGGCAGGCCGATTCCGCTCCCCGGCGGCGGCCTGCCGCTTTCGCCGCGGTCTTCGTGCCGGCCAGCCGCGCCGCTGCGTCAGATCACCTCGACGCGCGCCGCCCCGCTGACCATCTCGCCGATCACGCATGCGTCGGCAAAGCCGTCGGCGCGAAATAGCGCGAGCACTTCATCGACTGCTTCCGGCGCGCACGACACCAGCAGGCCGCCCGAGGTCTGCGGATCGGTCAGCAGCGCGCGAGCGGACGCCGGCAGCGTCGCGGGCAGCACGACGTCGTGCCCGTACGCGTCCCAGTTGCGGCCCGACGCGCCGGTAAAGATGCCGGCATCCGCTAGGCTCGCCACGTTCGGCAGCCACGGCAGATCCGCATAGCGCACCCGGGCGGTCAGCTTCGAGCCGCGCGCCAGTTCGAGCGTGTGGCCGAGCAGGCCGAAACCGGTGATATCGGTCAGCGCATGCACGCCGTCGAGGCGCGACAGTTCGGCGCCCGGACGGTTCAGCTTGGTGGTCGCGCCGATCATCGCCGCGTAGCCGGCCGCGTCGAGCCGGTCTTTCTTCAGCGCCGCGGACAGGATGCCGACGCCGAGCGGCTTGCCCAGAATCAGCACGTCACCGGCCTGGCCGCCCGCATTGCGCTTCACGCGCTTCGGATCGACGATGCCGAGTGCCACCAGCCCGTAGATCGGCTCGACCGAATCGATCGAATGGCCGCCCGCGAGCGGAATGCCGGCCTCGGCGCAGACCGACTCGCCGCCCTTCAGCACCGCTGCGATCACGTCGTGCGGCAGCACGTTGATCGGCATGCCGACGATCGCCAGCGCCATGATCGGCTTGCCGCCCATCGCGTAGACATCCGAGATCGCATTGGTTGCGGCGATGCGGCCGAAATCGAACGGGTCGTCGACGATCGGCATGAAGAAATCGGTGGTCGCGACGATCGCCTGCTCGTCGTTGAGCTTGTAGACGGCGGCGTCGTCGGCGGTATCGTTGCCGACCAGCAGGTCGGGGAAGAACGGCAGCGGCGCGCTGCGCTTGAGCAGGTCGGCGAGCAGGCCGGGCGCAATCTTGCAGCCGCAGCCCCCACCGTGCGACAGGCTCGTGAGGCGGGGCGGCTGGCTTGCTTGGGCGTGGGTCATGAGGGCGGATATCGGGGTTCGTCGAATCACCGCATTATGAGGGTTGTTTTCGTGCGGTGCAGCGACGGCACGCGGGCCGTCCCGCGCGCGGGAGATATCGTTTCTTTCAGCGTGAGCGCTAATGCCGAAACCGGCGCCGGCAGTTTGATTTCGAGACTACCTATCCCGAAAAATAACGGGCAAAAAGAATAAAAATGAGATAGTGGAGGGACGTATTTACCTGACAAAACGCAGTCAGGTGGACTGAGAAATTGACATCCGCTAACGTTTTTTCTGCGTCATTTATTGCTGCCCGCGCCCGTCCCATACAGGCCATTGTCGAACCCGCCGGCGCCTTGCGTCCCTTGTTCCTTGCCGGCGGTTTTGCCACGCGAATTGCCGTGTTTGCTGTCGGTCGACTGCGGCTTGTGCGATTCGTGGACGGCCGATGCTGCGGGGTCGGGATTCGAACCCATCGCCGACGCGCGGCTGTCCTGCGGCGCCGCGCCGCTGGGCTGAGGAATCTGCGCGACGCCCGGCCCGCTGGCGGCGAGCATCGCGCCCAGCAGCGCAAGCGGCACGATACCGGCGGCCAGGCGCCGCATCGCAGCAGCGCGGAAATGATCAGTAGTGGAGAAAGCGGAAGAGCGAAGGGCGGCGTAGTTCATGGCAGAAAAATAATCCGTGGATGACAGGCATTCATTGCCTCAACCATTCAGCATGAACAATGCCCAGCTTCGGAAATAATCGAACGACTGCGCCGCCGCATTTTCATTTTTATGTAGGCGATCTATGCACTACGATCTTTCTGCATGCCGCAAAACGGCACCTATAATCAATTGTGTCCCCAATAGAGCCGAGGCCATTCGATGACTCAAATGTCCCGGCGACAATTCCTGAAGGTCTCCGCCACCACGCTAGCCGGATCGAGCCTGGCCCTGATGGGCTTCTCACCGGCACCGGCGCTGGCGGAAGTCCGTCAGTACAAGTTGTCGCGTGCTACTGAAACCCGCAACACCTGCCCGTACTGCTCGGTAGGCTGCGGCATCCTGATGTACGGACTCGGCGACGGCGCCAAAAACGTCAAGACGAGCATCTTCCATATCGAGGGCGACCCCGACCATCCGGTCAATCGCGGCACGCTGTGCCCGAAGGGTGCGAGCCTGATCGACTTCATCCATAGCGACAGCCGTCTGAAGTATCCCGAATATCGCGCCGCCGGGTCGAACGAATGGCAGCGCATTTCGTGGGAAGACGCGCTCGACCGCATCGCGAAGCTGATGAAGGAAGACCGCGATGCAAACTTCGTCGAGACGACCGCGGACGGCAAGAAGGTCAACCGCTGGCTGACCACCGCGATGCTGGCCGCGTCGGCCGGCAGCAACGAGGTGGGTTATCTGACGCACAAGACTATCCGTAGTCTTGGCATGCTGGGATTCGACAATCAGGCGCGTGTCTGACATGGCCCGACGGTGGCAGGTCTTGCCCCGACGTTTGGCCGTGGAGCGATGACGAACCATTGGGTCGACATCCGGAACGCGGACGTGATTCTCGTGATGGGCGGCAATGCGGCCGAGGCACACCCATGCGGTTTCAAATGGGTCACCGAAGCCAAGGCGCATCGCAAGGCGCGTCTGATCGTGGTCGACCCGCGCTTTACGCGCACGGCGTCGGTCGCGGACTACTATGCGCCGATTCGCACCGGTACGGACATTGCGTTCCTCGGCGGGGTCATGAATTACCTGCTGACGAACGACAAGATCCAGCACGAGTACGTGAAGAACTACACGGACATGTCGTTCATCGTCCGTGACGATTTTGCGTTCAACGACGGCCTGTACTCCGGCTACAACGCCGACAAGCGCAGCTACGACAAGACCTCGTGGGACTACGAGCGCGGCGACGACGGCTTCGCCAAGGTCGACCCGACGCTGCAGGACCCGCGCTGCGTCTATCAGCTGATGAAGCAGCACTATTCGCGGTACACGCCCGAGCAGGTCGAGAAAATCTGCGGCACGCCGAAAGAGAAATTCCTGCACGTGTGCGAGATGCTCGCGTCGACGGCAGTGCCCGGCCGCGCGGCCACGATCCTGTACGCGCTCGGCTGGACGCACCACTCGGTCGGCTCGCAGAACGTGCGCAGCGGCGCGATGGTGCAGTTGCTGCTCGGCAACATCGGCGTCGCCGGCGGAGGCGTCAATGCGTTGCGCGGCCACTCGAACATCCAGGGCTTGACCGACCTCGGCCTGATGTCGAACCTGTTGCCAGGCTACATGACGCTGCCGCTGGAAGCGGAGCAGGACTTCGACGCGTACATCACGAAGCGCGCCACGCAGCCGCTGCGGCCGAACCAGTTGAGCTACTGGCGCAACTATCGCGCGTTCCACGTCAGCCTGATGAAGTCGTGGTGGGGCGACAAGGCAACGGCGGACAACAACTTCGGTTTCGACTATCTGCCGAAGCTCGACAAGTCCTACGATCTGCTGCAGCAATTCGAGCTGATGAGCCAGGGCAAGATAAACGGCTACATCGCGCAGGGCTTCAACCCGCTCGCCGCGGCGCCGTGGAAGGGCAAGATCGGTTCGAGTCTCGCGAAGCTGAAATGGCTCGTCATCATGGATCCGCTCGCGACCGAAACGTCCGAGTTCTGGAAGAACCACGGCCCGTTCAACGACGTCGACGCGGCATCGATCAAGACCGAAGTGTTCCGTCTGCCGACCACCTGCTTCGCCGAGGAGCGCGGCTCGCTCGTCAGTTCGAGCCGTGTGCTGCAGTGGCACTGGCAGGGCGCGGAAGGCCCGGGCGAAGCGAAGAGCGACCTCGAGATCATGTCGGGGCTGTGGCTGCGCATCCGCGCGGCTTACCGCAAGGACGGCGGCAAGTATCCCGATCCGATCGTCAATATGAGCTGGCCGTACTCGAACCCGGCCAGCCCGACGCCCGAAGAGATCGCGATGGAGTTCAACGGCCGTGCGCTCGCCGACGTCACCGACGCGACCGACAAGACCAAGGTGCTCGCGAAGAAGGGCGAGCAGCTCGCGGGCTTCGCGCTGCTGCGCGACGACGGCTCGACGGCGAGTGGCTGCTGGATCTTTTGCGGCTCATGGACCCAGGCCGGCAACCTGATGGGCCGCCGCGACAACTCGGACCCGACCGGCATCGGCAATACGCTGAACTGGGCCTGGGCGTGGCCGGCGAATCGTCGCGTGCTGTACAACCGTGCGTCGTGCGACGTCAGCGGCAAGCCGTTCGATCCGACCCGCAAGCTGATCGCGTGGAACGGCAGCACGTGGTCCGGCGCCGACGTGCCGGACTTCAAGGTCGACGAGCCGCCTGAAAACGGCATGAACCCGTTCATCATGAATCCGGAAGGCGTGGCCCGCTTCTTTGCCCGCGACGGCATGGTCGAAGGGCCGTTCCCCGAGCACTACGAGCCGTTCGAAACGCCGCTCGGCTATAACCCGCTGCATCCGGACAACAAGGCGGTCGTCAGCAATCCGGCGGCACGTGTGTTCCCGGGCGACAAGGCCGCGTTCGGCACGCACGAGAACTTCCCGCATACGGCCACGACCTATCGCTTGACCGAGCATTTCCACTATTGGACCAAGCACGCGCGTCTGAACGCGATCATCCAGCCGGAACAGTTCGTCGAGATCGGCGAGGACCTGGCGAAGGAGATCGGTGTGGTGGCCGGCGACCGTATCAAGGTGTCGTCGAACCGTGGGCACGTGGTGGCGGTCGCGCTCGTCACCAAGCGGATCAAACCGCTGATGATCGAAGGCAAAAAGGTACAGACAGTCGGGTTGCCGCTGCATTGGGGCTTCAAGGGGCTCACGAGGCCGGGCTATCTCGTCAATACGCTGACGCCCTCCGTGGGCGACGGGAATTCGCAGACACCGGAATTCAAGTCGTTCCTCGTCAAGGTTGAAAAGGCCTAAGGAAAAGAGATGGCACTGCAATCACTGGACATCAAACGTATCTCGGCCACGACCGTGACCGCGCCGCAGGCGCGCGCGCCTGCCACCGGCGAGGTCGCCAAGCTGATCGACGTGTCGAAGTGCATCGGCTGCAAGGCGTGTCAGACGGCTTGCATGGAGTGGAACGACCTGCGCGACGAAATCGGCCACAACGTCGGTGTGTATGACAATCCAGCCGATCTGACCGAGCATTCGTGGACCGTCATGCGCTTCTCCGAGTACGAGAATTCCGCCGGCGATCTCGAATGGCTGATCCGCAAGGATGGCTGCATGCACTGCGAGGATCCGGGCTGTCTGAAGGCCTGTCCGTCGCCGGGTGCGATCGTGCAGTACACCAACGGCATCGTGGATTTTCACGAGGAAAACTGCATCGGCTGCGGCTTTTGCATCGCCGGCTGTCCGTTCGACATACCGCGCATGTCGAGGAAGGATCGGCGCGTGTACAAGTGCACGCTGTGTTCGGACCGCGTGGCGGTCGGTCAGGAGCCTGCCTGCGTGAAGACCTGCCCGACCGGCGCGATCATGTTCGGCACCAAGGACGACATGAAGCTGCAGGCCGAGGAGCGCATCGTCGATCTGAAAGACCGTGGCTTTCAGAACGCGGGTTTATACGACCCGGCCGGTGTCGGCGGCACGCATGTGATGTACGTGCTGCATCATGCCGACCGGCCCTCGCTGTATCACGGTCTACCGGACTCTCCGCGCATCAGTCCGATGGTCAGGCTGTGGAAGGGCATCGCCAAGCCGATCGGCCTGGCGATCATGGGAGTCGCCGCGCTCGCCGGCTTCTTCCACTACACGCGCGTCGGCCCGAACGAAGTAACCGAGGCCGACGAGGCCGCGGCCATTCGGGAAGCCGACGAAGCACGCCGTTCGCGGGAGGCATCATGAACCACACCGAGCATACCGATCTCGTCGACGTGAAGGGCCACCGGCTGATCGTGCGCTACACGGCGAACGAGCGCACGAATCACTGGATCACCGCGATCTGCTTCGTGCTGCTCGCGCTGTCCGGTCTCGCGATGTTTCATCCGTCGATGGCGTTTCTGTACTTCGTGCTCGGCGGCGGACAGTGGACGCGCATCCTGCATCCGTTTGTCGGCTGCGTGATGTTCATTTCGTTCCTGATACTCGCACTGCGTTTCTGGCATCACAACTATCTGGATCAGGCGGACATCCAGTGGATGCGGCAGATCGACGACGTGCTGAACAATCGCGAAGAAAAGCTCCCCGCGATCGGCCGGTACAACGCGGGCCAGAAGCTGCTGTTCTTCGTGATGGTGATCTGCCTCGTGCTGTTGCTGTTGAGCGGCATCGTGATCTGGCGGCGCTATTTCTCGCTCTACTTTCCGATCGACGTGATCCGGCTCTCGGCGCTCGTGCATGCGGTAACGGCGTTCGTGCTGATCGTCGGCATCATCGT
The DNA here is from genome assembly GCF_021390495.1 of Paraburkholderia sp. ZP32-5. NCBI lineage: Bacteria > Pseudomonadati > Pseudomonadota > Betaproteobacteria > Burkholderiales > Burkholderiaceae > Paraburkholderia > Paraburkholderia sp. ZP32-5. The sequence continues at coordinate 2,664,085 of NZ_JAJEJP010000002.1, read as the reverse complement.
GCATATCTATGCGGCGCTGTGGATCAAAGGCTCGATCGGCGCGATGACGCGCGGCACGGTCACGTATGGGTGGGCACGCAAGCATCATCCGAACTGGTTCAGGGAAATCATCGGCAAATAGACTACGCTTGAGTAGTGCGGTTTCATCGTGCCAGTCATGGCACGCAGCGCATACCGGGCCGCCGCTTATCGTCGATGACGGGCGGCGGCTCTTCATTTTCAAGAGGTCGATACTTTGGTCCAACGCATTCTCGAAGCCGCCGATATCGAATCGCTCGATCCCTCTGCGATCCCCCGCATCCGTGTGCCGGACCGGCTCGCGGTGTTCGCGCCGCGTGGCGCGCGTCTGCGCCAACTGGCATCGCTGAACAATCCGATTGCCGGCTATCTGCGGTTGATGGCCGCGCTCGCCGATGCGCAACAAGCGGTGATCGAGAACTTCAGCGCGCAGCCGCCGAGCCCCGAGTCGATCGCGAGCGCGCAGCAGTATTCGATGCCGCTGATTCCGGCGCTTTCCGGCACGCGCGACCCCGCATGGCGCGACGTGCTGCTGCGACTGCTCGACGAGGTTGCGGCCGTGGCGCCGCTGTCGCCGCCGCTCGCCGCGCTGTTCACGCACCTGCGTTCGCTCGATGTCGACGCACTCGAAGCGCAGGCCGATGCGATCTTCGCGCAGCGCTTCGACGAGGTCGACCCGGCGAGCGCGCCATTCATCGTGGCCGCGTTGCAAGTGGTCTGGACCGACCTCGCCGCTGCTATCGACAAACGCGCGGTGCCGTATCTCGACACGCCGGGCCTGTGCCCGATATGCGGCTCGCACCCGGTCGCGAGCATCGTGCGGGTGGGCGGCGCCTACGATAACTACCGCTATCTGCAATGCGGGCTGTGCGCGACCGAGTGGCATATGGTCCGCAGCAAATGCTCGAACTGCGATTCGACGAAGGGCATCGCGTATCAGGTGGCCGGCTCGCCGGAGGCCGACGCGGCCACGCGCGAAGCCGAGGCGAAAAATGCCGTGCTGAAGGCGGAGTCATGCGACGAATGCCATACTTACCGCAAGATCGGCATTCAGGCGAAAGACTTCGACTTCGAACCCTTCGCGGACGATCTCGCGAGCCTCACGCTCGATCTGCTGATGGGCGACGAAGGCTACCGACGTGCGTCGCCGCATCCGTGGCTGTGGCCCGAGCAGACGAGCGGCGCGGCGCCGGCGGACGGCGATGAGCGCATATAGCGGCGGCGGATGCAAATGCAGCACACGGCTTCAAACAAGGCTTAAAAACAAGGCTTCAAAGCACGGTTGGCCTGACAGGAATAGCTTCAGGAGGATGCCTTCGTGAGCGATGTAAGCGGCTCGGAATTGCGTGCGCTGATGGCGCGTGTGCCGTCGGTGGAAAAGATCATGGCGTCGGCACAGTTCGCCACGCTCGTGAACGACTATGGCCGGACTCAGGTGCTGAACGCAGTGCGCGATGCGCTCGACGCCTGGCGAGTCAGCGCGCAATCGGGCGATGCGTCGGTCAGTGCGCTCGATAACGCGCGCTTGCACGCAACGGTCGAAACGGCGCTGCATAAGCGCAACGAGTCGCGCCTGCGCAGCGTTTTCAATCTGACCGGCACCGTACTGCATACGAACCTCGGCCGTGCATTGCTGCCCGACGAAGCGGTACGCGCCGTGATGAGCGCGCTGACACAGCCCGCGAACCTCGAGTTCGATCTCGCGACCGGCAAGCGCGGCGATCGCGACGATCTGATCGACGACCTGATTTGCGAGCTGACCGGTGCCGAAGCGGCAACCGTCGTCAACAACAATGCCGCGGCGGTGCTGCTCACGCTGTCCGCGTTGGCCGCGAAAAAAGAGGTTGTCGTGTCGCGCGGTGAACTCGTCGAGATCGGCGGCGCATTTCGGATTCCGGACATCATGAGCCGCGCGGGCGCGAAACTGCGCGAAGTCGGCACGACGAACCGCACGCATCTGAAGGATTACGACGAAGCGATCAATGCGCGCACCGCGCTGCTGATGAAGGTCCACGCGAGTAACTACGCGATCAACGGTTTCACGAAGGAAGTTCGCATCGACGAGATCGCGCCGCTTGCCCACTCGCGCGGACTCGCGGTCGCCGTCGATCTCGGCAGCGGCACGCTCGTCGATCTGAGCCAATGGGGCTTGCCGCGCGAGCCGACCGTGCGCGAGACCGTCGAGGCTGGCGCCGACGTCGTGACCTTTAGCGGCGACAAGCTGCTCGGCGGCCCGCAGGCGGGCCTGATCGTCGGACGGCGCGATCTGATCGCGAAGATCAAGAAGCATCCGTTGAAGCGCGCGCTGCGCGTCGGCAAGCTGACGCTCGCGGCGCTCGAACCTGTGTTGCGGTTGTATCGCGCACCGGAGCAGTTGGCCGCGCGGCTGACCACGCTGCGTCTGCTGATCCGTTCCGCCGACGACATTCATGGCGCCGCTCAGCGTGTACAACCCGCGCTCCAACTAGCGATCGGCACGCGTTACGTGGTCGCGGTGGAGCCGATGTTCAGCCAGATCGGCAGCGGCGCATTGCCGGTCGATGTATTGCCGAGCTACGGCCTTGTCATCCGGATGGCGGACGGCAAGCGCGGTGGTCGCTATCTGTTCGCGCTCGAAAAGCAGTTGCGCGAGATGGCGCGGCCAGTGCTCGGCCGGATCGCGGACGACGCGCTGCGCCTCGATCTGCGCTGCCTCGAAGCCGCCGACGAAGCGCAACTGATCGCGCAATTGACACCGCAAGCGAAGGACAACTCCGCATGATCGTCGGCACAGCCGGGCATATCGACCACGGTAAGACGAGCCTGGTGAAGGCCTTGACCGGCGTCGACACGGACCGGCTCAAGGAAGAAAAAGCGCGCGGCATTTCGATCGAACTCGGCTACGCATACGTGCCGCTCGACAACGGCGACGTACTCGGTCTGATCGACGTACCGGGCCACGAAAAACTCGTGCACACGATGACCGCGGGTGCGAGCGGCATCGACTTCGCGCTGCTCGTGATCGCCGCCGACGATGGCGTGATGCCGCAAACGCGCGAGCATCTGGCGATCGTCGAACTGCTCGGCATCCGGCGTGGCGCGATTGCGTTGACGAAGATCGATCGCGTCGATACGCAGCGTTTGCGCGAGGTACACGAGGAAGTCGCCGCGTTCGTCGCTGACGGTGTGCTGCGCGACGCGCCCATCTTCGACACCTGTGCGACGCGTGCCGACGATCCGGGCGTCGCCGCATTGAATGCGCATCTGCGCGAGCAGGCCGCGGCGTGGCAGATGAAACGCGACGACGGTCTGTTCCGCCTTGCCGTCGACCGCGTATTCACGCTCGCGGGGCAGGGCACGATCGTCACGGGGACGGTGGTCGCGGGCAGCGTCAGCGTCGGCGCTACGATGCTGCTCGCGCCGAAAGATCAGCCGGTGCGGGTGCGCGGTATCCATGCGCAGAACCGTCCCGCCGAAACGGGACGTGCCGGCCAACGCTGTGCGCTGAATCTGGCCGGCATCGATAAAAGCGCGATCGACCGCGGCGACTGGATCGTCGATCCACGTTTGTCGCAAGCGAGCGAGCGGATCGACGTGGGGTTGACGCTGCTCGCCGACGCACCTCACGCGCTGGAGCATTGGACGCCGCTGCACGTACATCTCGGCACGCAGCATCAGGTCGCACACGTTGCCTTACTCGAAGGGGACACGCTTGGGCCCGGTCAACAGGCGCGCGTGCAACTCGTGTTCGAACGGCCGTTGTGCGCGGTGCCGGGCGATCGCTTCGTCGTGCGCAATGCGCAGGCCACGCGCACGATCGGCGGCGGCATCGTGCTCGATCCGTTTGCGCCCGCGCGCAAGCGTCGCTCACCGGAGCGGCTCGCGTGGCTCGATGCGATTCAGACGATGCTCGATACAGGTACGCTCGACGCGATGTTCGCGCGCGCGTCACACGGCTTGTCGCGCGCGTTGCTGGAACTGCTGACGGGGCGGCTGGCGACGTCGCTGACGTTGCCGGCCGATACGCGCGTGATCGACTTGCCGGGCCATGACGCGCTGCTGGTTGCGGGTGTGGCCTGGCAGGTGCTTGCCGAACGGCTGACTACTACGCTCGCGCAATATCACGAGCGCTCGCCGGATGAACTCGGCCCTGATGTATCGCGTTTGCGGCGCATCGCGGCGCCACTCGTCGACGACGCGCTGTGGCGCGCATTAGTCGACGATGCGGTCGCGCGCGGCGACATTGCGAGGCGTGGCCCGTGGCTGCATCTGCCTGGCCACAGCGTGACGCTCGATGCCGCCGACGAGGCGCTCGCCGCGACGCTGTTGCCGCAGATCGAGGCGGGGCGTTTCGATCCGCCATGGGTGCGTGATCTCGCGAAAGCGCATGCGGTACCCGAGGAGCGCGTGCGTCAGTTGCTGCGCAAACTCGCGCGCCAGGGCGAGTTGTTCCAGGTCGTGCACGATCTCTTTTATCATCCGCGCGCAATTCGCGAACTGGCATCGATCGCAGCGGCGGAAGCGGAGAAAAACGCGGGTACGGTGGGGGCCGCGCCGTTTCGTGATGTCACGGGACTCGGCAGAAAACGCGCGATCCAGCTTTTGGAGTTCTTCGATCGCGCTGGCTATACTCGCTTTCACCGTGGCCTGCACCTCGTGCGCATGGATAGCCGTTGGCTCGATCTGCTTTGATGCTGTTGCAGGTTCGTTTTTTTGTTGGCTACGCGTCATTCAATCACCGTAGGAAGGCATTCGCATCCGGTGGTGCGGCTGAGCTTCAAACTCAGTTGAGGGCGTCAGACGCTCTTAGGTCGGTTCGACTCCGGCTGCCTTCCGCCAAGCAGGCCTTGCCGGGCATTCTCCCTCTTCCTGTGTGCAGGCAGGGCAATATCAGAGGTGTTCAGCAGGTGTTGGCAAGACATATCGCAAGCACCGGGCAGGAAATCATGCACTTGTTGAACGGTGAGTAACCCGCGGTTTGAGTGCGCGACAATGGCATCAGCGATGACGCTACGCCAGGACTTTGAACTTTCTCGACGGCATCCAAAAACCATAACGGCTAACGGCTAACGGCTAACGGCTAACGGCTAACGGCTAACGGCTAACGGCCAACGGCCAACGGCCAACGGCCGATACCGGTGCATCAGTCCTGGGTGGCCACGTTGGTAGCGTCGGCCTGTACCAGTGCGCGCACGAGCAGGTACACGACTGGTAAATCGTCGTCGTCACGTCGCCAGTCGACGGGTTCGTCGAGATCGATCCCGGACAAGCGACTGTCCTCAAACCGGACAAACGTCGAGCGTACTGTCTCGTTGTGCCTTGCCCGGAAGCCCCGATTTTCAAAGACCTGTTCGTCGATTGTAAGCAGCGTGCGCCAGGTTGGCACTTGCGCGCCATTTGAGTAACTGCGGCGACCATTGCCAAGGTGACGACCCGCGACCGTGGCAATGATCTGCTGGAGGTCGAGCGACGCGCTGCGAAGTGAGCGTTCGAGGCCGGCAGGATTGATGTCCTGGATATCCATATCAAGCGCGAAATCATTAACCATACCGTGTCTTCCTGAGAACTCGCAGCATTAAAGTTGATGCTTCAACAACGACTGGTTTCGCTTTGCCAACAACTGACGGATCTGGGCAAGATAGTTGTCGCCGACAGTGCAGTCTTCAACAGACCGGTTATGGTGATGAGGCGTTGGTGGCCGTACGCCGAGATAGCGGCACACCGCGGACAGGTACGGTTTGCCGTTGCCTCCCAAGTGTCGCGCAGCAGCAGCCACGCGCACGTCTCCGACATGCTTGCGCAACCACTCAAGCGTTTCGCGGTCGCCATCGTTCAAGATGCGGATGAGTTGGTTCATTGCCGATCCTGTATATAAACACAGTACTGTAAATTTATACAGTATTTGACCGGAATGCAAGTCAATTCACGGGATGTTGGATTCGCCGGAAAGAGAATATGGCGATCAGAGCCGATGCGCAGCCGGTCGTCGGAATGGTGGACGCAACAGTGGACAGATCTCCTCAATCCAACCGGTCCAGGCGACCCAATTTTTCTGTCGGGTTCAAGCGCCAGATCGTCGAGGCGGCGCTCAAGCCGGGCACGTCGGACGCGCTCATCGCTCGCGAGCACGACATTAACGCCAATCTGCTGTTCAAATAGCGTCGTCATTATCTTGCCGGCGATTTCGGCATGCCCGAAGTGCCGGTGCCAGAGGCGCCTGTACTCAACTGGCTACCAGTGGCCGTAGCTGAGCCTTTACCGGAAGTGCCGGCGTACCCATCGTCGGACGGCGCCAGCACCTACGACGCCGAATACGGCGACGTCCGGCTACGCCTGAGCACTAACACGCCCATCGCAACCCTGATCAAGATTGTGTGGGGCTTGCCCGATGAGCCTGCTAGTGCTGCCGTCCGCCGTTGGCCTGCCGTTCGGATCCCGAGCGTGGCTGGCCGCGGGCGTCACCGACATGCGGGCCGGATTCAACGCCCGCTGCAGTAAAGGCGGCCTACCTGGAGGCGCACTACAAGCGCTTCCTCGAATAGCAAGCAGAGCCCAGCTCCAAGCCGCGCAATGTAGCCCAGGTCTAGCGGGCTCCAGCGAGATGCCCGTTGAGGTGGCCACCTCGACATCGTCCGTGCCTACGAGAATCGCCTCCATATGATGACGTCACGTTGCGGCCTACATAAAGCTTTCATGAACGAAACGCTCAAGCAATTAAGCATCGGCTGGCGACAGGGCGTCGCATTGAGCAAGGGGAAAAACCATTTACAGTGCACTGCACAAGCCCGTGTGATCCGTAGGTGCGAGCTGACGATCGTGTTATACTGCACTGCACAATTCACGTCCGATCGGCAAGTGCGATCTGACGACCGCGTCCGGCGTTGCCGGGTTGCGGACAGACATGCCGCTGAAGGTGATTCGACACGCCTGTCAGCTTCGCCCAGTTTCTGTCTACACCATCAAAGTGAGGTCCCTGTGAAATACCTTCCCCGCATCGCCGCGTCTGGAGCACTCCTGGTCGTCGCTCTCGGTATCGTCACCTTCGCCCAGATCAAGTTCGCGCCGCAATCCGCAGAGAACAACCCGGTCGCACGGATCGTCCTGAACGTCGAGTCGCAACTGAACGACTGAGCGACTCCACCGCTGTATGTAGCCCGCGCCCCACAGGCAAAGCAAAACCCGTCTGGCTCGAAGAGAAGTAAGCGGTGACCACACACCGTCTTGACGGTCGTCAAAACGGCGTGGGATGCGTTACCTGGATTCGTTCACGTAAATCTTGTCTCGCGCGGGAGATGTTCAGGCAGTGCCTGTTCCGCAGTCACGCGCGGCGTCTTCGGGATTTCGACCGGCGCCGCGCCTTCGTCGGCCTCAAGCTCTTCGAGACGCAGATCGAACTGCTCGATCTGATGGTCAAGCTTCTCCGACTTGCGTTCGAACTGCATACGACGGAGCCTGGCAAGGAGCAACTTCAAGTGTTCGAACTTCGGCTGTGCGCGAAGCCAACGCGGCTTGTTGCGAGTCGACCGTTTCCTGTAGTTTGAGCACTTGCGCGTCGCGCTCGCGCAGCGCCGCCTCCTAGCTGAGCAGCATGGCCTTCAGCGTTTCGACATCGTCGGGAAGTGGGCTCGCGCGCGTCATGTAGGCAGCTTACGCGCCGGCGGCGACTACAACGCCGAGGTCGGTCGTGCCGCTCCCGTCGGTTGCCGCCAGTCGATGCCTTCCAGCAGCATCGAGAGTTGCGCCGGGCTCAGGCAGATAACGCCACCGTCGGCGTGAGGCCATACGAAACGCCCCTTCTCGAGCCGCTTCATCAGCAGGCACATGCCATCGCCGCTCCACCACGGCACTTTGAGCAGGTCACCGCGTTTGCCCCGAAACACGAAGACGTGCCCGCGGAACGGATCCCGTTCAAGCACGGTTTGCACCTTGACGGCGAGGCTGTTGAATCCTGCCCGCATGTCGGTCACACCGGCAGCCAGCCAGACACGCGTGCCTGATGGCAGGCCAATCCTGACGACGACCGCAACGTTGCCAGTATCGGCCGGAGCGCGTTCAGGTCAAGTGGTCCATCGAAGCGGACTCGCACGGCGCCACACTCGACGACGATGCTCGACGTCCGCGGCGCCGCTTTGGGCAAATGCACAGGAACGAACGTCTCGGCGGGCCGAGCTTGCGGAATCGATTGAGCCGGCTCACGAGCACGACGCCAGCGCGCGATCATGTTGGCGTTCAAACCGTGCTCCTGTGCTACATCCGCGATGGAACGGGCCGGATCGTTTGATTGCGCTACGACCAACGCCCGGAATGCCTTCGAGTAGTTCTTGGATCCAGGTCGTCGGCCTACCGCCTTCGTTTTCATCGTTCTGATTCCCACTTGATCTGGTGGGAACCAGGTTGCCGCTTGCGCGCATCTATGAGCAGACGGTGGTGAAGCAACGCTTACGAACAAGATGACGTCGGAGCATCAGTTATGCGCCACCGTAAATGCCTCAAGGTCGATTACGGATGTTTGCCATTGGACGGGGTCCGGCCATGAACAGATGGTTGCCAGACGTACGGTTTGGACATTCGGGAAGCTGATTGCGTCGGCAACGGTCATCTAGTCACGCGGGAGCGGCGTCGTGTCATCGGCCAAAGCGGTCGTTGATACTTAATGGTGTCAGCGGCTGGTATGGCTACTTCAGCTGACGATAGTCTGCTGGTCCGGGCGAACGACAGCTTTGACTGTTGTCAAGCGACCGTGCACGACCGTACCCCGACCGATGACACGGTCCCGACGCGGTGACGTGCAGAGTCCGCGCGTAGACCCGTTTCGGTCTATCGCTCGTTCGGACATCCGACGATAAGTAACGGAGCAACCCGGTTATCCGGGGCAGCTCTAACGGAGACTGCCGTGCCAATACGCAGCAATTGCAGCGCACTCGGACCGGCACAACCCGGATGACCGCTAGCTACATTCCGGGACCCGCCCTCGGGGCTATGATGTCTCGATCGGCACCCGTCGCATCGGCATGATTGCACGGTTTGCTCTGTCAGTTGGCCGGCGCCCGTGTGCAGGCGCTTCCCCGATGCATCTGCGGTAACACGAGGCGGCAATCTCCAGAGCCGCAACTGGGGCGAACCATGGATCAAGGCGGAGACTTTATCGTGCGCACCATGTCGGCCGGCGAGGTGGCCATGTCGGTCGAGTGGGCGGCGGCAGAAGGGTGGAACCCCGGCCGGCATGACTCTTACAGTTTCAGGCAAGCAGATCCGGCTGGTTTCTTCGTCGGCGTTTGGCGCGGCGAGCCGGTCGCGTGCCTCGCCGCCATCGCCTACGATGAACGCTTTGGCTTCATCGGTCTCTACATCGTGAAACCCGGGTTTCGTGGCAAAGGCTTCGGTATGCGAATCTGGCAGCACGGCATGCATTATCTTGGAGACCGCAACGTCGGTCTCGACGGTGTCGTCGCCCAGCAGACGAACTACAGGAAGTCCGGGTTCCGCCTCGCACACCGTAACATCCGCTATCAGGGGCGCGTAGACGGTATCGGATGCGCACATGTAGCGGCAGCGGCTGACGTGCCGTTCGAACAGTTGCTTGCCTACGATCGCCAGTGTTTTCCCGCGGCGCGCGAGCGCTTCGTTTCTGTCTGGATTGCGCAGCCGGATGCCGTTGCGCTCGCTGTCGTCGACGCTGGCCGGGTCGCCGGATACGGTGTCGTGCGCCGCTGCAAGACCGGTTGCAAGATCGGCCCGCTCTTCGCCGATGATGCAGACGTCGCCACTGGGCTGTTTCGCGCGCTGGCGGCGAGCATGCCCGGTGAGGTCATCGTGCTCGACGTGCCAGAAACGAATCCTGCGGCTGTCGCGCTGGCGGAACGACACGGCATGACGAGCATATTCGAAACCGCACGGATGTATACGAAAGACGCGCCCGCAATTGCGATCGATCGCGTGTTCGGGGTGACGTCGTTTGAACTGGGGTGATGGAGCGGACGGGGCGGAGCGAACAGCGTCCTACATCCCCGACTGACGTGACGGCCCCGCGCGCATTCGCGCAACAGGCATAGGCCGACCCGTTCCGGCCACATACCGTCGCGATCTGCGAACGACTGCCGCCGAAGTGATGCGGCCGCTTCGACGGCATGCCTGTTTGCGCGGAACGGTAAGTTGTGGCCGGACAGGTTGTGGGCGGCATGGCGACGATCGTAGGTGCCGCGGTTGCGGAAAGCCGACATGGCATCCCATGGAGGCACCAGGCGTGTGTCGACGGTCGCGGTGAAACGTTCGCGCCAGGTTTGTTCGAATATTTGAATTGATCTGCCCGGAGTCCGCCCTATCATTCATGACACCACCGAGCTTGCCCGGTCGCTCGAGCACTTCGTCCCACAGCGCCACTGAATGTCGCATCGATGACAAATCGGAGAGCTCTGTCCCATGCGCGCCTCATCGTCGGTTTCGGTCGTCAACTGGTCGACCAGCGAGGTTCCCCCAGGCCAGCGCTACGACTTTTATGCGCATGCCCTTGCCTCGGCGATGTTCCCCATGCATGTCGGCACACCGACACGGGAGCCGTTCGAAGTGAATATGGTTGCGGCATGCCTCGGCGGAGTCACGGTAATTCGACAGGTGGGCACACCCCATCTCTGTTACGCAGACAAGGCCAACATAGCCTGTCGGCCGCAGCGTACGTTTCATCTTCTTGTTAATGCGAAATCCGCGTGGACGATGGACCACATGGGCCGCCATCGGCTCGCTCCGGGAGAGATACTGCTCTCGGATTCGTCGATACCGTTCGAACTGAACATCGGTGCCGATTTTGATTTCGTCAACGTGAGTCTGAGTGAAGCATGGCTTAGACAGTGGCTACCTGCACCCGCTGTGCTTGTAGGCCGCAAGTTTGAATGCCATACGGGGTGGGCCTATGCGCTGTCCGCTTTCCTGCAAGGTCTGGCACCGGCGCGATTCGTGAACTACCCGCTACCGATGTCGTTCGTGAGTGACCAGATCGGCGCGCTTTTGACATTGATCGCGCAAGATTACAGCTCCCCTCCTGCGAAATCACTGAAGGATGACGATGCACTTTTTCGGCGCCTTCGCGACTGCATGTACCACGAGTCCAATCGACCACAATTGTCCGCTTCCGAGGTTGCGGCCGAACTGGGCGTATCACTGCGCAGCCTGCATCGTTGTTTTGCCCGCTTCAATACAACGTTCGGTGAAACGTTGATGCGCATGCGCTGCATACATGCCATGCGGATGCTCGAATCACCGATTTTTCAGCGTCTAACCATTGCCGAGATCGGCCGGCGCGCTGGCTTTACGGACGCCTCGCATTTCGCCCGCACGCTGCATGCCCGCGTGGGGAGGACACCATCACAAATTCGTCGTGAGCGCGACAAAACATACACTTCAATCGAGCCGTCGTAGACCGGGCAGACTCCCAGTCAGCGCTTGCGCTTCGCTGAATAAACCGATCGCTGTGTACTTTGCAGATCGCTCTGCCAGGTGGGCCACTTACAGCCGAACAAGACGCGTGGGTTCCCCGTCGGAATCGGCCTGTCTGCTCTTCTGAAACTCTCGCAATCGCGCACTGGCACACCCAGTCCAGCTTTCTGCACTGTCGTGGCACGCAGCGCCCATTTCCACGCGCTTCCGGGTCGCATACTTTGCCTACGACCTGCAAGCGGAGCCAATCTCATGCTCCATCTCTCAGGCGGTAACCGCGGTGGCCTTTTTCTAACTGGAGGTGCCATGATGTCAAGCCCACATGCGCAATCCTCGTCAGCCGGCGGAAGCGAACCTGCTACGCCAGCCAGGATTGTCGATGCGCTTAAGACCGTGGCGGGCAATCCGCCAAAGGCCCGCGCCAGCTTCGCCAAGGGCCAATGCGTGCGCGGCACATACACACCGGCGGACACCGCAGCCGAAATAACGCGGTCAGCAAGCTTCACGAAGCCTCAGCCGGTGCGTGGACGGCTTTCGATGGGCGGGGGCAACCCACACGTTCCCGATACTAACAAGCTGGTGCTGCGCGGTTTCGCCATGGCCATCGGCGAAGGCGCCCAGCAAACGGATCTGCTCGTCGAGAGCGCCCCAGTGCATTTCGCCCGGACGCTCGACCAGATGCTGGGCTTTCTGCAGGCGCGTGCACCCGGCGACGACGGAAAGCCCGATGCGGCAAAGGTCAAGACGTTCTCCGATGCCAATCCGGAAACATTGAATCAGGCACATTTCGTTGCCGCGCATCCTCTCCCCGCCAGTTTTGCGGGGACCATCTACTGGGGTGTTCACGCCTTCCCGGCTACCAACGCAAAAGGGGAAACCCGGCCAATCAAGTTCAAGATCGTGCCCGTAGTGGGAGAGATCACATTGAGCGACGAAGCCGCGAAGGAGCTCTCCGCTGATTTCCTGTTTGACGATCTCCGGGAGCGGATCGCGCAAGACGGCATGCATTTTGACGTGCTGGCTATTCTCGGCAGCCCCGGAGACCCCACGCAGGACGTCACGCAGCGTTGGCCTGATGAGGACTCGCGCGACACGGTCAAGCTTGGCACCATCGCAATCAACGCGATCGACAATAACGAGGCGTGTGATGCGACGATTTTCAATCCCGCAACGATCGCCGATGGCATCGGCCAACCGGGAGACGAAATCTTTGCGGCGCGTTCGGCCGCCTATGCGATCTCGCTCCGCAAGCGTCGATAGAAAGACGCCGTGGATGACGACGTATTCGACTTCATCGTCCGCGGTGCTGGGAGCGCTGGCCGTGCCATGGGCCGGTCGACTGGCCAACGTCAATGACGCGCGCGCTGCTTATCGAGGCCGGTGGAAGCGACGACCTACCGGAGGTGACGACACCCTCAGCGTGTGGTTGAACAACCTTGGGTCGTCGTGCGACCGGGCTTCGTCGGCGTCATCAGTTGTGGTCGCCTCGAGATCGAATGGCCGCTCCGCCGGACCGGGCGGCCGTTTGAATTATTGGCGGGGCGCCGCGAACGCCCGCATCTGCCGTCGTCACACTTAAGCGCTTTATGCGGAAAGGTAACAGTCTCCACGCGTGCGATCGATAACATTACAATGCGCTTTCATCATCTGCGATCGGAGAGCATTCAATGGTCCTGTTTCACCATGGTGCAGCGATTCAAGCGTCAACGATAAGGTACGGCAACACATTCGTCGCCCGCGCCTGCATCTTGAAGGAGGACGGCGAATCGACCTCATTGGGTGATCTTGGTCAGTTTGCGAGCCAGACCTGTGCATACGAGTTTGCTGTGCGCTGTGCTTGCGCGTTTGTGGATGGCGTACCGATACCGCGCTCCCCATTCGGCAGATCATCTTCTTTGAACCACCCGGCAGCAAATAGCTAATACCGAATCGCGCGATCTGGAGACATCCATAAAGCAGCGGATGGCTGCCTTCACCGCGACTCCCGCAATCGGTCAATTCAAAAGCAGCCAGGGAAACCTGATGTACAAACCGCTATTAAGCCGTTTTCAGTACACCCGCAAGTACGGCAAGCGACGGACATACGACATAACGATCAACCTGGTGCAAAAGGCTTCCGGTGTTTGCGCGTCCGCAGCATGGGTGCATTTCGAAGCTGAATTCAAGGGTTCAGGGCTGATGCTCCCGCTCGTTGCCAACGTCCCCGATGCCGCTGCACAGGAGGCTCAGATGCGTATCCAGAGGGAGATTGATGGTCTGGTCGGCATCGTCGAGTAAAGACGCGCAAGTGAAATGGTGGTCTGGCTGGATGACCGTACTGGCTCTTCCCATCAGCTCTCGGGGTCATACCCAAACTCGCGGAGTTCCTGCGCGCAGCGGCAGGCTTTGGCGATCTTCGCAGCCCACAGGATGGCAGCTTCGCGCGACGGGAGCTGCAGGACACAGAAGCCGCCGTTGAACTCCTTTGTCTGGGGATAGGTTTCGTTTGTGACCGCGCCGTCTGAGGCAACCATGAGTGGCGCGACATCCTCGTTGATACCGCCACCGAACACGTACACACCTGCAGCCTTCGCTTCGCGGATGACCTCGTGCGCAGCTTCGCCTACGGCGGCAAAGTCCTCGGCGGGGACTTCCATCGCCTTTGCCGGAAAGGAGATAAGGTATTTCGTCATCATTCGGTCCTCCAGTTGGGATCAGTGCTATTTGCGGGGGCTTATGTGGTTTATCGTGCACCCTCTTTAATACATCATCGGTTCGACGGTACGACTTACTGCGCTAAGGGCAGCCTGATTATCGCTGATCTGGTGATAAGCGAATGTCCCTGAATGACTGAACCCAAGCCGACGGCGAATGCGCCAAATCGACCCTAAGCCGCCCTCCGAACCAAAACCATTTCAACGACCGCTTTCAACGGCGGAACGGTCGTTCGAACGTCTACAGTGAGCTTTCGGAAAATGACCGTAGATGGCCGACTGTACTCATCCAGAGATGGCGCCCGAAAGCCGCCGTCGACGATTTCAACTGCCGCTCTATAGAACCTTCGTTGAACTGGTGCGCTCGGCCAGCAAAGGCCTCCTACGCCAAGTTAGACGGCAACCGAAGCTGAACCAACAACGGACACTGGATCGTCAAGATGATCAGACATCCTGGTTACTGATAACCGAAACCATCCAAAGTGCTTACATTTAAGCGGAAGAGGATTCCGAAGTTGTCGGACTCTGACGGAAATTGTATTCACGCGAGGCGGCGTTTGGTGTCAGGGCGGATGTACACGCTAGAATCGCGGTTCGTCAGACCCAGGCTAGCGTCTGGAATCGATTGCAGAGCCGAGATGTAGTGAGGAATAAGATATGGAGAAAAGTAGGCTTATTACAATTGCTTTCACCGTCGTCGCGGCGTCCTTAGCTGGCTGCGCGACCGTGGCGGAAAAAAACGCGGACCAGTGCGAACAAATGATGCAAAGCAGGGCAGAGCCTGCGCTTGTTTCGGTGAGCGGAAAGCAGGTGTCGCCTGACGGCCGTTCTGTGCTCGTAACTGGCATGGTCGAAGACCAGCGCTCAAATACTGTCGTACCTGCAAAAGTGGAATGCCGATTCGACGGCAAGTCGCTTGCAGCCTTTCACTGGCTAGCTCCTGCCACGTTGGCGGATTCAGATGACACGCGTGCCAACGCCCGAAACATGGCGCGTTAGATAAACAGCCTATGAGCTCGACTCGGCCATTGCGGTCATTCAGGCATCGGCGTTGGTCAGGCGGCTATGGCGCGCTTTCCTGACGGTCGTAGGTCGACCTGCGCGAGTAGTCGATTTCACGGCTTACGCTTTGGATCGAAACCAGGTCCTACTTCTCGGCGTAAACAGAAGTATTACGGCTACGACTTCGGCGATATGTTCAAGGTTATTGCTTAGAGTCAGCGACGTGTTTTCCGGGTGTATCGTGTGTGCCCAAAGGATCACAAGGAAAATCAGCACGGTTATTACGGATAGCACGCGAAGGTTCTATAGCACGGCCGTTGAAATCGTCGAGGGCCGCTTTCGGGCGCCATCTGTGGACGAGTACAGTCGACCACTATCTGCCGCTTGCCTGAATCAAGCATTGGCCATTCGACCGTCCGGCTCATTCCAAAGTCCGCCCGATATTCAAAGCGCGGATGTTCGGTCTTTGCGAAAGCTCAGATATCAACTCGCCGATGGAGCGATTTGATCTGGAACAGCCTTGATCAACTCTACTGGGCCAAGCGGTTTGAGACCCGTTTCATGTTGCAAGCCAACACTCGCAAACTCATTGCTGTGCTGACGTCCTCGCTCGCTCTTATTGGAATATTCGTCGCCCAACCAGGCTTTGGTCGTTCCGAGCCGATGCTCGATGGCGCTGCTTGCGGATGTGCATCACGTCTGATGTGTAGTCAAGGTGGACGAGCGTTTGTTCGAACACGTCCCGCGCATTTATAGACGGTACTGGGTAAAGCGAATCTTTGATATATGATACAACACGCGAGGCAACGCGCCGACGCGCTCGTTTCATCTTCTTCGCATGGCGACCCATATGCTTGCCTTGTCAGATCCTTCTTTGCCCCAGGACACTTAAATGTTGCACGACAAGCTGGAACACCAGAACCTGAATGACCGGACTTACGCGCTTCTGAAGGGCGGGTTGATATCAGGCAGTTTCCATCCTGGACAAGTATTCATCATTCGTTCGCTGGCCGAGCGCTATGGCATTTCGACTACGCCTGTGCGCGAGGCGCTGCAAAGGCTCGTCGCAGAGCGCCTGCTTGTGATGCTACCCAACCGGTCCATCGTCGTGCCCACCTTGTCGCCGGCGGCGTTCGGCGAGCTCTATCGCATTCGCTACGAACTCGAAGGTCTTGCGGCGCAGCTTGCCACGCGTCATTTCAAGGCGTCCGACATCACGCGCATCAAGAAGACGCTGGCTTTAATGGATGGCGCAATCGAACGCGGCGATCGGACGGCGTATCGAGAACTCAACGAGAAGTTTCATTTCTCCATCTACGAGAAGGCGCATTCGCCGCGCCTGCTGGAAATGATTCAAGGCCTCTGGGGACAGGTCGGTCCCGTGTTTTATGGCCTGCTCGAAGATCCCGATTACGGTGGCGAGCACGCTAATGTTCACCATCGCGATCTGGTGGAGGCGATTGAATCGGGCGATGCGGATGTCGTGCGACAAAAGCTCGTGGATGATCTGACCGCCGCCGAGAACGCGTTGATGCCGCGGCTTCAGACGCTCGTCGCCGAAGGCGTAGAAGCGCGCTTGCCGTTACAGACCGAAGATGATCTGGGCGCGGCCGGGCGTCGGCTGTCCACCGCATCGGCACGGCAAGGTGCGCGCAAAACAACGCGCGCCTGATGCAGTAGCGAAGAGGACAGCGCGCGGCTGTCCCCGAACGTTTAGCAATTTGCGTGGGCCTCGCGAAGTGTGTCGTCGACGGCATTGAGAAATTCATCGGCGTTTTCGCGCGAGAAGGGCAGAGGCGGCCGAATCTTGAGCACGTGCCCTTCGGGACCGGACGCGCCGATCAGAATGAAGCGCTTCTTCAATCCGTTGACGAGTCGAATGGCGAATGCCGGATCGGGTTCGTGCGTCTCGCGATCCTTCACCAGATCGACGCCGATAAAAAATCCCGCGCCTCGCACCTGGCCGATTTGCCGATACCGCTTCGCCAGTTCGTCCAGCCCTTGCATCATGTACCTGCCGACCGTTTTCGCGTTCTGTTGCAGTTGCTCGCGTTCGAGCACCTCGAGTACCGCCAGCCCCGCTGCGCAACTGACCGGATTGCCACCGAACGTATTGAAGTAACGTGCGCGCAACGCGAAGTCCTTGAGCACTTCTGGCTTTGCGACGAGTCCGGCGATCGGCAGGCCATTGCCCATCGGCTTGCCCATGATGACGAGATCGGGCACGACGCCGTGACGCTGGAAACCCCACATCGCATCTCCCGTGCGACCGAAGCCCGGCTGCACTTCATCAGCGATGAACACGCCGCCCGCACGTCGCACCACATCGACGGCAGGAGCGAGAAAGCCCGCGGGATCCGCGTAGACGCCATCGCTCGAAAAAATCGTATCGACGATGAGCGCGGCGACCTTGATGCCGTGCCGTTTCAGATCGTCGATGGCGCTCTGCACATGCTTCGCGAACGTGGCGCCGACGTCCGCAGCATCGCCGCGCAGCGGATCGGGCGCGGGCACGGTGCGCACATGCTGGCCGAGCGGCACGTGCTCGCCGAGCGACGGCGAAATCTCCGACACCGCGCTCGTGATGCCGTGATATGCCGTCTCGGTCACGATGATGCCCGTGCCGCCCGTGAAATTGCGCGCGACACGCAGCGCAAGGTCCGATGTCTCGCTGCCGGTGCACGTAAACATCACGTTCGACAACGCCGGCGGGAAGGTCGAGATCAACTTCTCCGCATAGGTGAGAATCAACTCGTGCAGATAGCGGGTGTGCGTATTGAGCGTTGCGACCTGTTTCGAGATGGCTTCCACGACATGCGGATGGCAATGCCCGACAGACGGCACATTGTTGTAGACATCGAGATAGCGGTTGCCCTGCGCATCGAACATATGAACGCCCTGCGCGCGCACCAGGTGCACCGGTTCTTCATAAAACAGCTTGTACGAAGGCCCAAGCACCTTTTGACGCCGGACGAGCAACGCGCGCAAATCCGCATCGAGGTTGTCCGCTGACGCTGGATCGAACGCGTTGACCATCAAAGGCTTGACCATAACGGCTTACTCCATGTTGCACGCGTGACGCAACCGCACTTGCGCGGCCTCGCGTGGAAGGGTGAAAAGGTGAGCCAGACCTTGCCAGGCTGTGGCGTTGTTCTTGAGGATATAGGCGCTGTTCTGTGGATAACGCTCGGCTCGCCATCCAGTGATCGACACGGTGACGACGAAGCGTGTGGCAATCAAGTCATACAGCAGATCGATCTCCTCACGCGCGAGCGGCGATACGGCGTGATATGCGGCGACGAATTCCGAGACAGCCTGCCAGGGATCGTCCGTCGTGTTCATGTGATACGACGCACCAACCGCGACATCGACGGCGAGCGGGCTGAACACCATGTCGCCGAAATCGAGAATGCCGACGAGACGGTTCTGGTCGACGGGATCGACGAGCACGTTATAGAAGTTCAGATCGTTATGGATCACCTGCGTGCGCAGGGACGGCAGTAGCGGCTTCGCGTGCGTTTCGAACGACGCCAGAAAATGTTCCGCCAGATCGCGCCGCGCCGCATCCGGAATATGCGCGATCAACGGCCGGATGCTGCTCGCGTGCTGAATGTCCCACGCGAGTTCGTGTCCGGCGGCGGGGTGCGTAAAGTCCCGCAACGCAAGTCCTAGTCGTGCGAGGTGCCGCCCGAGCTCCGCGCGATGCGCGCGCGTGCGCGTCACCGTGTTGAGCGGCAGACCCGGCAGATACGACAGCAGACGCACTGCCCGCATCCGGCCCTGCTCGAAAGGCAGTCGCAGATGCGGCTTGCCGTCGAGCGCGCGCAGCACGCGCGGCACGGGAATGCCCGGATCGACGTTTTCGATATGCAGCAGCGCGGAAATCTGCAGATCGTTCATCGCGGGGTCCTCCGCATGATTGCTGACGCGCAGCGCGTACTCGCTGCCGTCTTTCGCGACGATCCTGAAGTTCTGGTCGCGTTCGCTCGTCAGTCGCGACGCGCATCCTTCGATCCCGAAACAGGAAAGCGCGAGCGCTTCGGCATCGGCGAGCGCAATTTCTTCCGCGGCTTCGCTCAGGATGCCGTTGCTCAGACCAGCGTGGCCGATCGCCTTGGTTTCCACATCGCCCATGTTTTCTCCAAGCACTCCGAGAGCCAGTTTTTGTGCTGAGACATGATATATGATGCAACGAATGGAGGACGCAAATTTTTATAAAACAGCAGGCGGGAACGAAGGTGTCTGGAACTCTAGAATTCGGCCAAATGCTTGACTGATATGGGTTGTAGCGCAGATTGGCCAGTATCGAAAATGATGCACTGCGGAGTTGTTACCTGTACAGGACGGTAAAAAAATAGCGGAGAATTTTTATTTTTTTCGCGTGAAATGCGATATATCATATCTCGAATGATCTGCGGATGGTGCGGCGGGTCGATGCAGGGCGGACGAGCGGTCCGGCAGGTCTCTTCAAAGCTTTCACGTGCGCCAAGGCGCCGCGTCACTGACGACATTGAGTCGAAAGGAACATCGATGAAGAAGCTGTCCATCAACTGCGACATGGGAGAAGCGTTCGGCATCTATCATCTGGGCGACGATGCCGCTGTCATGCCTTACGTCACGCATGCCAACATCGCGTGCGGCTTCCATGCGTCGGACCCCAACGTCATGTGGCGCACGGTGCGATCGGCGAAGGAACACGGCATCAAGGTCGGTTCGCATCCGGGCTTGCCGGATCGTGAAGGTTTCGGCCGCCGTGAAATGAAGCTCTCGCGTCAGGAGACCGCTGCGCTCGTGCTGTACCAGACTGGCGCGTTGCGCGCGTTCCTCGATGCCGAAAACATGTCGATGTCGCATATCAAGCCGCACGGTGCGCTCATGGGCATGGCGATGAAATACGAAGCGGTCGCGGAAGGCGTCGCCGATGCCGCCGAAGCACTCGGGTTGCCCGTCATCGGCTGCACGGACAGCGAGATGACGCGTGTATTCGACAAGCGCGGCATCGAGTACGCGTGCGAGTTCTACGCCGACCTCGATTACGACGACGAAGGCCGTCAGATCATCACGATGATCCACGAGGCCGTTGCACCGGAAGATGCCGTCACACGCGTGCTCCGCGCATTGCGCGAAAAGACTGCGCTTTCCGTCAATGGCAACTCCGTACCCATCGCCATCGACTCGATCTGCGTACACAGCGATACGCCCGGCGCGCTGCCGCTCGCGAAAGCGGTGTACGAAGCCGTCGCCGATCAACTTTGAATCCGGGGCCGAGGCGACCATGCAAGTGGCCAGCACATCGACCATCGTGACGGGCGCGCCAGCGCGCGCGCTGATTTCGCGTGCGTTGTCCATCGGCGCGCGGGCGATCGGATCGTCGCTCGGGCCGGGCGGTCGCGGCTTGCTGTTCGACGGCGGCTCGGGCGGACCGTTGCACAGCGCGTCGGGACTCGATATCGCGCGGCGCGTGACCGAGCAATCGGGCGCGGCGTCGGTTGCGCTGCGGATACTGCGTGACGCGTTGTGGCAAGTCCAGCGCGATCTCGAAGACGGCACGGCGCGCGTCGCGTGCATCGCGGCGGCGACGTACGCGCAGGCGACGAAGCATGTCGCGTCGGGCGTATCCCCCGCGCTGCTCAACAAAGCGATGCAGCAATTGCAGCTCGAATTGCCTGCGCTCGTCGATGACGTGCGTGCCGATAACGCGGATCGCTACGACATCGCTATGAGTGCCTGTGCGCAGGACGATATCGCGCGAGCGGTGAGCGACGCTTTCGCGACGTTGCCGGCAAAAGGCGCGATCGACGTGCAACAAGGCGACGATGCACAACTGTGCTTCGAACGGTACACGGGCTACTGTCTCGACGTGAGTCCCGAAGCCGTCGGCGCATCGGTGCAGGAGCGAGGCTTGCGCTTCGAAATGGACAGCGTGCATGTGCTCGTCGTAAATGAAGTGCTGGGCGAATTTGGCCCACTCGCGCGCATCCTCGAACAATTCGCGCTGCACGGCAAGTCACTCGTGATCGTCGCGCGCGGCTTCGAAGGCGCGGCGCGCGACACGCTGATCGCCAATCGCGCGGGACTGCGCATGCATGTGCTGGGACTCGTGCCGTCCGAAGCGGGCATCGAGGCGATGCATCTGCTCGACGATCTTTGTGCTGCGACGGGCGCTACCGTCATCAGCGAAGAGACCGGTACTTCGATATCGCTCGTCCGACCGTCGATGCTGGGCTTCGCCAGCCGGCTCGTTGTCGAAAGCGGCCGCGCGGTGTTTTCAGGCGCAAACGGCAATGAGGAGGTCGTCCGTAGCCGGCGCAGCTTGCTGACTTCACAAGCCCTGGCGCAGCGTTATCTCGCGCTCGACCGCGAACGTCTCGAGCGCCGCGCTGCGCGCCTCGCTGGCGAGTGGGCCATATTGCGCGTCGGCGGCCCGACACGCTGGGAAGCGCAGCATCGCGCCGACGGTGCGCGCGCCGCGCTCGCGGCACTCGCCGCCGCCGATGCATCCGGCGTCGTGGCAGGCGGCGGACAGGCGTTGTGCGCAGTCGGCGCATCTCTCGAAGCAATGCGTGGACAGCACGTGTCCGACGCTCGCCGCGCCGCGCTCGATTGCATCGCGGTGGGCTGCCGGGCCGTTGCGCTTCATATCGACAGAAACGCGGGGGCGACAGGCCATGACCGGTACCGGCCTGTCGACCCGCTTTCGACCACTCTTGCCATCCTGCAGCATGCGGTATCCGTCGCTGCGACCATGTTGACCGTCGAGGTTCTGATATGTTGAGAATGCGCAGCGAAGGCGCGGGATATGCCGACACGCTGGTGTCTTCGATGGGTTTGTCCGCTCAGGCGGAAACGGGCGCCCGCGACGCGCGTGCACGTATGAACGCGCCAGACGATTTCATTCTGCGAGCTGTCGATCTGGTCCATCAATACGGAACCGTCACCGCGCTCGATCATGTATCGCTTGATGTAAAGCGCGGTGAATTCCTCACGATTCTCGGTGAAAGCGGCTCGGGCAAAACCACCATGCTGCGCGTGATTTCCGGTCTGGAAAAGGTGTCGCACGCGGCGCAGTTGACGCTGGATGGCGTCGATGTGCGCGACGTGCCCGCCGCGAAGCGCAACTGCACGACGGTGTTCCAGAGTTACGCGCTGTTCCCGCATATGTCCGTCGAGGAAAACGTCGGCTATGGATTGAAGCTGCGTGGCGTTCCGAAGGACGAAGCGCGCCGTCAGGCGACCGATGCGCTGTCGATGGTGCGGCTCTCGGGCAAGGGCACTCGCCGCATCGGGCAGCTTTCGGGCGGTGAACGTCAGCGCGTGGCGCTGGCACGCGCGATCGTCACGCGTCCCGCCATTCTGCTGCTCGACGAACCGCTCGGCGCACTCGACGAAAAGCTGCGCTACGACATGCAGGCGGAACTGGTGGATATCCATCGCGCACTCGGCATGACGTTCATCTACATCACGCACAGCCAGGAAGAAGCGCTGACGATGAGTGATCGCATCATGCTGATGCGACGCGGGCGCATCGAGCAATGCGGCACGCCGGAGGATCTGTTCGACCGGCCCGCGAGCCGTTTCGCCGCGGAATTCATGGGCTTCGACAACGTGCTGCCGTGCACGGTGCTCGCCGTTTCCGAAAACGGCGAGGCACGTGTCGATTTCAACGGCACGGTGCTGTCAGGCGTTTGCGCGTCGGGCGCAAATTTCAAGGAGGGCGACAGCGCGCTCTTCGCCGTTCGCGCCGAACGCCTCGCGCCGATCCTCAACGAGCAGACGCAGCGCGCGGGGAATGTCATCGCGTGCGCGCCGGCCGATCACATCTATCGCGGTAAATACACGGATCAGACGGCGCGCATGGCGGATGCCACGCGGCTCAAGATCCGTAGCTGGGATCAGAGCGCGACACCTGGCCAGTTCGATGCCGTGACATGCCGCGCGCAGGATTGCGTGATTCTTTCTCACTAACGTTACCGGTAGTCATCAAAGAGGGTTGACCATGAAAGACCGCCACTCGACTCATTCGCAGCTGGATCTGATTCGCCGCGACATGCTGAAGGGCCTCGCTGCTACCGGTGCGCTGGCCGTCACCGGCACGCTGGGCCTGAGCCGCTTCGCGAACGCGGCTGCGTCGAACACCGTGAGCGCCTACGGCGTGACGACCGCGCAACTGAAAGACTGGTCGGCGCTGACGAAATCCACCGGTCTGCAGATGCAATACATCGGCTCGAACAACGACGTCGGTGTGTTCATGCGCGACGTGCTCGCCTCGCAGATGGGCAACAAGGCCGATATATTCATCTTCGAAGGCGGCACGCAGAACATTCTCGGGCCGCAGGGCGCGTATCTCGTCATCGACGAAAAGAATCCGAATCTGAAGCTCTGGCAGCGTACACCCGATGTGTGGAAGCGCTCGGCCGTCGTGGTCGGCAAGGATGGCAAACAATACGGCGTGCCGGTGATCGGCAACGCGGACAGCTTCGGCTATTTCCCTGACAAGCTCGGCGTGAAAAAAGACGGCACGGCCGATCTGTCGTGGAAGACCGTCTTCGAAGACGACCGCACACGTGGCCGCGTCGGTTACGACAATACCTGGAATTACTCGATCGGCGTGGCGGCGCTATATCTGAAATCGTCGGGCAAGGCGAAGATCGTCGACCCCGCCGACCTCACGGCCGCCGAGGCGAAAACGGTGGTCGACTTTCTCGTCGCACGCAAGAAGGCGGGGCAGTTCCGCACCCTCGTCGCGTCCTTCGAGCAACAGATCCAGCTGCTTACGAATCGCGAAGTCGATGTGCTGAACTGCTGGGAACCGGCCGTGCGCGAAGCGAACCTCAAGCTCGGCGATGGCACCACACGCTATGCGTACACGGACGAGGGTTATTACAAGTGGGGCCACGGCGCGTATATCGCGTCGCAGGCGAAGGGCCGCGGCAATCTGGACAATATCTACAAGATGCTGAACTACTTCCTCGACGGCGAGTATCGCGCGATGCAGGCGCGCGATCGCGGCTACGCGGGTCCGAATATGGATCTGGCCGTGCAATACGCGAGCGCGAACAACTGGACGCCGGATCAGATCCAGAACCTGAAAGCGACGCAAGAGAAAGTGGACCGCAAGTTTGCCAAGCCGTTCGTGAGCACGACCACGCCATCCCATGCCGATTCCATCGAGGAAGAGTGGCAGCGTTTTCTCAACGCTTGACGTCGCTGAACGGAGCGGGCACGAGGACACATCATGAGTACACCAACGCTGAAGATTTCCCGGCGCGGCGGCATGCGAACGCCGCTCGACCGCTCGCCGTGGCTGCTGCGCGGGTTTCTCGGTGTGTGGCTGTTCGTCGTGATCGCACCGCTGCTGGTGCTCGTCGCGTACAGCTTCTTCGACAGCCGCAATTTCATGATGGTGTACCAGCCGTCGCTGAAGACGTGGGAAAGCCTCTTCACGTCCGGGCGTTTCGAGGTGACCGTGCGCACGTTGCGCATCGCGCTGACGGTCACCGTCATCGAACTGCTGCTCGCGTTTCCGTCCGCGCTGTGGCTGGCCAAGGGCAACTGTTCGAAGACCACGCGGGCGGTCGTGCTCGCGCTCCTGACTATCCCGTTCTTTCTCGATCAGTCGTCGCGCATCATCGTATGGCGCGGCATTCTCGATGAAACCGGCATGATCAACCATCTGCTCATGGCTTTGCATATCATCCAGACGCCGATCAAGGGCATGTTGTACACGGAGACGGCGGTGCATTTCGGCATGGTCGTGTCGTATTTCCCGATGATGATCCTGCCGATCTACATGGCCATGAGCGTGATCGACGACACGCTGATTTCCGCCGCCGCCGACCTGGGCGCAACGCCCGCGCGCATCGTGATGGACATCATCCTGCCGCTGTCCTTGCCCGGCGTGCTGGCGGGCGTGGTGTTCACGCTCGGGCCGGCACTCGCGTCGTGGGTCGAGCCGAATCTGCTCGGCGGCGGCTTCGTCAACATGCTGAGCAACTCGGTGGATAGCGCATACGGCGCGCTGCGCTACCCGGTGGTCGCCGCGCTGTCGAGCTTCGTCGTGTTGATGATCGGCGCCATCTTCGCGCTGCTGTTTTTCATCACGCGACGCTTCGCCGATCTGTCCACGTCCTTCCGGAGTCTGCAAAGTTGAATCAGAACGCCATCGACATGCCCGCACTGGCGATGCAGTCGCACGCTCGAAGCCGTGGCTGGAGTTATTGGCCGGGCTGGCCGCGCGTCGCGAAGATCATCTGCTTCGGCGCGCTCGCCTTCATCTATTTTCCGTTGCTGTGGCTCGCGCTGATGTCGGTGAGCGCTCAGCCGCTGTCCGGCCTGCCGCTGCCCTTCTCATTGGCGAACTATCGCGCGCTGTTCGCATCCGGCGACTGGCTCGCGCCATTCGGCATCAGTGTCCTGATCGGGCTGCTGGTCGGCGCGGTGACAGCCGTGACCGCGACGCTGGTCGGCCGTGTGCTGCCGCACTCGAAGCGCTCCGGCACGCTGGTCCTGCTCGCCGTGCTGCCGCTGTTCATTCCCGGCATGTCGATGGGCGCGGCGCAGTTCATCTTTCTCCGCCCGATGATGGGCCTCACGCTCGGCTACTGGTCCATCTTTCTCGGCCACCTGGTCTGGGCGTTTCCGTTCTCGCTGCTGATCGTACTAGTGCTGACCACGCGCTTCGATAGCCGGCTGGTCGAAGCCGCCGCGGATCTCGGCGCGTCCGGCTGGCGCACGTTCTGGGATATCGAGTTTCCGATTCTGCGCCCGGGCATCGTCGGTGCGGGGACCTTCGGATTTCTCATTTCATTCAACGAAGTGCAGCGCTCGGTGTTCCTTCGCGGTACGGCGGAAACCATGCCCATCTGGAACTGGATGATGGCGTCGTCGCAGCAATCGCAGGTGCCGGTGATCTTCTGTCTGGAGACGATCGTGCTGGCGGTCGTGCTGCCGTCGCTCGCCGCGCTGTTCTGGGTGCTCTTCGTTCGCATGGACAAGAACTGAGCCGTTTTCATCCTTTCTTCGAGGCGTTCTTCATGCATCACTCCGAGCCGAAATTCAGCCCGGCAGGCGATTCGTTCATCGAAGTCGAACTCGGCAACGAGATGAGCTTCGAGTTGAACGTGAAGGTTCAGGCGCTCGCGCATTCGATTCGTGGCGCACAAATCGATGGTGTCGTCGAACTCGTACCCGAACTGGCGTCGTTGCTCGTGTCGTATGACCCGGACCGGATCGCGTATGACGATGTCGTCATCGAGATCAGGAGCATCTTCGCGCAGCAGCAGGAAGGCGTCGCCGATCTGCCGAGCCGTCTATTCACGGTGCCGGTGATGTACTTCGATCCGTGGACGGAAGCTTGCGTTGCCGAGTATCGCAAGACCTATCCTGACAAACTGCCCGATCCCGAACTGCTGTGCGAGGCGAATGGCATTGCGGATCGTGCGGCCTTGCAGCGTCGGCATATTGCGACGGAATACTGGGTGGCCGCGCTCGGCTTCTGGCCGGGATTGTGCTCGCTCGTGCCACTCGATCCGCGTTGCCGCATCCATGCGCCGAAATACAACCCTCCGCGTGGATGGACGCCGCGCGGAACCATCGGGCTCGGTGGCGGGCTGACGTGCATCTATCCCGATCGCACGCCCGGCGGTTATCAGATTTTCGCGCGCACGCCGATGCCGAGCTGGGACAAGGACCAGCGGCTCGCCGCCTTCAAGGACAGTCTCGCGCTGTTTCGCCCCGGCGATCGCGTGCGCTTCACGCCGGTCGACCGCGAGGAATACGACTACCTCGATGCGCGCGTGAACGACGGCACCTACCAGCATCCGTCGGTCGACTATCAGATGTTCTCGGTCACGCGCTATCGCGACTGGCTGCGCGAAATCGACAAGGAGTAACGCGATGCTCGAAGTCGTCAAACACGGACTCGAAACGACGGTACAGGAACTGCCGGGACGAATCGGCTTCTGGGAGCAGGGCTTCCCACCGTCGGGTCCCGCCGATGCCTGGTCGTTCCGGCTCGCCAATCTGCTGGTCGGCAATCCGCGCGATACGGCGGCGCTCGAATGGCAGTTCATCGGACCGACGCTGCGTTTTCATCGCGATGGCGCGATTGCGCTGACCGGCGCGGAGACCGCGGCGAAGCTCGACGGCCAGCCCGTGCCGATGTGGCGGACCGTTCATGTGAAGGCAGGGCAGACGTTAGCCATTGCAGCGGCGAAGACCGGCGCGCGCGGCTATGTCGCGATGGCGGGCGGCATCGCCACAGCCAGCGTACTCGGGTCGCGCGCGACCTTCCATATGGCCGGTATCGGAGGCATGGGCGCGGGCGCGCTGAAGGCGGGAGACCAGCTTGCGCTTGGCGAGGCCGCATCGTCCGTCAGGGCATGGATGGTCCCGGCAAGCGCGCGCCCGCCGATCTCCACACCGGCGAGCGGCACGCACGACAGCCGCATCGCCGCGATGCTCGGCCCGAACGACGCATGGCTCGACGACCGCTCGGTGATGATGTTCTTCGATAGCGAATGGACGGTCAGCACGCACAGCAATCGCACCGGCTTGCGGCTGTCGGGACCGGAATTCAGCTTCTCGCCGCAAGCCTACGCAAAGCCCGCCGAACACGGTAGCGAGCCGTCGAACATCCTCGACCACGGCTATCCGGTCGGCGGCATCAGCATCGCGGGACAAACGCCGATCGTGTTCATTCACGACTCGCCGAGCGCCGGCGGATTCATCGTGCCGTTTACGGTGCCGCGCTTCGAGTTGTGGCGCCTCGGGCAGGCACGTCCGCACGCGAAGCTGCGTTTTCGCCGCATCACGATGGATGATGCCAACGAAGGCCGCCGCAGGCTCGACCGGTTGTGCACGGCGCAATCACTCGTCGAAGCCGATACCACCGATACGGTCGACGCCTGAACAAGGAGAACATGCATGGCGGATGTCGATGTCAAAAGCCCGATTCCCGGCACCTTCTATCGCAGTCCCGCGCCCGGCGAGCCTCCTTTCGTGAGTGAAGGGCAGATGGTCACGGCGGAGACGGTGATCGGCTGCATCGAACTGATGAAGCAATTCAACGAGGTGGTGGCAGGCGTGGACGGCAAGCTCATGTCGTTCGTCGTCGCGGATGCGGAAGCGGTCGATTCCGACGCGGTGCTCGCCATCGTCTCCCCGGATTGAGGCAGCGCATGCAAGCACGCATTGACAAACTGTTCGTGGCGAATCGCGGAGAGATCGCGGTGCGCATCGTGCGTGCCGCGCGCGAACTCGGCATGACGACCGTCGTGGGATGCAGTGCCGCCGACGAGGATAGTCTCGCCGTGCGGATGGCGGACGAGGCCGTGACCATCGGTCCGGCGGTGGCGGCGAAGAGTTATCTCGATGTCGCGGCCGTGGTCGCGGCGGCAAAGGCATCGGGCGCGGACGCGGTGCATCCCGGTTATGGATTTCTGTCGGAAAACGCGGCGTTCGCGCAGGCCGTCGCGGATGCGGGGATGATCTTCGTCGGGCCGTCGCCGCGCGCGATCACGCTAATGGGCGACAAGGCGCAGGCCCGCGTCTGCGCGAAAGCGGCGGGCGTGCCGACGGTACCCGGCAGCGAAGGCGTCGTCGAGTCGCTCGCGGCGGCGTTCGAAGCCGCCGCTGCGGTGGGCTATCCCATCATGCTGAAGGCCGCGGCCGGTGGCGGCGGGCGCGGCATCCGCGTGGCCGCGAACGCGCAGGAACTCGAAGCGCAATACGGGGTTGCGGCACGCGAGGCACACAGTGCGTTCGGCTATGGCGGACTGTATCTCGAGCGCTTCGTCGGCATGGCGCGTCACGTGGAAGTGCAGATTCTCGGGGACGGCGAGCGCGCCATTCATCTGTTCGAACGCGAATGTTCGTTGCAGCGCCGACGGCAAAAGCTGGTTGAAGAAGCGCCGTCACCGTCGCTCGATAACGACGTGCGCCAGGAGATGTGCGCGTCGGCGGTGGCGCTCGCGGCATCGGTGGGTTATCGCGGCGTGGGCACGGTCGAATATCTTTACGATCCCGCCGCGCGCGAGTTCTTTTTCATCGAGATGAACACGCGCGTGCAGGTCGAACACCCGGTGACGGAGATGATCACCGGCATCGACATCGTACGCGAATCGCTGAGACTCGCGACCGGCGAAGCACTGCGTTATACGCAAGCCGATATCGTGCCGCGCGGTGCGGCGATCGAATGTCGGATCAACGCGGAAGATCCGGCGAAGAACTTCATGCCGTCGCCGGGCAAGATTGGCGCGCTGCGCTTACCGGCCGGGCCGGGTGTGCGCGTGGAAACGCATCTGTTCGATGGCTATACGGTGCCGCCTTTCTATGATTCGTTGCTGGCGAAGATCGTGGTGTGGGATTCGACGCGCGCGGAGGCGATCCAGCGGATGAAGCGCTCGCTCGCCGAGTTTGAACTCGACGGTCTGAAGACGACAAAGCCCTTGCATCTCGCGCTGCTTGACGACGAAGCCGTGCGCGCGGGCGATTATCACACCGGCTTTCTGGAGGAACACCTCGCGAGCATCCTTCGGTGAATGCGAAGTTGGCGAGCTTTGCACGAGGAAGCGGCTGAGAGACATTGAGGCTGCCGGGGGGGGGCGAGCGGCAGAAAAGCGTCGATGTCACCCGCTGATCAAGAAGGTTTGCTGTCGTTCGACCTTGGATATGTGAGCAATGACCGGTCTGGGTCTTTAAACGGCCACCTGGAGTCGTTCGTTCAGCGTCAGCAATGGCCGACGACCAGTCGCTGGACGAAGGCGTAGAAAGACCGTTCCATTCTGATATCTGCCGCTGGACTACGACAACGCGACGTGCCGCGAGGTGGGTCCATGCTGAGGCCTTCATGATCCGGAGCGTGAAGGGCGCGTCGGCAGATCACGACACAGGTCCCACCGAACCGTGCCGCGATAAGCGGCGTTATCGCGGGAGGACGGGTAATGTGACGTCGAGGAAATACGAGCAGGGCGACAGCGGGCAGCTATTCGGCCTTTGCGGTCATCGGGCCGACCGCCGACCAAGGACCGCTATAGGTTCCATTCCAGCCACCTGGAGCGCGGCTTTGAATGACGCGGCAGGCTCGTCTTATGACTGGTGCATGACGCGCCTCGCCGGTACGCTTGCCGCTCGGGTCACGAGACGCAATGCGGCGAGTTGCAGATCTTCGAGGTGTCGACCAAAATTGACGACAATGTTCGCGAGGAGCATCGCAAGTCACGACTGTCGTCGGAGACGCCGCTGAACCGGGAAGGAAACATGAGACGACTGTTCGCCGCTGCGCTCGCGGCCACCTCTATCGCGACTTGCGGTCATGCGCAAAGCAACGCGTCGGGCCCGCTCGATACTCCCTCGGGCACACTGCAATTCGTGAGCGTCGACCACCACTTCGTGGCGATGCTCGACAAGGAAATTTTCGATCGCTTCGGCGCGAACACGCTCACGCATTTCGATGACGTGGGAAGCACAAATGACACGGTCAAGCGCACGCTCGTGCAAACAGATTCCGGCCCGGTGCTGTATGACTTTCGCCATACTCCCCAACTTGTGCAGCGCTGTGGCACGCGCATGACAGTCAAGCGCGTATTCTGGCTAGACGATGAAGTCGTGATGCAAGGCTCACAGGGCTGGTTCCGTTTCCAGCGCGGCGCGCTGACGAAGCTGCAGTCGTCTACGACGACGTACTACTGATCACGCGCACGCCGCGAGGTTCGCTATGCAGGTGAGGCTGATCCTTGAACGCCAGTGAGAGTGTGGCGCTCCAGTTGTCATAGCGAACTTTCAGACCGGAAACATAGAGCGCAATTTAAGACCGCAATGGGATATGCGCAACAGCACCGGCGACCGCGGAGTGACCGTCAGGAACTTGGAGGGGCTAGTGCCCGTGCGCAGCTCGAAATCCGGCGCTGCCACTTTGGGGGCGTTCATGTGTGGCGCCGTGGTGGAATCCCGCCGAGATGACAAAGAGGACGCCTGCGACCGGCCAAATATAGATTGCCAGCGATAAGCAAATCCAGCACGCATCCGATATCGAGTAGGCCACGAGGGCCCAAAGGAAGAAGGCGACAGGCAGCAGCAATATGCACAATGCCGTCCACTTCAGGAAGCGTTCAACCACGCGTGCTTTCTTAAGCGTCTCTGCTTGCATGCCGGGCTCCATTGGGAATGGCACTGTGGCATAGAGTCGCACGGCGGGAATCGTTCGAAAACTTGGTGAAATCCCTGGCGAACCTCTACCAGTGCAGAGCCAGGGCGACTACGGAGGCAGAGGTGACGCGCGCATGACCGCGACAGGCGTGCTGCTGGAGGCTAAGCATCGCAAGTTCGCTACAGCACTATACGCACCGCGCAGCGCCCCTCGCTGCGTTCGTGTTTTCCAGCGTGAGGAGGCTACGATGGTGGCATTGTCGCTCGGTTTATCGATGACCCTGTTCGATCAGATGGATGGGCTGAAGCCCAGTCGAGCAACAGCGAAGGCCTGCGGCGCGTGTACCGCAAGATGCTCGAATCGGGGCCGGCGTGCTGGGTGAGCAAGCCCGCGAGCGCCGCGCCACTCGAGCAGGTCGGCAAGGACGTGGAGCGGGGCACGCCACGGCGAGATTGCTGCATCCCTCACCTGAAACTGTTGGTTCAACAGCGCGACCCGCATCGGCAGGACCGGGCGAGGCAACCAGCGCTGTCATAATTCGAATTTGATCGACGCGTTCGTTTCGTCCTGCTCCAGCCAGACAGTCAGGCATCCATGACGAACTCTTCTCTACTGAAATCCCTTCGAAAGGCCATGCAATGACCACCGTAACGCTGCTTACCGATGACGAACTGTCGCCCGCCGCGAAAGCCGTCTTCGACGATATCCGTGCAACGCGAAACTCCGATTTCGTCAACAACTTCTGGCGTGCGCTAGCGCACGATCCCAAGACGCTCAAGCGCACCTGGGAAAGCATCAAGGAAGTCATGGCGCCGGGTGCGTTGGATCCGAAGACGAAGGAAATGCTGTACGTGGCGGTGTCGATCGCGCATGGCTGCGCTTATTGCATCCACTCGCACACGGCCGGCGCACGGGCCAAGGGCATGACCGACGAGGAATATGCCGAAATGCTCGCGATCGTGGGGATGGCGTCGGAGACGAACCGGTTGGTGACCGCGCTTGGTGTGCCGACGGATGAAGCGTTTATGGTGGGTTCGGGGACGTAACCCATGACGCCAGAAAGCCGCCATTGGCGCGGGGCGAACGCGTGAATGGCTGCTCGAGTGGACGGTTGTTGAACGAGTACAGTCGGCCGTGAACCGTCATAAGTCAACTTCACCACCTATGACACCGGGACGTCTGCATCAGTCGATCTTGGGTCGCTGGATTTGCACGGGCGGCTGGGTCGCCTATGGGGTGCCCTCGTTGGCCGGGCACCGCCGGATGAAGAAAATTGCAATTGGCGCTTTGCATCAGTTCGGAAACCCCGGTGGGTTCAGTCGGCTATTCAATGTGAACGACTATTGCAAGTTCGTTACCGAAGAAATCCGCGGACAGGAAAAGACAATTGAGGAACTGTTCCCTCCGGCGCTGCTAGTCGATGCGAAGTGCAATTACAGCGGTAACCTCGAGAGGATGGTCGCGCTACCGGGCAGTGGCTTCGTCAAGGTCCTGTGAGAACGAGGTCTCAATAGTCATAGAACGAGTACGAGCGTGGCCTGAATAACTGCGGCGCTGAACGCCAGGGAAAACAATGCCGCCCCACGAATTTTTTCGGCTCTTTGCGGCTATCGCCGTAGGCCTGTTCGCGATAGCCACATCGACGCACGGGCTCGCGGAAGAGAAGCCTGTAACAGTCCCTTTTCCGCAAGGGCACATTGATGCTCATGCGTCGATCCTGTATTGCGACTCTGTGGCAGACACCGAGCTAATGGCGGCGAGCCCGGATAGCGCCTACGTACAGTCGCCGGCCGGCCCGGCCGCCTTGAGTGCGGTTGCGCGTCGTGGCACTGACAGAGTTGTCGTCGAGCTCGAGAAGCAGCAGCTTTACACTTTTCCACGCAGGGACTTTGAGAGCGGTAGCGCATCGAAGGAGTTTCCGATGCAGATCATCGACAATGCCGGCGAGAACCTGGTTGCCAGAGCCGACGACCCGGTTGACGCACGAGGCGTAACAGTCTTCACACTCGATCGCGAAAGAGGCTTGGGTACGTGGACTATTGTCGACAGCAAATACCCCATGCTGAATGGCCCACGGGTCGAGTCAATGTACGTTTTATTCGGTGCCCACAAGAACTGACGTATTAACGGGGCACCCCAGAGGAATTCGCTACCCGGGGGTAACATTTGTTGTCATCCCTCACCGTAGCTTCGTCCCGCTTCATATGCCAGTGCAACCCGCGTGGCTCGTGCGCTGTCGCAGTAACTGGGTTTCCCGGTTAGAACGGGCCTCGAGTCGACGTTGCTGAAGGGCCGGGCTTAAGGCAGGAAGGAGCCACGAGGATGCTTTCTACTGCTCCAGTGAATTTACATAATTAAAGCTGTCATTCGGAACTTAATATGAGCTGAATAGCTGATGGCGTTTGACCGAACCTAGCTGAGCGTTCCGCGTCGACACTAGCGTGGTTTTCGACCTCAATAGCGACAAGAATTGGCTGTCCCGCCGCGGCATCAATTGCTGGACACTACACGAGCTGCTGCGTTGGCGTTCGGTTGAGCTTGTCTCGTGATGATTTGAGGGCCGACGTTCGGCGGAACCGGTCTCCGCTCTGTGCAGAAGCGCCGCTTTTCATCAATGCCGGGTCTCTTATATCGAGTGGTATGTCAGTTCGGTACAAAGAAAAGACCTTTACCGGCAGTTCAATTTCGAGGATTTTTTCAAATCCCGCACCTGGCGATCGCCACCATCCCCTTCCCTATCGGCACCCCACATCCCTTGAGAAATCTGAAATTCCCAGAGAACCGCCAGCTTCCAGCCAGTCGATCAGAAATCGAATAATCGCGCCGGGTTGTCGACCAGCACCTTCTTGCGAATCGGTTCATCCGGTAGCCATGTGTCGAGCAGATCGCATAGGTCACCGTCATTCGGCATCGGCTTGCTCAGCGTAGTGTGCGGCCAGTCGAGCGCCCAGATCAACCGGTCGGGCGCGGCGTCGGCGAGCGCATGCACGAAAGGCACGACGTCGCGATACGGATAGTCTTGGTTGGACATGCGCATCGGCGCGGACAGCTTCACCGACGTGCGCCCGCTCCTGAGCATGCGCAGCAGCGTCTGGAAGCCGTTGCCTTGCAGGCCTTCGTCGACAGGCACGCCGCCGATATGATCGACAACGGTCTCGACCGGCAGCGCCGAGATCATCGCTTCGGCACTCGCGAAATCCTTCGGGTCGATGCGGAACTGCAAATGCCAGCCGAGCCGCGCGATCCGGCGTGCCAGTTGCGGCACCGCATCGGCGGACGCACCGTTCTCGACGCGCAAGTTTACGCGCAGACCACGCACACCGGCCTCGTGCAGTTCGTCGAGCTGCGCGTCGGTGACGCTCTCGTCGACCACCGCAATGCCGCGCAACGGGAAGTCGGTCTCGCGCAGTGCGTCGATCAGGCGCCGGTTGTCCGTCATATAGACGCTCGGCTGCACCAGCACGCCGCGCTCCACGCCGAGCGTGCGCAGCATCTGCAGGTATTGCGGCGGCAGCGCGTCGGGCGGCGTGTAGCGGCGCTTCGGATCATACGGATAGCGGTGTTGCGGCCCGACGATATGAGCGTGGCAATCGGTCGAACCCGCCGGCAAGACGATGGCCGGTTTGCGCGGATACGGGTCCGGTCCCGGAATGGTCGGCGTTGTTTCAGCGGAATTCATAGGCATCCCTGGATGGAGATCGAAAGGCGTCGCCGATGGTGTAGATGATGCGAGGCGCCGGCAACGGGCGCGAGCCGCTCCGTCTCACGCCGGACCCGCCGGGCGTAAGACGAAGTCGTCATGCAGATCCGACGCTCAGCGCGGCGCGATGTCCTGCTCGAGTGCCTGCACGACTGCCTTCGTGAACGACGCGGTGGTGGCGGTGCCGCCGAGGTCGGGCGTCACCGTGCCGCGATCGATCGTCATGCGCACCGCTTCCTCCAGCAGACGAGCGGCCTGCTGGCACTTCGCATTGTCGTTCTTCAGGAAGAACCAGCGCAGCAGCATTGCCGTCGACAGGATCAGCGCCGACGGATTGGCCTTGTTCTGCCCGGCGATATCGGGCGCCGTGCCGTGCACCGCCTGGGCCATCGCCTGCTCCGCGCCGGCGTTGATCGATGGCGCGATGCCGACGCCGCCGGCAAGCCCCGAACATTGGTCCGACAGAATGTCGCCGAACAGGTTGGTGGTGGCCACGAGCGGAAAGCGCTTGTGATCGCGCGGCATCGACGAACTGAACGTATCGACGCGCAGCAGTTCGAGTTCGACCGATTTGAACTGATCGGCAATCTGCTCGAACGCGCCGATAAAGAGGCCTTCTGTCTGCGGCAGCGCGGTGCGCTTGTGTGCGATCGACAGGCGCGTCTGGCCGGTCGCCTGCGCGTATTCGAACGAGAAGCGCGCGAAGCGGTCGCACGCGTTTTTGGTGATCACGCGCAACGACAAGGCGACGTCTTTGGTCGGCATGAATTCGCCGTACCCCCAGGCCAGATTGCGATCGGGATAGAAGCCCTCGGTGTTCTCGCGAATCACCGTGATGTCCAGATCCGGGATCAGCGGGTTGAGTTGCGGCCATGCCTTGACCGGACGCACGTTGGCGAACAGATGGAAGTTCTTGCGCAGATAGCCCGACGGATGGCCGCGAATCGGATCGTCTTTCGGATACTCGCCGGCCGATGTCGGTCCGAGAATCCAGCCGGGATATTGTCGGAGCGTTTCAAGCGTGTCCTCGGGAAGCGTGCTTTTCGAGCGCTCGTAGGCCTTCATTCCGACAAGGCACTCCTTCAGTTCGATCTCGAGATCGACCTTCGCTGCCGCGGCATGCAATACCTCGACGGTCGCGTCGGCGATTTCGGGGCCGATGCCGTCTCCCTTCATCACCGCGATTTTCAGTCCCTGATTCATAGACATTCGGTTCTCTCCTGGGTTGGCTGAATAGATGGACGGCGATGTGCGCCGCCCCTGGGCTAGACGTCGGCGAGCATATCGCCCAACGCGCTCGCGTATTCGAGTGAATCTATACCGACGATCATGTCGCGCACCGCGTCCGGGTTGCGCACATGCGCGAGCGCGGTGTTGTCGGTGAACTTGGCGACGATGTCGGCTTCGGAAAGCGGATTATCGGCGGCGCCGCGGTTGATTTGCTCGCGATGAGCAAGGCGTCGGCCATCCTTCAGCGTGACGATCACTTCGCCGGAAAAATGCTGTGGATAGCCGGTGTGCGGATCGACGCGATAGCCGACGCGATCGCCGAGCGCGAGAATCTCGGGGTCGGCGAAGCGATCGAGTTCGGCGAGGCCGAAACGGCCGTGCAAGAGCGCGCACGCCACTTGAAACTGGATGCTGAACTGGGCCGCGTAACGGCTCGCCGGGCGCCGCCGGCGCTCCACCGGTTCGCACACGATCTTCACCGCATGCGGGGGAACCAGCGCCTCGACGCTTTCGATCATCCTGGCGTTCACGTGATACTCGCGGTGAAGTGCGATCGCCGCGTCGATGCAGGCGATGCTCAATTGACACGCGGGCACCGGCTTGATCGCGACGCGCGCGCTTTCCCAGACACTGCCGAGATCGCGGGTGGCCGCCGCCATGTCCCATTTGTCGAGGGCCGGACCCAGATGCGTGGCGAAGAAACCGAACTGTCCTTCGTAAGCAGAGCGGGGGCCGGTAAAGCCGTGCTTCGCGAGCCGCGCGGCGGTAATGCCGCAAGCGCCAGCCCAGCCCGGATGCATGCGCTTGGTCGACGAGCCGTCCGCGCTGTATTCGCGCGTGCCGGCCGCCATCGACAGTGCGATACCTTGCGCCATCACCAGTTGTTCGGCCGATGCGCCTTCGAGCTTGCCCGCAATCATCGCGCACGCGAACGCGGCCGCCACGCCGGTCGGATGAAAGCCGATCTGATTGAGTTCGCCCGCGGCGACGTTGCCGATTCTCGCGGCGATCTCGATGCCGAGGATATAGGCGGTCAGCATCTCGCGTCCCGAGCACTTGCCGGCGACCGCCGCGCCGAGCGCGGTCGGCAGACAGCTCGACGTGACATGCACGACGCTCGTCAGATGCGTGTCGTCGAAATCGAGGCCGTGCACGAGGATGCCGTTGAGCAGTACCGCGTCGCGCAACGGCAGGCGTCGACGTTGACCGATGACCGGGCTGTGGCCGGCTTCGAAGCTCGCCAGCGCGCCATGCGCCTGCGCGGCGAAATCGAAGCTGCCCGACGCGAACGCAATGCCGGCGCCATCGAGCATCAGATGGGCCGCATGACGTCGCACGGAAGCCGGGATGTCGTCGTGATCGAGATCGGCGGCGAAGGCGGCGAGAGATTCGGCGATGAAGGTCATGACGCAAAAGTCCTGTCGATGGCAACGGCAATTCGCGAATACGGGCGAGTCGCGCGCGAGCTACGGTGCTAGTGGCTGATGCCGGCGCTCTGCACGAGGTCGTGCCACTTCTTCAACTCGCTCTGAATGTAGGTGGCAAATTCCTGTGGCGACGTCGCGCGCGCTTCCTGCCCGACATTGGCGAGCTGCTTCTTCACTTCGGGATCCGCGAGCGCGGTCTTCAATTCCCCATACAGCCGGTCGACGCGGGCTTGCGGCGTGCCGGCCGGCGCGAGCACGCCATACCAGGAACTCATGTCGTAGCCCGGCACGCCGGACTCGGCGATGGTCGGCACGTCCGGCAGCGTCGGCGAGCGCGTGGCCGACGTGACGGCGAGCGCGCGTAATTGACCGCCCTTGACGGCCTGGATCGTTTGCGGAATGCCGGCGAACGAGATCGGCACGACGCCGGCAATCACACTGGTGATGTTTTCCGCGCCCTTGAACGGGATGTGCTGGATATTCACGTGCGCCATGCTCTTGAACAGTTCGCCTGCGATCTGCAGACCACTGCCGACGCCCGCCGATGCATAGCTGAGCTTGCCCGGCTCTTTCGTTGCCATCGCGATCAACTCCTGCACCGAGTGGACCGGCAGCTTCGGGTTGACCACCAGCAGCAACGGTGCGGCGGTTGCCTGCGTGATCGGCGTGAACGATTTGACGGGATCGAATTGCAGCGTCTGGAAATTGGGCGCAATCGTGAAGCTGCTCGACGCGAAGAGGATCGTGTAGCCATCGGGCTTCGCCTGCGCCACATACTGGCTCGCGATCGCGCCGCCGGCGCCGGGACGGTTGTCGACGACGATCGACTGGCCGGTTTTCTCGGTGATCTTGCGCGCCAGCACGCGCGCCACGATATCGGTATCGCCACCCGGACTGAAGCCCACGACAAAGTGAATCGGATGATCCGGATAGCTATCGTTCTGCGCGGCAACGGGTATCGCCTGAACCGAGAGCAACAGGCCAGTGAGGCCGCCTATCAGCGCGGCCAGTCGTCTCCGGTTCATCCGTGTCTCCTTGATATCGGTTTCATCGCCTCTGTTCGGGAACCGCCGGGCGTCGCGGGGGTGTTCAGACCGTCAACTGTCGTAGGGCGGGTAGCCGCCCGGATCGCTCTCCAGAAGCCGTAGCATCGCGTGCCATTCGAGCTCGCCGTAGGGACGGCGGGTGCCCGGCTGATACAGATGCGCGGAGCGTTCGAGCACCTCCCGCGAGGGCAGCGACACGGCCTCCAGGCCGCCGGCGCTCAATGCATCGACTTGCGCGCGGCAGGACATTTCCAGTTGATACATCAGGTTCAACGCTTGCGGAATCGACGCGCACGCGACGAGCAGCCCGTGATTGCGCAGCACCATCGCATTGTGCTCGCCGAGGTCGCGCACGAGGCGCTCCTGCTCGGCGAGATCGACTGCGGGCCCTTCGAACTCGTGATAGGCGAGGTGGCCATGAAAGCGGGTCGCCGTTTGCGTCAGCGGCAACAGGCCGCCGCGCATCGCCGAAACGGCCATGCCCGCGCGCGTGTGTGTGTGAATGACGCAATGCACATTCGGTCGCGCGCGATGGATGCAGCCATGAATCACATAGCCCGATTTGTTGATGCCGTAATCGGTGTCCTGCTTGTGCAGTATGTTGCCGTCGTAGTCGATCTCGACGAGGCTCGACGCGGTGATTTCCTTGTACAGAAGTCCGTATAGATTGATCAGCAGGCTGCCGGGCTTGCCGGGAATCTGCGCGGTGATATGGTTGTAGATCAGATCGGTCATGCCGAAGCGATCGAGCAGGCGATAGCAGGCAGCGAGATTGACGCGCGTCTGCCATTCGGCATCGCTGAGCCGGTCTTTCAGTGAAACGAAGCTGGTGGAAAATCGACTTATGGACACGCGCCCTCCGCAAGCAGGATCGATTGCGACGAATCATACGAGAGGGAAACGGTGAAGGCGAACGAGAAAATCTCACTGATCCATTATCTAAATCAATACCTTTGCAAGCAGGTGCCGATCCCGTTCTGGTTTCTACCTAACCGCTGGTTCGCGACAGGTGAGTGAACGAGTGCCGATGTTTCGTTCAGACTCGGCCCAGTCTGGCCTCGCGCGTGCCGACGTGTATCCCGATTAGAAAAACTAATGCGCGTTTGAAAATATCTCGTTGGACCGCCTCCGCGTCCGCGCACGATACTGAATCGAAGGTTTGTGTTCCGCCTCACGGTGCTGAAGAAAGGACAGGGACAGGTAGACACCATGATCCACACGCCAGCTAGATGATTCGCGCGCCAGTTGCCCTCGCGGCGTTCGTGTGTTGCGCATTGACCGTCGGCCATGCGTACGCGGCCGACAGGTTCCCCGAGAAGCCCATTCATATCGTCGTCGGCACGGTGCCCGGCGGCACCGTCGACATCATCGCGCGGCTGCTCGCCAAAGGCCTGACGGCCGAACTGGGGCAACCGGTGATCGTCGACAACAGGCCGGGCGTCGACGCGCTGATCGGTGCCCGCTATGTCATGCACGCGAAGCCGGACGGCTACACGTTGCTCGCCGTTGCCAACACCGTCGTCTCCGCGCCCTCCTTCCTGCCCGACGCCGGCTACGACCCGATCAAGGATTTCATGCCGGTTACCGAGACCTGCGAAATTCCGATGGTGCTCGTGGCCGGTCCCGCGCTGAAGGAAACCAGCGTGCCGGCGTTGATCGCGCGTGCGAAGGCGCACCCCGGCGAAGTGACCGTCGCGTCGGTGGGCGTGGGATCGATCGGCAATGTGGCCGCGACGCTGTTCAGCCAGCAGGCGGGTGTGAAGCTCGCGAATATTCCCTATAAGGGCAGTGGCCAGGCGATGACCGACGTGCTCGGTGGACAGGTGATGATGATCTTCGATCAGGTGAGCACCTCGGGCCCCTATGTGAAGTCCGGCAAGGTGCGCGGCCTCGCGGTGACGACCGCCACACGCTCGCCGCTGCTGCCCGACGTGCCGACGTTGTCGGAGGCCGGCTTGCGCGGCTACCAGCACACCACGTTCAACGGCATTCTGGCGCCGGCGGGTACGCCATCGAGCGTTGTGGGTGTGCTGCACGACGCGATCGCCCATGTGATGACCACCGCGGCGAACGAGGCGCTACTGGAAAAGCAGGGGATCGAGGTCAAGATCAGCGCGTCGCCGCAGGCATTCGGTGACTATCTCAGGGAATACGCGCAGGTCTACAGGAAGCTGGCCGCCTCGCAGGCGAATTGACCAGTGCGTGTGACCGGCAGGCGGCGTTGGGTACGTACCGCGGGCCGCCGGTTTTTTTGTAGTCGATGCGCAGCGCGAAGGTTCTCGCTACAGTGACGGTTCGCCGTCGCTCACCCGTCACGCGCGACGCACATACTCCGGCACATCAGCGAAAACCACAAGCCGGGACGGTATAGAAACAAGGAGACATGGATGAACGACACTGCAGAGCGCGCGTTTCTGAGCGGCTACCGGCGCGACTATTATGGCGGCGCGTTGATGTGCCTGATCGGTCTCGGTGCGGCCGTGCAAGGGCTCAACTACAGCTTCGGCAGCCTGACCAGCATGGGGCCGGGCTTTTTCCCGACCTGCCTGGGTGTAATCCTGATTCTGCTCGGCGTGGCCATCGCCGGCACTGCGAAGCGGCCGGCGCTGCGCGCGACCGTACACGAAGGCGGCGCGCGCGAAGCGGGCGGCCCCGAATGGCGCGGCTGGACCTGCATCGTGCTGAGCATCGTTGCCTTCGTGGTGCTCGGCAAATGGGGCGGTCTGCTGCCGGCTTCATTCGCGGTGACCTTCATCTCGGCGTTTGGTGATCGCGACAATACGTGGAAAAGCGCGTTGATCCTCGCCTCGGTCATCACGGTGCTGTCGGTGGTGATCTTCTGGTGGCTGCTGCAATTGCAGTTTCCGCTGCTGACGTGGGGCTGACCATGATCGGACACTCACTCGCTGATCTGTGGCAGGGCTTCGCCGTCGCGCTGGAATGGCACAACCTGATGTGGTCGTTCTTCGGCGTGCTGGTCGGCAATCTGATCGGTGTGCTGCCCGGCATGGGGCCGCTGTCGGCGATCTCGATCCTCCTGCCGTTGACCTATACGATGCATCCGGTGCCGGCCATCCTGATGCTCGCGGGCATCTTCTACGGTTCGCAGTATGGCGGCGCGATCGGCGCGATCCTGCTGAACCTGCCATGCCATCCGCCGCATGCGGTCACGTGCCTGGACGGCTATCCGATGACGCGCGCCGGCAAGGGTGGCACCGCGCTCGGCATCACGATGATCGCGTCGTTCTTCGCGGCGTCGGTGGGCATCATCGTGATGATCTTCGCATCGCCGCTGCTGGTATCGATCGCGTTCAAGTTCGGGCCGAGCGAGCTGTTCTCGATCATGCTGCTCGGGCTGGTCGCGGGCGGCACGATGTCGAGCGGCTCGCCGCTCAAAGGCGTCTCCATGACGGTGATCGGCTTGCTCGTCGGCGTGGTCGGTACCGACGTGAACACCGGCACGATGCGCTTCACGTTCGGCTTTGTCGAACTCTCCGATGGAATCCAGCTCGTCGCGCTCGCGCTGGGGCTGTTCGGCGTGACGGAGTTTCTGCGCAACGTGAATCGCCTGCACGCGGTGGGCAGCGGCGTCAAGGTGCGCTTGCGCGACATGCGGCCGAGCGTAAAGGAGTTGAAGCAGGCGTTCCTGCCGATCCTGCGCGGCACGTCTGTCGGCACGCTATTCGGCGCGATGCCGGGCACGGGGCCGACCATCACGACGTTCATCGCCTACGCGCTCGAAAAGAAGATCTCGCGCACACCTGAGCGTTTCGGTTCGGGCGCGCTCGAAGGCGTTGCCGCGCCCGAGGCTTCGTCTCATTCGAAAACCCAGGTGGACTTCATCCCGACGATGAGCCTCGGCATTCCCGGCGATCCGGTGATGGCGCTGCTGCTCGGCGCGCTGCTGATTCAGGGCATCCAGCCGGGCCCGCAACTGATCAGCGAACACGCGGATATTTTCTGGGGGCTGATTGCGAGCTTCTGGATCGGCAATGTATTGCTGGTGCTGCTCAACGTACCGCTGATCCAGATCTGGGTGAAGGTGCTGCAGGTGCCGTACCGTTTCCTGTTTCCGGCGGCGCTGTTTTTCATCTCGGTGGGCGTCTACAGCACCAACAACAGCCTTTTTGAAGTGGCCGAAGTGCTGGTGTTCGGGCTCGTGGGCGCGCTGTTCGTCGCGTTCGACTTCCCGGTTGCCCCGATTCTGCTCGGCTACGTGCTTGGACCGATGGTGGAGGAGAATTTCCGCCGCGCGCTGTTGCTCTCGCATGGCGATCTGACCGTGTTCGTTACACAGCCGATCAGCGCCTGTTTCGTCGCCGCGAGCGCGCTTCTGATCCTGCTGCAGGCGTACTTTGCGATGCGCGCCGCGGCGCGCAGACGCAAAGACGTTGCGCGGGGCGCGCAGTCCGAAGCGCCGCGCGCGGACAGCAGCCAGCGCGACGCGCATCGTCCATCGATGTCGAAATAGCGGGGACGTGCAAGCTATGTCCAGGATCAAAGTTCTACATCCCATCGTCGAAATCGACGGTGACGAGATGACCCGGGTGATGTGGCAATGGATACGGCAGCAGCTGATCCTGCCGTATCTCGACGTGGACCTCGACTACCACGATCTCAGCATCGAAGCGCGCGACCGCACCGCCGACGGGGCCACCATCGAAGCCGCGCATGCCACGCTGAAACACGGCGTGGCGGTGAAATGCGCAACGGTAACGCACGATCGCGAGCGCATGCTCGAGTACGGTTCGCCGAGGATGCTGAAGAGCCCGAACGGTACGATCCGTCAGATCCTCGACGGCACGTTGTTTCGCGAGCCGATCCTGTTCCGCAACGTTCCACGCCTCGTGCCGCACTGGGACAAGCCGGTCGTGATCGGTCGTCACGCGTTCGGCGACCAGCACGGCGCCGCCGATTTCACTTTCAGGGGCAAGGGTCGCCTGAGTTTCAGGTTCGTGCCCGACGACGGCGGCGAGCCGATCGAACGCGAGGTCTATTCGGGCGGCGAAGACGGCATCGGCCTCGCGATGTACAACACCGATGCTTCGATCATCGGCTTCGCGCGCGCCTGCTTCAATTACGGACTACTGCGCCGCTATCCGGTCTACCTGTCGACCAAAAACACCATCATCAAGGTCTACGACGGGCGCTTCAAGGATCTGTTCCAGCACGTATTCGAAACGGAATTCGCCGACGCCTACGCGGCGGCTGGGCTGACCTACGAGCATCGGCTGATCGACGACATGGTCGCGTCGAATCTGAAGTGGACCGGCGGCTATCTGTGGGCATGCAAGAACTACGATGGCGACGTGCAGTCGGACGCACTCGCGCAAGGCTATGGCTCGCTTGGTGCGATGACGTCCGCATTGATGTCGCCGCGGGGCGTACCGTTCGAGGCGGAAGCCGCACACGGCACGGTCACGCGTCACTATCGGGCGCATCAGGCCGGCCGCGACACGTCGACCAATCCGATCGCATCGATCTTCGCGTGGACGCGCGGCTTGATCCGGCGCGGCGAGCTCGATCGCACGGCCGATGTCGTCGCGTTCGCGAAACATCTGGAAGCCGCTTGCATTGCTACGGTAGAGCGCGGCGTGATGACGCGTGATCTCGCGAGTCTCGTCGGCGCGAGCCAGCCCGCGGCGAGTACACGGCACTTCCTCGATGCAGTGGACCGAGCGCTCAGGAGCGCGCTGGCCTGACGGGCTCAACGGGCGGATGAGTCAGCGGGTGGTCCCGATAGCGGCGAGGAGCCA
Organism: Paraburkholderia sp. ZP32-5; assembly: GCF_021390495.1. Classification (NCBI taxonomy): domain Bacteria; kingdom Pseudomonadati; phylum Pseudomonadota; class Betaproteobacteria; order Burkholderiales; family Burkholderiaceae; genus Paraburkholderia; species Paraburkholderia sp. ZP32-5. The sequence continues at coordinate 2,619,657 of NZ_JAJEJP010000002.1, read as the reverse complement.
TTGCCGGAAGCGCGTGATCTTGTTTTCTTCCGCGTGTTCCAGCGGGCAGACGAGGTGATAGCCGCGCGTGCGCCTGAGCACGAACGGATGCGGTGCGATGAGCCTGCCTTGTGCGATGTCGCGCTCGACATAGACGAGCTGGCCGAGCGCGACGCCGAGCCCTTCGATCGCGCACTGATACACGATGCTCAGGTCCTCGCAGTAGGTGTCCTTCGCGGACTTCTCGCGGCTCGCGCCCGCCGCCGCCATCCATTCCGCCCAGTGTTGCGGGCGACGGTTCGAGTGCAGCAGCGGCAGCGCGAGCAGCGCTTCCGACGTACACGGATCAGGCAGTTCGCGCGCGAGTCCTGGCGCCATCACGGGCGTCAGCGCGTCGGAGAACAGCAGATCGCTGCGCAGGCCGTTCCAGGGTCCATCGCCATAGACGATGCCCAAATCGACCTGCTCGCGGCGAAAATCGACGCCCTCGACGCTCGACACGAGCCGCACGCGAATGTCTGGATGCGCCGACTGGAAGTGCGGCAGCAGCGGGATCAGCCAGCGCACGAAGAGCGCGGTGTGGCCGCGAATCGTCAGGATCTGATGCGAGCTCGACGCGAGCAGTTCGTGCGTGGCTTGCACGATGCGCGCGAACGCCAGGCCCAATTGCGTGGCGTAGATTTCGCCGGTACGCGTCAGCGTCAGCCGGCGGCTCGTGCGATCGAACAGCTCGAAGCCGAGCCATGTCTCCAGCGCCTTGATCTGATGACTGACCGCGCCTTGTGTGATGTGCAGTTCCTCGGCCGCGCCCGTGAAGCTCAGATGGCGCGCGACGCTTTCGAATACACGTAGCGGATTGAGGGGCGGGAACTCGGGATTCATAGGCCGCGCATTTAGATTAAGTAATAGGGAAGTGAGTATTTCTCGCTCGCTGCATTACCTTCATTCTCTTATGATTGTCGCATAGCGTTCGAAGGCCACGCCTCGCGCACGATAACTACACTCAGGAGACGATATGCTGAGGAAATGGCTGGCTTTCGCCTGCCTTGCGGCGGGCATCGCCTGTGTCGTGGCGCCGGCTCAGGCGCAGGACTATCCGGCGCGCCCGATCCATCTGATCGTGCCGTTCACGCCGGGCGGCGGCACCGACCTCGTCGCGCGCGCCGTGGCGGCGAAGGCCGGTCAGCTATTAGGCGGTTCGATCATCGTCGACAATCGCGCGGGGGCGGGCGGCACCATCGGCACCGAGTTCGTTGCGCGCGCCGATCCCGACGGCTACACGCTGGGTCTCGTGAGCGGCAGCCATGCGATCAACCCGAGCATCTATCCGCATCTTCCCTACGACACCGTGCGCGACTTCGCGCCCGTCACGCAACTCGTCGCGGCACCCGGCATTCTCGTGACGACGAAGTCGTTGCCGGTGCAGAACGTGGGCGAGCTCATCAAACTTGCGAAGTCCGAGCCGGGCAAGTTGTTCTTTGCGTCGGCGGGCATCGGTACACCGCCGCATCTGGCGGGCGAACTGTTCAAGAACATGGCGGGCATCGACGTCGGTCATGTGCCCTACAAGGGCAACGCACCGGTGCTCACGGATCTGATCAGCGGACGCGTGGCGTTCTCGTTTCCGACCTTGCCTTCCGCGATGCCCTACGTAAGAAACGGTACGCTGCGCGCGCTCGGCGTGACGAGCGCGAAACGCTCACCCTCCGCACCCGATATTCCGACGATCGCCGAAGCGGGCTTGCCCGGCTACGAGGCGACCTCATGGTACGGCGTCGTCGCGCCCGCGAAGACGCCCCCGGCGATCGTCGCGAAGATCAACGATGCGTTCGTGCGCGCGCTGCAAGACCCCAGCGTGAAGAAAGTGCTGGCGAACCTCGGGCTCGATTCGGTCGGCAGCACACCGTCCGAGTTCACGGCGCGCATCAATACCGACATGGCGAAATGGGCGACGTTGATCAAACAGAATCACATCGCGCTGGCGGGTGGTCAATGACGCTTGATACGTACACGCGACGCGCGTGCATGCCGATCGAAGCGCGCGTGTAAGCGGACCCTGGAGACTCGACGATGACCCCATTCGCCACCCCGACAATTCCCGGGCCCGACCCGTCGCCCCGTCGCCCGAAGCTCGCGTTGCCGCCGGGCTGCTGCGATTGCCACGCGCATATCTTCGGGCCGCAGTCGCGCTATCCGCTCGCCGCCGCGCGCTCTTATACGCCGCCTGATTGCCCGTTGCCGTCGTATCTCGAGATGTTGCGGACGATCGGTGTCGAACGCGCGGTGCTGGTTCAGCCGAGCGTGTATGGGACGGACAATTCGCTGCTGGTCGATACGCTCGCGAGCAAGACATTCCCGTTGCGAGGCATCGCGGTCGTCGATGACGATATCAGCGATGCCGAACTCGAAAAGCTGAACGCGGCCGGCGTGCGCGGCGTGCGTCTGAATCTGCGCAAGGGATCGAGTTCACCTGCCGAGATCGCGCCGCGTTTCGCCGCGCGGGTCGCGCCGTTCGGCTGGCACCTGCAGTTCCGCATCCGTCCGGACGACTTTACCGCCGCGCGCCCGATGATCGAGGCGCTACCCGTCGATGTGGTGATCGACCATTTCGGCGCGGTGCCGGTGCAGGAGGGCGTGGGCGGGCCGAGCTTTCGCGCGATCCTCGATCTGCTGACAACGGGCCGATGCTGGGTCAAGCTGTCGGCGCCGATGCGCATGTCGAATCTCGCGCATCCGTACGACGATGTGCTGCCGTTCGTCGACGCGCTGGTGGATGTCGCGCCCGAGCGTCTCGTGTGGGGCACGGACTGGCCGCACACGACACTGAAAGGCGCGATGCCGAACGACGGCGATCTGTGCGATCTGCTCGCGCGCTGGCTGCCGGATGCCGCGCTGATGCGCACGGTGATGGTCGACAATCCGGCGCGGCTATACGGTTTCTGAACACCGTCACACCGAGGCCAGCCACAAGAGCGGGCCAGAAGCAGACAAGGAGACGCAGATGTCTGTCGATCATGCGCGGCGCCGTTTGATCGCCGCGGCGGCGCTGCTGGCCAGCAACCTTGCTGTCGCGCCGGCGAGGGCACTCGCCGCCGGCGATGCCGGCGACACATCGTGGCCCGATCGTCCGATCCGGCTGATCGTGCCGCTTCCGGCCGGCGGTGGTGCCGACATCGTCGCGCGCCTGATCGGCGCGCAACTCTCGCTACGTCTGAAGCAACGGGTTGTGGTGGAAAACAAGCCGGGCGGCGGCACCGTGATCGGCGCGCAATTCGTCGCGCACGCGAAGCCGGACGGCTATACGCTGCTGCTCGGCACCGCGACGACGCACGCGATCAATGAGTCGCTGGTCAAGCACCTCCCTTACGATCCGATCAAGGATTTCGAGCCGGTCGGCCTCGCGGCCAATCTGCCGCTGATGCTGGTGCTCAATCCCTCGGTGCCCGCCAATACGCTGCCGGAACTGGTCGCGTACGTGAAGGCGCATCCCGGCAAGGTGAATTTCGCGTCGACCGGCAATGGCAGTTCGATCCAGCTCGCTGGCGAGATGCTCAAGATCGAGGCCAAACTCGACATGACGCACGTTCCTTACCAGGGCGCATCGCCCGCGCTGGTCGATCTGCTCGGCGGACGCGTGCAGTTTATGTTCACGACGATTCCGCCCGCGCTGCCTTACGTCAAATCGGGCCAACTGAAGGCATTGTGCGTGGCGAGCAGGAGTCGCTCGACGCTGCTGCCTGCGTTGCCTTCGACGACCGAACTTGGCTATCCCGGCGTCGTCGCGAGTTCGTGGCTGGGATTCCTGTATCCGGCGCAAACGCCGCGGATCGCCATCGACAGGACCCACGACGCGTTGCAGGACGTGATGAAGATGCCGGATCTGATCGAGAAGCTCAAGAAGCTCGGCGTCGAACCCGACAGCGACACGCCCGCCGAATTCACGCAGTACATCCAGTCCGAAACGGCACGCTATGCACGCGTGATCCAGATTTCGGGGGCGAAGATCGATTGAGCCGAACGCACGGGCCCGCCGCATCGGATGTCATTCAGGAGAGGCAGAACATGAATCAACCCATTGCGTTCGCATCGGCGCCGCTGGGCCATCATCTGATGGGCGTCGATATCGCCGCTGGCGTGTCCGAGCCGCAATTCGCCGCGATCGAAACCGCGTTCAACCGCTACGGTGTGATCGCGCTGCGCAACCAGCGGATCACGCCGGAGCAGCACATCGCGTTTAGTCGTCGCTTCGGGCCAACCGAGCGTTATGGCATCGCGTCATATCTGCTGCCCGGACATCCCGAGATTTTCGTGGTCTCCAACATCGTCGAAGACGGCAAGCCGATCGGCATGGCCGACGCGGGACGCGCATGGCATAGCGACATGTGCTATGTGCCGAATCCGCCGCGCTGCTCGCTGCTCTACGCGCTCGAAGTGCCGCGCGACGATCACGGCGAGCCGCTGGGCGATACCTGTTTCGCGAGCACGCAGAGCGCGTACGACGCGCTGCCCGAGGACACGAAGCGTCGCCTCGATGGTCTGACGGTGCGCAACAGCTATGCCGCGAGCGTCGAGCGCAAGCAGAGGCTCAAGCGCGATCATGTGGGTGAGTTTTCTCAGGAAGAGCGTCAGAAAGCGCGCGACAAGTTTCCCGACGTGCTGCATCCGCTCGTGCGTGAGCATCCAATTACGGGACGCAAATGCCTGTATCTGAGCGAGGGGCTGTCGGCCGGCATCGAGGGACTGAGCGAGACCGATTCAGATGCGCTGATGGCCGGGCTACTCGAGCACATGACGAAGCCTGAATTCGTCTACCGGCATCGCTGGTGCGAAGGCGATCTGCTGCTGTGGGACAACTGCTCGTCGATTCATCTTGCTACCTGCGACTTCACGCCCGAGCAACGCAGGCGCATGCATCGCACGACGATACTGAACGCCGACTCCGCGGCATCGGGTGTGCTGGCGTGACATTCGATGAGGTCGGAAAAGCCTGTGAGGTGCATCGCGCGAGCATGGCGGGTTCCATCGCGGCGTTATCGCTGGCTAAGGCTCCAGCAGTTTCCCTATCCGGCTTACCGAATTTGCGCGGCCACTTCCAACCTTCGGGGCCCGACGAAGAATGGGTAGGGTCATGGGTAGGCGGCGATCCGTAACGGTGGGAGTCAAACTTGGCGGGGCATTACTGACGGTAGTGTGAGTTGGCTGTCTTCCGCCAGAAAAGATTTCAAACGGACTGTTTGTTGTCGGTCGAACGGCTCTCCACGAACACCCCGGGATGCTGATGGACACGTCCGCATGACGTCAAGGCTCCAGCGCCTCCACCAGTGATATGGCCAACCCGTTAAGGTAGATGTTCCAAAACGGATGGATTTTTGTTACCACCCGAAAGCCTGCAGGCCCCGAAGGAGCAATCAGTCGTTCGCTGGGTATTTTCCAAACCCGCGATTCGCTCATTGTTTTCTTTAAACGGACCGTCACGCAGTTCTTCGTAAAATTCGATTGCGCTGGTGGCCAGGTCATGAGCTCGGTCGCCACAGAATCGGACGTCCATGTCGAGCGGCAACGTATCATTGCCGCGGTACGCAGAGATACCCAACGCGGCGCGTTCGCGGTTGCAATCCAAGTCGGCGCGCGACCTTCACCAGTCCAGGTGGCACCAGTTTTCGGGTCACGGTACTTCGCAGCCGAAGTAGACGACTTAGCGGCAGCTTCAACACCCGGCTTGCGACCACGTTTCTTGGCACCACCAATGTGAGCGTCGATGTCGACGGTCGTGAGTCCATGCTTTTCCATCGGGCCTCGAATTTTCGCGATGACGCCGGTCGAGTCCCTTTTAACAATCGCCTCAGCTTGTGCTGTCAGTGCCGCTATCTTTGCTTGCAGGTTTTCGAGCGTGCCATATTGCCTCCTCGTATTTGTTTGCAGTGGCCGCACTAAAACCATATGGCGCATAAGCCTGCAGCGTTATTCTGTGAGGCACGGGGTTTGCGCGTGAGTGGGACACGGCAAATTGTCCGCGAGCACCTGCATTTGACAGGCACGAAGAAGGGCTGCGATCACGGCCAGTGCGGTGCGTGCACCGTTCACGTGAACGGTCGCCGCGTGAACGCATGCCTATCGTTGGCAGGCACGCACGAAGGCGACCAGATTACGACGATCGAAGGAATCGGCAACGTCGAAAAACTGCATCCGATGCGGGTGCAGCGACAAGCAGAGGTCGCCCAATTTTTGATGGATATTCCAGGGCTTCCCAGTCCGATCGCATTCGGACCGATGCTGGCCGTTCAACTCGATAACGACGTGTCTCGAACCCTCGTAAGCCCCTTAAACGGCATTTGCTAAGCCGCAAGTATGCGCCCAGGCCTGTCGACAGTGTCGACACGCGTTACGTGGGAAGCTCGGGCCTTAGCGCGTTCTTTGCGCGGTGACCGATGGTGTCCGGTCTGCACCGGAGCATGCCCGTCAAGTACGCAGGTCAAGGTCGTCGGAGAAGGCCGCCGCGTACTGCAAAGTGTTGACGTCGAGCATTAATAGTTACCACGGGAAACACCCATGAGGCTTGTCACGCCGCTTGATCGGCAATCACTCATCCGCATGCCCTCCGCGCTGGAGGGAAAATTTTACCAGGGCGGAGCGTACGAATTTGAAGCATTGCTTCGTGAACCTGACGCTTTTGGTGACTAGAATGTCGATTGGCGCTCAATGCAGATCGCACAGATCAATGGGGAGCCGGTTCGTTCCGCCCAGGTGGACGTGGTGTGCGGTCTACGTAAGGCGAAGGCGAGTGCTGGCCCGGTTTCCCGACTGAAGTACGCTACGGATTGAGATATCTTTACCGAGACGCTCCCAACTCAGCAATCTTGGGTGTGGTCGAACTGAAAGTTGCCCATAAATAAGATTCATGGCGATTCGAAATCGCTTTGCCGCCGAGTGCAATAAGGTCATTCATAGCGTCTATGTAAAGCTCTCCGGTGTTGATCTGCGTGGCAATCGGACCCTGGGAGCCGGGCATAGGGGGTAGCCGATTTACGATCGGTATAGACGACGGCGACGACTAAGGCGCCAAAGGCAGGAAAATTCGCCGGTGCGGCCGGCACTGGAAACTAGTGAAAATCGCTACCCAATGCTTGATGCGCTTCTGCACGATGGTCGATACAAATGGCGCGATGCTTTCAGGCATCGCGCCATTTTTTGTTCTACCGCTCGTGAATCCGCACGTCAAACCGCGACGGCGTGAGCGTCGCGCGCCGCGGTATGGGCTGAACGGCCTTCGTCGTCACAGGTTGAAGATGCCAACGCGACAGGATGGTAGCCAGCGCGAGCAGGACCTCGGTCGTGCCGAACTGGTCGCCGATGCACTTGTGCACGCCGCCGCCAAACGGAATGAAACCGTGCTCCGGGAGTGCCGTTGCACGTTGCGGTAGCCAACGGTCCGGATCGAACTGTTCGGGCGCCTCGAACAGCGCCGGATTTCGATGCAGCACATACGGGCTATAGGCAACGCCATCGCCGGGACGCAGGCGGTATGGACCGAGTGTCACATCGCGCGTCACGACGCGCGTGAAAATCCATCCTGGTGGATAAAGACGTAACGCCTCCATCATGGCGCGGCGCGTTTGTCCCAGATGCTGCAGATGGTCTGCCTGCGGGACCGTTGCACCGTCCAGCACGGTTCGCACTTCCGCAGCCGCGCGATCTGCAAATTCCGGATGACCCGAAAGCAGGTACAGTGTCCAGCTCATGACGCCCGCCGTCGTTTCGATACCTGCGAGGAACAGCGTGATGACCTGATCGTGGACCTCCTGATGCGACCATGGCTGGCCATGCTCGTCGCGCGCGGCAAGCATCATCGACAGCAGATCGCCGTGGTCGACGCCCGATTTCCGGTATGCCTCGATGATGTCGTCGATTGCCGCATGCAGGCGCTCGACTGCACGGTCATAGCGGATGCTGCCCAATGTCGGCAACATGCCGAGCACGCCACCTGGCAGCATCATCCGCACGAACAGACCGCCGAGATAAACGGACAGGTCTTCGACCAGCGATGCCGCTGCGTCACCGGCGACGTCGGCCGCGAACATCGTGCGGGATGCCGTGCGGGCCGTGATGTCATAACAGGCCGTGGTCAGGTCGACGGTTGCACCGTCGCGCCAGTCGCCGAGCACGCCGCCGATCGCATCGTTCATGACGTCGATGTAGGTCAGGATGCGCTTGCGCGAAAACGCCGGCTGCATCTGGCGCCGTTGCACCTTGTGATCGTCGTAGCGGCTCGTGAGCAGGCTGTTGCCTGTCAGCTCGCGTACCTTATCGAACAGCGCGCCGCCCTTGTCGAACGTGCGGCTGTCGTTGAGCACCTGGCGCGTCAACTCGGGGTCGGTGAGCAGCAGCATGGGCAATCGCCCGAGGTCGACGCGGACGAGGCCGCCGAGGGGCGCCAGGCCGCCGAGGAAAGTCAGCGGCCGAAAAAGGAGCTGCGCCGCGTGGCCGATGACCGGCATGCTGCCGGGAGCGCGAGGAATCGGCGCTTCCGGCACATCCATCGTGGGCAGCTGAGTTTGCTTGTCAATCAGGTCGACGTTCATTACCACCATCCCGCAAGTGAGGCCGGTGCCGGCAAGCATCCATGGCTGCCGGTCGGACGGATATCGCTGATAGGCCAACCGTGCGCAAGGACGTGCTCGAATGCGTCGGATGGCTGAAGATAGCGCGGTGAAAGCGCGCTGTAGTCGAGATAGCCTCGAATCCACTGTGCAAGTCCATGTACGTAACGCGACGTGGCCGGGTCGCTGTCGGCGACGACACGCTCGCGCATTGCGATGAAGCGCGCCATCGCATGATTGCGCATGGCACTCACGAGAGTTGCGGCTTCGGTGGCGGGACAACCGCGTTCTTCGGCGATAACGGCAATGAGGTTCTGGATGGTCGGGAAGCCGTATTGCTCGGCGCGCATAGCCTCCTTGTTGTAGGAAGTCAGGTCGTTGTCCCATCCGATGATGGCCGCCGTCATTTCGCGCAGCATCCGCACGCGCGGGTCGTGCCAGCCGTTGGCCGGAACTTCGTAGCCGCAGGCGAGATCGGTGAACGCGATGCACGGATAGACGCCGGATTGCTTCAGCCACATCGTGACGTAATCATCGATGCTCGGACTGCGGCCTTCCGCGCGATTGACGGCTTCCCACAGAAGCCCATCGAAATAATCGATATGCGCTCGCACCCAGCGGTCCAGTTGCGCGGAACTCGAATGCGCCTCGACGTCGAGCCGCAGGTCGCGCAACGCGGATGCCCACGGGTTATCCGGCAGCAGGTTCGCCCGGGGTTCTTCGAGAATACGCGCGAGCTTGCCGAGCAGCACGATGTACTCATGCAGTGGCGTGCCTCCGGGCTTTTCGTCGCTATAGACGTCGTCGAACGACTGGAGCCACATTACCTCCTTGCCGGCGAGCGGTAGTAATTGCGGGTCTGCGTCCGGCATCGATTTGCCTGGAAACAGAGGGAATCGAGCGCGGGCCAGATAGTCGCGCTGGCGCGTATCCACGTAGAGCTCGAAACGATCGGTCCATGCGAGGACTTGAGCGTCCGCCTCGGCGATAACGCTTGCGGGCGACGTTGCGGGTGCGATCGGACAGTAGAACTCGGGTATCGCATCAAGCAGAGCGGGGATCGCCGTTTCTACACAGGCAGGATTGTTCACGGTGACTTGGTCGCAGGTTGGTGATGGGGTGGTAACGGGACGGCTTATCCGGGCGGCGCTGTGATGAAAGGCATCGAAGGGAAGGTGAAAGTACGGCTGATGGTGTGCTTCCCTGATCGAGCGACGATCGTTGTTGGCACAACACCTGTGGGAGGGGATTTATTCCGTTTGATGGCCGATATGAAGATGGGCTATCGGTTTTCTTTCATCTTGATTGCGTTTTTCGTCGATGTTTTCGCCGCCTCTCGGCACTGCGCTCGGGAGAAGTCAACGTCTTTCACGTTCACCAGGACAATCGCGTACTCGCCTTCCATCGCTGGCTGCCCACCAAGGTTGAGGACGTCGTTGTCGTTGCGAATATGCGCGAAACGAGTTGGTTCGCTTACAGGCTCGGCGTTCCTCGCCCCGGCCGTTGGTGCGAAGTTTTCAATAGCGACGTGTACGAAAATTGGGTCAACCCGAAGTCCATGGAAATGGCGGGAAAATCGAGGCGTTCGGGCCACCCTTACATGGATTGCCCTGCTCAGCCGAGATAGTAAATCCCGCTAACGGCTTTGCCGTTTTCACATATGGCGGATGGCCACGACATCACCTATACCGACCGCACGGCTCGATTAATTCGCGCGATCCGCATGAGCCATATGATGCATCGACACTCAGATATGACTGCCATTTCAAAGTAAGAGGGCAGGCTCCAATGGCCGATTCCTGACCGGAACCGACGCCCGACTGCATCAAGGGGGGGCGGCCATTTGCAGTGACCTCAGCAGGCCGGTAGTAGAGCGGATCCAACATTGCACGCCACGCCGCTTCTTCAAATTTTCCCTCTGACCACCGCAACGTACGTAAATTCATATCCGACCCGATACCAACGAGAATCCATTCAATCTTGATCGGAGTAGGTAAGATGCGCGTCGGAAGTAATGGACCTTCCATGATCGTATCTTCTACTTCACAAAGATTACGTCGCGCTAAGTCTTCGGCAACCATGATGGAATCGATCGTCACCTCGCGGCTACACGGACTATCCCAAAGCGGTTTGAAGCGATGACGATCGTGAGCGGCGCGTTTCGCAGCCGCCTGCCCGAGCGAGCTCTGGTCTACTGAATCGGCTGGCCAGTTGCGCGATTTCGAATGGCACGTAGCTATACTGGCCGACGCCCTGAATGATCAGGAAGAGGCATGGATCGCCATGCGCGCCTGATACGAAATGCAGTTGCTTTGCAATACGGACAACTCAGGCCGATTCGCGCGGATACTTTCCGGCCATGATGATGCCGATGCGCGCTTACACGCCAGTAATACTGGGCGAGGCCGATAGTAAGGGCGCGGTTGCAACACACCCCTTCAAAATCGACCGTTGACAGCCCGACTTGTCTGGATGCAAGTTAGCTGTCACCTCAAAAACGCCCGTAGTCCATCTGATGATGCAACAAGACTCTGATAACGCCCTTGAAATGATCGCGGCGGCAAGCGAACCACTGCGTGTCGGCTTTTTCCTCGTACCCGATTTCCCGATGATGACTTTTGGCGCGGCACTCGATCCGCTGCGGCAGGCGAATCGCATCGCGGGACGTTCACTTTACAAATGGATTTTTATATCTACAGACGGAATGCCTGTTCATTCGAGCGCAGGGGTGCCGATTCCGATCGATTACTCGATTAGCGATGCGCCTGCTTGCGACGTCGTGGTTCTATGCGCTGGGCTGAACCATACAAAGGCTTACAAGCCGACAGTATTCAGGTGGTTGCGGTCGTTGCATGGTCAGGGGTGTGTGCTTGGCGGAATTTGCGCAGGTCAGTTTCTGATAGCCAAGGCTGGATTGTTGGATGGGCGTCGGTGTGCGGTCCATTGGGAGTTACTGGCTGCTTTCCAGGAAGAGTTCCCTCGCAGCGTGGCCTCCAATGCAATCTTCGCCGTCGACGGGCCGTTCATCACGTCATCCGGCGGTACCGTGACCCTCGACATGATGCTTTACGTCATCGCGGCCAGCAAAGGGCGCGATATTGCCGACGCCATTTCGGATCAGTTCAACCATCCAGAGATTCGCCAGCAGAACTCCGCGCAACGCTTGCCGGCACAGACGCGCTTCGGCATACGAAACCCCAAATTGCTGGAAATAGTCAAGGTGATGGAGTCGAGCATCCAGAACCCGGTTGACCTGCAAGTTCTCGCGCGGAGGGTGCAACTGTCGACTCGTCAGATCGAGCGCCTGTTCGTTACTCATCTTGGCAAAACCCCCTCCGCATTCTATGCGGGTCTTCGAATGGCTCGTGCTCACGACCTTATTTTGCAGACTGACATGCCCATCGCGGACGTCGCCGAAAGTTGCGGCTATATGTCGGCATCGCGCTTCGGGCGCATGTATCGCGCTCACTATGGGCACACTCCCAGAGAGGTGCGTCAAGGCGGGTTAACACGGCGTACTACGGCAAATTAACGTCAGATTCATGCGCATTTCTGGATGGCGGCTGTGCGATTTATCGCATGTCGCTTTTTGTACCCGAAATGTCGCATTGCGTTTTTTTGCAAAAAATTGAATCGCCGTAACCTTGCGTCAGTCGTCCACTACAAGCGATCTTTGATCGAAGAAACGCGGCACCCGTGTAGCGGTCACGTAACCTTGGGCGTCGACACGGAGATACCAGAGCATCTTTCTTCTTTGGACGTTGTGAGTGGACTCGTGCCCGGACAGGTTCCCCCCGCATCTTCGGGTGCGCGAAATCCTCATGGACCACCACATAGCACGATGTTACGTGTTCGCAACAAAAAGCGATAAGACGCCGGAATTTTTCCGCTCTACACTCAGCCGCCAATTCGTGTTGAGCGGCCTTCGATACCTAGTTGTTCGTCGAGAACCTTAATCATCATTCGGGAGAGTCAGTGAAGGATTCCAAACAACCTCAGCATCCGTATATTCCTGTCCTCGTTGAAGACCTGAAGAAAGGAACTATCTCTCGCCGTCATTTTCTACGCACTGCGACTTTGCTTGGATTGTCGGCTGTTACGGCGTACAAGCTGAGCGGTGAGACGAATCCGTTTATTGACGAAGCGCGCGCGGCCGAGTCGTTGCCCAAGGGAGGGCATCTGCGCATCGGGATGCGATGCATGGAAATCAAGAGTCCGCACCAGGCCGATTTTGCCGAGAAGTCGAATGTGATTCGACAGGTTTGCGAGTTCCTGACATTTACCGGCAACGACAACGTCACGCGACCCTACCTGCTCGAGAAATGGGAAGCCAGCGACGACCTCAAGACGTGGACACTACATATCCGCAAGGGCGTGAAATGGCACAACGGTCGTTTGCTCAATGCGGACGATGTCGTGTGGAACCTCAAACGGGTCTGTGATCCGGCGGTCGGTTCGTCCCAGCTCGGATTGTTCACGGGCTACCTCGTTCAGGAATACGAGTCTGGCGAGAAAGACGCGAGCGGGAAGCCGAAAAAGGCGAGCCGCCTGTGGTCCGATCACGCGATCGAAAAGGTCGACGACCTGACCGTGCGGCTGAACTGCTTCGCTCCGCAGATCGCGGTCCCCGAACATCTGTTCCATTACGCGATGTTCATCACCGACCCCGCGGACAAGGGCATGTTCGGAGCAGGCTTCAATGGTACCGGGCCGTTCGAACTGACTTCGTACACCGTCGGAAAGGGCGCGATGTACAAGGCGCGCAAAGACTACTGGGGCACGGGCCCCTACCTCGATACATTCGAGTTTGTCGACCTTGGCGACAGCGCGGGCGCCGGCATCTCGGCGATGGCTTCGCATCAGGTCGACGGGTTGTCGGAAGCGGACGCGGTTCAGGTCAATGCGATGAAGCGCCTGCCTCACGTGCAGCCCTACAGTGTGCTGACCTCGCAGACCGGTGTGGCACGGATGCGGGTCGATCACAAGATTCTGGGCGACAAGCGTGTGCGCAAGGCGATGAAGCTTGCAATCGACCATCAGAAAGTCATCGCCACTTCTTTGCTAGGCGCTGGCACTTCGGCCGAGGATCATCACGTCGCCCCGGTGCATCCGGAATATTTCCCGTTGCCGAAGTACGGCCGGGATGTCGCGCAGGCGAAGAAGCTACTCGCCGAAGCGGGTTATCCGAATGGATTCGAGATCGACATGGTGACGCGTCCCGATCCTATCTGGGAACTCAATACCGTTCAGGCTCTCGCCGAACAGTTCAAGGACATCGGCGTGAAGGTCAATATCAAGCCGTTGCCGAGCGCGCAGTACTGGGAAGTCTGGACGAAGGTGCCGTTCAGCCTGACCGGCTGGGGACATCGTCCTCTCGGCGTGATGACGCTCTCGCTCGCCTATCGGTCTAACGCCGCATGGAACGAATCGGGTTATTCCAACCCTGAGTTCGATGCGCTGCTCGATCAGGCAGACGGCATCCTGGACCCGAAGAAGCGCAGCCTCGTGATGGAAAAAATCGAAAAGCTGATGCAGGAGGACGGTCCCATCGTACAGCCGTTCTGGCGTGCGTTTTCGACTGTCATGGACAAGAAGGTCAAGGGCTTTTCGGTTCATCCTTCGCAGTACATTTTCGCGAATCAGTACGCGGTGGGCGCCTGAGTTTGAAGGCCGCGCCGTCGAGGCGCGGCATATTGACGTCGCTGTAAGGTCTAACAGAGAGTCTTGTCCCGATGGCCTCATTTCTCGCCAAGCGCATCACGTTGATGATAGTCACGATGCTGTGCGCGTCTTTTGTCGTATTCGCGGTTTCGGAGTTCACCCCAGGAAGTGTCGCGCGCCGTACCCTCGGTCCCTATGCGACGCAGCAGCAGGTCGATTTGCTTTCGAAGCAGATGCATGCCGATGAGCCTCTTATGATCCGATACGGGCATTGGCTCGGTGTACTCGTGGGCGCCATGCCCGACCCTCTCGAAGATCCTGGTAACGGACTCGGTTTTAGCGATCCGCGGGGATCCCAGTACTTTGGAAATTTCGGCTTTTCGACCCTCTACAAGGTTCCGGTCAACGATGTGATGTGGAAGCGCCTCGGACACACAGCGGTGTTGGCCGGTATTGCGTTTGCTCTGATCGTGCCGCTCTCAATGCTGTTCGGCATCCTGTCAGGTCTTAAAGAAGGCGGGGCGCTCGATCGCATCCTCTCTGTTCTTTGCATCACCTTTACATCGGTTCCGGAGTTCGCCTCCGGCGTGTTTCTCGTCACGCTTTTCGTCATTCTTTGGCCGATATTGCCCGGTACGAGCCCACTCGATAACAGCGAAGGCGGCCATTGGTCGACTGCATCGCAACTGGTACTCCCGGTGGCGGTTCTCGTGCTTTACGACTTCGGCTATGTAGCGCGGATGATCCGCGTTTCAATGATCGGCGTTATGGAAAAGCCGTATATCCGCACGGCAATCCTCAAAGGGCTGAGTCCCCGGCAGGTCATTCTGGGGCATGCGCTGAGAAACGCAATGATTGCGCCATTCACTGTATTGCTTTTGCAAATCAACTTCCTGATTGGCGGCGTGGTAGTGACGGAAACGGTTTTTGCCTATCCGGGCTTCGGGCGGATGCTGCTCGAGTCAAGCATGTTCGGTGACATTGCCACGCTCGAAGCAGCCACCCTGGTCACCGTATTCGTCGCCGTTCTCACACAATTCCTCGGCGACCTTGGCTACATGCTGCTCAATCCACGCATTCGTGTGAGGTAATTCGATGTCTTCGATCGATCCCGGCCTCGTGCCGCTCGCGGCGCGTACTGCCCGCGCCCCAAGACGTGCATGGACACGCATTTTCAGCTCTCCTACCGCCGTAGTCGGGCTGTCGTTGATCGTTTTCTGGATCGTGGTGGCCGTGCTCGCACCGGTGTTGCCGCTGCCGTCGCCCACCGCTCAGGACGCCATGGCGATGGCGGACCCGACGCCGTCGGCAGCGCACTGGCTCGGCACGGACATTCTCGGCCGGGACATTCTTTCCCGCCTGATATTCGGCGCCCGGACGGTGCTGGTCGTGGCGCCGCTGTCCGTAGCCGTCGCGATGATTGCCGGCATCATACTCGGCATGCTCGCGGGCTATTTCGGTGGTTGGACCGAAGCGATCGTCGACCGCTTTTCGGACCTGGTACTCGCGTTTCCGGTGCTCATTCTGTATGTGATTCTGATCGCCAATGTCGGCGCGTCGGTAGTCAACATCGTCATTGCGACGACCATCGCGTCGGCGCCTGGCATTGGCCGCATCGTGCGAGGTCTGGTGCTCGATCTCAAGCAGCAGGAATACGTCGCGGCGGCGCGTCTTCGCGGGGAAAGTACTTTCTACATCATCGTCTGCGAGCTGCTGCCCAACTGTCGCGGGCCTTTGTTCGTCGACGCGTGTCTGCGCATCGGCTACACGATCATTACGATCGGCGTGCTCGGCTTCCTGGGGCTGGGTCTTCCGCCGCCGAACCCGGACTGGGGAGGCATGGTCCGGGAAACAACAACGGTAATCAACGTCTGGCCGCTGATGTCGATCGCACCGTCGATCGCGATCGTGAGCCTCGTGCTTGGATTCAATCTGTTGGCCGATGGAGTGCGGGAGGCATGGAAGCCATGAACGCAATCATTGATGCCGGCCTGCGCGAAAGTCGCAGTGTTCCGCCATCGGACAGCAAGGCTCTGCTGGAAATCCGTGACCTTCGCATTGAATATCGTGGGCGCTATGAATCGGTCGTGGCCGTGCCCAATGTGTCGCTGACCATCGCGCCGGGAGAAAGCTATGGCCTGGTCGGTGAATCAGGCTGCGGAAAAACCACCACCGCCATGGCGATCATGGGTTATCTGGGCGGTACCGGGCGTGTGACGGGCGGTAGCATCCGCTTCGAGGGTGAAGAAATTGTCGGCGCCAGTGCGGAGAAGTTGCGGACAATTCGCGGCCGTCGCGTGGCGATGGTGTATCAGGAGCCGATGAGCGCGCTGAATCCGGTCAAGACCATCGGTGCGCAGCTCGCGGAGGTGCCGATGCGCCATCTGGGCTCGTCGCGAGCCGAAGCGCGGGACATGTGCGCGAGCATGCTCGAAAACGTCCGGCTGCCCGACCCGTTGGCGATGCTCAAGCGTTTTCCGCATCAGCTATCGGGTGGTCAGCAGCAACGGATTGTCATCGCGATGGCATTGCTTGCCCGGCCCGCATTGCTGTTGCTCGACGAGCCGACAACCGGTCTCGACGTCACCGTCGAGGCCGCGATTCTCGACCTGATTGCGGATCTTCGCAAACAGTACGGTACGAGTCTTCTCTACATCTCGCACAATCTCGGCCTCATCGCGAGTGCGTGCGACCGGGTTGGCATCATGTACTCCGGCGAGATGATCGAGGAAGCGGACACGCAGACGCTGTTCCGGCAGCCTCGTCATCCGTACTCCCAGGGCCTTCTCGGTTGCATCCCGGGGATTGGCAGTGCCAAGGGCGCACGCGCGCTGTCACCGATCCCCGGCCATCTGCCGTCGCCGGCGGAGCGTCCGCAAGGTTGCTGGTTCGGTCCGCGCTGCGCCCATTTCAGGAAGGAGACATGCGGCGCCGCGCCGATCGCGCTTGCTCCCGCAATGGACGACGAACATCTGGTTCGATGCATCCGCTGGCAAGACTTCACGCGCGACAGCGTCGCTCTGAACGGCGAAGTTGCGGGTATGACCGGATACGAATCCGCATTGTCGGTGAGCAACGTATCCAAACAGTACCTGCTCAATGGCGGACGTCGGACCGTGCAGGCGAATGAAGGCGTGTCCTTCGACGTAGGCAAGGGCGAGATCATGGGGCTGGTCGGCGAATCCGGTTGCGGCAAGTCGAGTCTTGCACGCATGCTGGTCGGCCTCGAGGGCGCGACGTCGGGTTCCATCCAGTATGCAGGTGTCGAGCTGGCGCAGGTACCCGCGAAAAAGCGCGCTCGCGACATGCTGAAGTCGATTCAGATGGTGTTCCAGAATCCTGACAGCACGTTGAACCCGTCGCATTCCGTGGCTACGCCGATTCGTCGCGCGCTACGCAAGTTCGGCGGCTACAAGGACAAGGCTGCAATCGAGCAGCGCCTGCAGGAGTTGTTGCAACTCGTGCGGCTACCGGCTGAACTGGCTCAACGCCGTCCGTCGCAACTATCCGGCGGACAGAAGCAGCGTATTGCCATCGCCCGCGCTTTTGCAACCAATCCATCCCTGATCGTAGCGGACGAGCCGGTTTCGGCACTGGATGTTTCGGTGCAGGCCGCTGTGATCACGCTACTGCTGGCAATCCAGAAAGAGCAACAGAACACGCTACTTTTCATCAGTCACGATCTTGCGCTGGTGCGCCATATCGCGGATCGCATCGTGGTGATGTACTTGGGACGGGTGATGGAAAAGGGGCTGGCCGAAGAAATCTTCGCCCCTCCGTATCACCCGTACACGGAAGCGCTGCTATCGGCCGTCCATAGTCCGGACGCGTCGGTCAAACAGCAGGAGCGAATCCGCTTGACCGGCGAAACACCGAGCCCGATCAACGTGCCAGCGGGCTGTCGTTTTGCCTCGCGTTGCCATCGCAAGATCGGCGAGATTTGCGACACCGTGGCGCCACCGGTACGGCAGGCGTCCGCGACGCATGAAATCGCCTGCCATATCAGTCTTGAGGAACTGCGTACGATGCGCCCCGTTTTCCAGCAAAGCACTTCGGGAGGAAACCTCGCATGAGCGCTGGCAATCTTCCCTTCGATCTTGTGATTCGCGGCGGCACGGTAGTGCTGCCTGAAGGGCCGTCCAGAGTCGATATCGGTGTGCGCGACGGGCGGATCGCCGCGCTTGCCGCGGATCTGCCCGCGGGGCGCGAAGAGTTTTCCGCCGAGGGACGTATCGTGTTGCCTGGCGGAGTCGACGCCCATTGTCATATGGACCAGCAGCCCTGGGAGGGCAAGTCCACCGCTGACGATTTTCAGAGCGGCACGCTTTCCGCGCTGTGCGGAGGAACGACGACGATTATTCCGTTCGCCGTGCAGATGCGGGGGCAATCACTTTCCGAAGTGGTGGCGGACTACCATCAACGCGCGCGCCCGAAAGCGCACATCGACTACACGTTTCACCTCATCGTCGGCGACCCGACCCAGCATCTTCTCGAGGAAGAACTGCCGCGGCTGATTGCCGAAGGCTGCACGTCGGTGAAGATGTATCTGACTTACGAAGGGTTGAAGCTCGACGACTACGAAGTGCTCGAAGTGCTGAACGTCGCGCGGCACGAGGGCGCCATGGTCATGGTGCATGCGGAGAACGACGCATGCATCCGTTGGCTGACCGACCATTTCCTGAAGGCGCGTAAAACGCAGCTGCGTTATCACGTGATGTCGCACCCGGCCATTGGCGACCGTGAAGCGACTTTCCGCGCGATCAGTCTGGCCGAAGTCATCGAGACACCGATCCTTATCTGCCACGTTTCCGCGGCGAGT
Source organism: Paraburkholderia sp. ZP32-5 (assembly GCF_021390495.1). Lineage (NCBI taxonomy): Bacteria > Pseudomonadati > Pseudomonadota > Betaproteobacteria > Burkholderiales > Burkholderiaceae > Paraburkholderia > Paraburkholderia sp. ZP32-5. Next base: position 2,600,601 of record NZ_JAJEJP010000002.1, on the reverse strand, counting down.
GCCGCGGAAGAAATCCGGCGCGCGAAGGCTCGCGGCTTGCCGGTTTATGCGGAGACTTGCCCGCAATACCTGTTTCTTGCCGCGGAGGACATCGATACGCCGGATCTGTCCGGCGCGATGTGCGTATGTACGCCGCCACCGAGGCCGCGCGAGAATCAGGCAGAGATCTGGCGTGGCCTGCTGGACGGTACGCTCGAAGTGTTCTCGTCCGACCACTCGCCGTGGCACTACAGGGACAAGATCGCGGGCGGACCGGATACGCCTTATACGCGCATCCCCAACGGCGTGCCGGGCATCGAGACACGGCTGCCGTTGCTGTTTTCCGCGGGCGTGAATGGAGGACGCATGTCGCTGAAGCAATTTGCGGAAGTGACGGCGACCACGCCGGCTCGGTTGTATGGGCTCTTTCCTCAAAAGGGCGTTATCGCGGTCGGTTCGGACGCCGACTTTGCGATCTGGGATGCCGAGCGCGAAGTAACGATCAGGAACAGCATGTTGCATCACGCTACCGATCACACGCCTTACGAAAACATGGTGGTGCGCGGTTGGCCCGTGACCACGATTTCTCGCGGCGAGATCGTCTGGCATGAGGGCAACGTGACTTCAAAGCCGGGACGCGGCCGCTTCATTGCCGCGGAGCGCCCGTTCCCGCGACAGTCCACCTTGCCATCGGTGCTTGAGTCATGACAGCCCCTGGCAATCGACTTGAAGGCAAGGTTGTACTGATCAGCGGAGCCGCGAGCGACATCGGTGTGGCGATTGCTAACCGATGTATCGCCGAGGGTGCATTCGTGGTGTGCGCGGATCTCGATCCGGCCGCGGCGGCACGTACCGCGCGGCAACTGGGTCCCGCTGCGTTTGACGCGCGTTGCGACGTGACCGACCTCGAATCCGCGCGCGCCGTGGTCGAGCTGACGCGTTCGAAGTTCGGACGGCTCGACGGCTATGTTCACAACGCGGCCGCGCCATGGCACGACGGATCGGTCGAGGATCTCGAGCCCGAGTACTGGCATCAGGAAATCGATGTTTCGCTCACCGGTGCATTTCTGATGAGCCGATTCGTCGTGCCCATGATGCGCGAGAGCGGGGGAGGCTCCATCGTGCTGGTGGCTTCACAACTGGGCCATGTCGCGGCTACCCGTTCGGTTGCCTATTGCGCGGCCAAGGCAGGGCTGATCCATCTCGCCCGCCTGATGGCCGTCGATCATGCGGCGGACGGCATTCGCGTCAACAGTCTTTCTCCGGGCGCCGTGCGCACGGGCCGGCTATTGCGCTCGTGGTCTTCGCTCGACGAGGCGGATGCGAAACTCGGCCCGGCGCATGTGCTGGGGCGCATTGGCCGCCCCGACGAGATCGGCGCGAGCACGGCGTTTCTGCTAAGCGACGACGCGTCCTTCGTGACCGCTACGGACCTGCTTGTAGACGGCGGCTACACCGCGCGTTGATTCGCCGATATCGCATTTCCGGGAAGTAACTCTTCTTTGTCAGGAACATAGATGAACCTGTTGATTACCGGGGGCACGGGCTTCGTAATGAGCGTCGTTGCCCGCCAGTGGCTTGAGCGACATGCTGACCGGCGAGCCGTTATTCTCGACCGGGCCGGACTGGACCAAACCGCGCAAGCCTGGTTCGCTCCCGTGCGGGATCGGCTCATCGTTGTAGAAGGTGATGTGCGCGATCCGTCAGGCTGGGCCGCCGAACTCGATCGCCACGAAATCTCGGCGGTCGTGCATGGCGCCACGGTGACACCGATCTCGCGTGGCAGCGCGGAAGAGGCGGCGCGTGTGCCGCCCGAGGCGGTGACCCCGGCCAGGATCGTGGACGTCAATCTGATGGGTACCGTGCAACTGCTCGAATGGGCACGGCAAAACCCGGCCATCACGCGCTTCATCTATATCAGTTCGGGATCTGTCTACCGGCATCAGGGACCTGACTGGTCACCCGAGCCGTTGCCGGAAGACGGCTATGTCGCGCCTCTCACGCTGTACGGCATCTCGAAGTTCGCCTCGGAGATGATCGTCAATCGCTACGCCGATCTGTTTGGTCTTTCGGCCGCGTCGGTGCGGTTGTCATCGATTTACGGCCCGATGGATCGCGCCACTGAAAGCCGGAATTTCCGCCATGTGCCCAACCGGGTGGCGCAAATGGCGCTGGATGGCGAAGTCATTCGGCCCAATAGTTTGAAGCCGATCGGCGACTACCTGCATTCCGTTGACGCAGCCGAGGCGATTCTTGCGCTGACCGAAGCGGCCAGATTGCGTTATCGGCACTACAACGTGGCGAGCGGCGTGACCACGAGCATCGGCGACATCATCAATTGGGCGAGGCAGCGGATCCCCGATCTCCGCTTTGAAGTGACCGGCGAAGCTGGCGCAAATATCATCCAGGACCCCGCGATGGCTACCGGGATGTGGGGAGCCTATGACATTTCCCGTCTCGAACGCGATACAGGCTGGCGGCCACGAGAGGGGCGCGAAGCTTTTCACGACTATATGGATTGGCTCGTCGCCAGTCGTTCCTGAACCAGAGACATGTACTCATGACCGATATTCAGACGCAGGGCCCAGCACGGGATTTTGTTGGCTATGGCCGTACGCCGCCGTTCGTTACGTGGCCGGGCGGTGCGAAGGTTGCGATCAATCTCGTACTGATCTACGAGGAGGGCTCGGAATATTCATGGCTCGAGGATGGCCGCAACGATAACTGGGGCGAATATAACCTCAGCACGAGTCCGAACCTGAGAGATCTCGGCACCGAAACTCATTTCGAGTACGGTAGCCGCGCGGGTGTCTGGAGACTGGCCAGACTGTTCGACCGATACAGGATTCCAGTCACGGTCTCAGCGTGTGCTGTCGCGCTACAGCGTAATCCCGATGTCGCCGCGTGGATGAAGGATCGAGGCCACGACCTGCTCGGTCACGGGTTGCGGTGGACAGACTATCCTGGCATGAGCCGCGACGAGGAGCGCAGGCAATTGCGGGAGGCGATCACCCTATATCGTGAAGTACTCGGCGTACATCCAGCCGGCTGGAATTGCCGTTCGTTTCCCAGCGTGAATACTCGCGAGCTGATCATCGAATCGGGTGGCTTTCTTTACTACTCCGATCCCTGCAATGATGACATTCCGTATTTCGTCAAACATGACGATGGCGAATTGCTGGTCGTCCCGTATTCGAAGACGCTGAACGACAGTCGGTACCTTATTGCGCCGGGCTATAGCAACCCGAGAGATTTCGCGGAAGACTGCCGCTCGGCGATCGACTACCTGATCGACGAAGCGGACGACGCGGGCGGCAAGATGCTGACCATCGCGGCGCATGCCCGCTGGAGTGGCCAGCCGAATCGGGCCTCGGGTCTGCGGGAAGTCATCGAACACGTCGGCCGATCGAATGGCAACGCTGCTTTCATGCGGCGTGAGGACATTGCGCGCTATTGGCTTGCCAATCACGAACTGTTTCGGAAAGGAGCATGAACGTGATCGTGTCAGTCATGTGGTCGACGCGGCGGAGTGCGCAATGACGGGAGCGCAAATCGTAGCGGCAATCCTCAAGCAGCAAGGCATGAAACACATCATCGGCTTTCCGAGCAGTGGCCTGTTCGATGCGGCGGCAGAACTGGACATCCCGCCGGTGATTGCCCGTACGCCGCGCGTAGCGGTCAATATCGCGGAAGGACATGCTCGCACGACGCTGAGCGACGACCTGTCGGTCGTGACCGTTCAGTACGGTCCCGGCGCGGAGAGTGCATTTGCTGGTGTTGCTCAGGCATGGAATGACCGTGCGCCAGTTCTCTTTCTGCCGACGGGTTATCCGCGTGGATCGGAAGCAGTGGCTCCGAATTTCGAGGCCTGTCGAAATTTCAGGCACATCACCAAGTGGTGCGAATCGGTAACACGTATCGAGGATCTGCCGCAATTGCTCTACAGCGCCATTTCGCGCGTACGAAATGGTCCGCCCGCGCCGGTGTTGCTGGAGTTGCCGGTGGACTTGCTCGAGCAGCAATTCGAGCTGGATCTGCCGAGCTATCAGCGGGTGCGCCGTGCACGTCCGCAGGCTGACGCAGCCGAAATCGACGAGATCGTGGAAGCGCTACTGCGGGCCCGGCACCCGGTGATTCTCGCCGGCCAGGGGGTTCTCAATGCGCATGCCTCTAAGGAACTGGCTGAATTCGCGGAACTCGTCAATATCCCCGTCATGACTACGCCGAATGCCAAGAGCGCGATGTCAGAGAGGCATCCGCTTGCGCTCGGTACGGCAGGGCGGGCGCGTCCGGCGACTGTGGACAGATTCATCGAGCGGGCGGACGTCATTCTGGCGTTGGGCAGCAGTCTTACCCGCTCGTATTACATCCGGCCTGTGCCTCCGGGCAAACAGGTCCTGCAGGTCAGCATCGACCCGAATGACCTCGGCAAGGATTATCCGGTCGCGCTAGGTGTGGTCGGCGACTGCCGGTCCGTGCTGCGTCAGATGCTGGCTCGCGTCCAGGCGGATCCAAAAGCATTGGCGCAACGCGCTGGACGCGGCGACGAACTCGCGCAGGAAATCGCAGCTTGTCGCCGAGATTTCCTGGCCCGGTGGATGCCGTTCATGAATGCCGGCGGCAGTCCGATTTCTCCTTATCGCGTAGTGCGGGAAATCATGGAGGTCCTCGATAGGGAAAAAGCCATCGTTACCCACGATGCCGGTAATCCGCGCGATCAATTCATTCCGTTTTACGACGTGACTGAGTCCCGGGGATACCTCGGCTGGGGCAAAACCACTCAGCTCGGCAGCAGCCTCGGTTTCGCCATGGGAGCGAAACTCGCGCGGCCCGACGCAATAGTCGCTGCCGTGATGGGCGAATCGGCGTTCGGCATGGTCGGTATCGACTTCGAGACAGCCATTCGTTGTCAATTGCCGGTTCTGGCCATCGTGCTGCGCAACCATGTGCTCGGTGGCTACGCGGCGAGCATGCCGGTGGCAACGGAAAAGTACGAGGCGAACCGTGTATCGGGCGAGTACGCGCCGATTGCCCAGGCTCTCGGCGGACATGGTGAATGCGTCGTCGATCCGGAACAGTTGCGCGAAGCGTTGCAGCGTTGCGTCGCGACGGTGCGCAACGGTCGCGCGGCCTTGCTCGAAGTCGTGACGCATGAAGAAGGGCGTCTCGCGGGGCTCGGGATGATGAGTCACCTGACGGAAAATCAAGATGTTTGATCTGGTGTTGCGTGGTGCAACGATAGTAGAGGCAGGCGGGACTTTGCGCGCGGACCTGTGCGTAAGCGACGGCCGCGTGGCTGCTTTGCTCGATCCGGAGACACCGGCCAGCGCGAAGATCGAACGCAGAGTCGATGGGTGCTATCTGTTGCCGGGGCTGGTCGATGCGCATGTCCATCTTCGCGAACCGGGCTTGACTCACAAGGAAGACTTTGAGTCCGGCACGCGCGCGGCTGCAGCGGGTGGTGTAACGACGCTGCTCGACATGCCCACCGATGACCCCTGGACTGATAGCGTCGAATCGTATATCGACAAACAGCGAATGGCCGCTGGGCGATTGCATGTCGATGTCGGGCTTCAGATTGCATTACGTCGTGACGCCGATGAATTGCAGACACTCCGGTCGCTCAGGCCGGTGTCCGTCGAAGTATTCACGGCCGATGTGCCGGAAGCCTATTTGCATGACACTCAGTTCTCTCTGGTGCATGCATTGAAGACGGGGAGATCGCTGGACATTCTCGCTTGTGTTTCTCCCGGCGATCAGTCTCTGCTGGAGTCGGTCGAAAAGGGCGGCGTGGATGCGTTTCTCGCGAGCCGGCCGCCTCTCGCCGAAGCGAGCGGTATTGCGAGAGCGATCCTTGCGGCAGCCGAAGCAAGGACTCGCGTTCACATACGGCAGACGAATTCGCGGCTCGGCATCGATATCTTCCGCCGCATGCGAAGCCTCGCGGATGTCAGCATCGAAACCACTCCACAGTGTCTGCTATTCACCGCGGACGACTATGCGGAACTCGGCGCCGATATCAAGGCATCGCCGCCCATGCGATCGGCGGAGGATCGCGACGCGTTGCTGGCTGCCTTGCGTGAGGGGCTCATTGATATTGTGGCGACTGACCACGCGCCACACGCTCGTATCGAGAAGAAAGCGCACTACGACGCGTTCGCGGACATACCCGGCGGGATGCCCGGCGTGCAGACCTTGCTGGCAACGATGTTGCACTTTGTAGAGACGGGCGACATCGACCTGCCCGCGCTGGTTCGCATGTGTTCGGCGAATCCCGCGCAGCGATTCGGAATTGGCGATCGCAAGGGCACGCTGTCCCGAGGACGGGACGCCGACATTCTTGTACTGGACCCGCGACTCCCTACACGTATCAGTCATGCCGAGCAATTTTCGCGCGCAGGCTATACGCCGTTTGACGGGATGCAGGTATCGGGAAGGCTCACCGCCGTGTTTCTGCGAGGCCAACTTATTTACCAGGACGGACAGCTGGTCGCGCCTGCGCCGGCGGGGAAGATCATAGGAGCTGCGAATCATGGGATTGCTTGAGGGCAAGGTTGCTGTCGTCACTGGTGCGAGTTCCGGACTGGGCCGGGCGATAGCTATCCGGTATGCGAATGAAGGCGCGCGTGTCGTGCTCGCGGATTTATGCGAGGCACCGATCGAAGGGGGCGAGACGACGCAGGTCGTGATCGAATCCGCCGGTGGGACGGCGATCAGTATTCCCACTGACGTATCGGGCTGGGAGCAGGTCGATCGGCTCGTCGCCATGACCGTGGAGCGCTTTGGGCGTCTCGATGTGATGGTCAATAACGCCGCGACCTATACCAGTACCAATCTCGTCGAAACGAGCGAAGCACAGTGGGAACAGGTACTACGGGTGAATCTCACCGGCATGTTCCATGGCTGCAAGCGGGCCGTTCAACAGATGCTCATGCAGGCGCCCATTGACGAAGTGCGCGGGCGTATTGTCAATGTGTCGTCGCAGCACGGTATGGTCGCCTCACCAGGCGATTTTCCGTACGGCGTGACCAAAGGCGGCACGGTGCAGCTCACCCGGCAGGTGGCCGTCGATCACGCACGTGACCTGATTGTCTGCAACGCGGTCGCACCCGGAAAAATAATAACGGGCAAGCCTGGTGCCGCCAATGATCCTCGCGCTCTCGAGTATTCCCGTCAGCGTACACCGTGGCCTCGGCTTGGACGACCGGAAGACGTCGCGGGTGCCGCGCTCTTTCTCGCCAGTCCTCTCGCGAGTTTCGTGACCGGCATAAATCTGATGGTCGATGGTGGCTGGATGGCCGGCTAGATCGATGCTCTATTGGGGGTCGCAGGAACATGAACCAACTCTCCGCCATGCGCATGTTCGCCAAGGTCGCCGAGTCGCTGAGCTTCACCGTCGCCGCCAAGGAATTGCGAGTTTCAACCGCAATGGTGACTCGCGGCGTCGCGACTTTGGAGACGCATCTCAACCTGCGATTGCTCAACCGCACTACCCGTAATGTGTCGCTCACCAAAGCGGGACACGAGTACTGGCACGGCTGCCGGGAACTGCTACGGCATCTGGATGCGCTGGAGGCCAACGTATGCTCGTCCGCGCACGAAGCCGGCGGGTCTCTGAAGGTGGCCGCGCACGAGTCCTTCGCGGCAGCCGACCTGAGCGGCCTGATCGCCGGATTTCGTGAGATCGAACCTCGTGTCGATTTTGAGCTCACCGTTTTTGCGTCGACGCAGGATCTTGCCGTCGGCACGTACGACGTGTGCTTCGTCGCCGAGCGGCGACTCCGAGACTCTTCGCTGGTGTGTCGTCCACTTACTCCGGTGCAGGATGTCATCGTGGCGTCCCCTGCTTATCTGATGCGAAGAGGAGCGCCCGAGCAACCATCGGATTTGACGACCCACGACGTATTGGTCACTTCCGATCCGTGCGTGCGCTCCTGGGAGTTCGGCGATGCCTATGGCACTCAGCGCGTACTACTACGGCCGGTTCTCAGTTCGTCGAATCTGCTGACTCTGATTCGTGCTGCCAAAGCCGGCCTTGGCATCGCGCGCCTACCCGCGTCACTGATCTCGGCCGAGATTCAGGGTGGGGCACTCGTACCGCTTCTCGAAGGCTTCGAGCTGGAAAACAGTGTACGTACGCTCTGGATGCTGTACTCCGGTCATCGCTATATGACTCCGCGAGTGCGTCGCTTCATCGATTTTTCGGTGACTCACTACAGACGTGATGTTCCGCATCTGGAGAACCTGTCGCTGAACTCTGCGATGCATTCTTCCCATGCCGGTTCGATGACTGTCGACGCTTCCTGAAGAGCGGGTGGTTCGTTGGCGGGAAACGGCTACTTCACGTTAACACGGCCGGCCGTAAGGCCGCATTTTCAACCCGGCTCGGCAGCAATGCTGGGCAGAATGGATACAACATGGATCTAGGAATTAAAAACAAGGTCGCGCTCGTTACTGGAGCGGGTGGTGGACTCGGCGGCGCGATCGCGCTGGCTCTTGCCCGCGAAGGGGCCAAGGTCGTGCTGGCGGACATTAACCTTGCCGCGCTTGCGAGCGTCGCCGAAAACGTCCGAAAGGAAGGCGGCGAAGAAATGTCCGTCGAATGGGATCTTGGCGACCTGTCTGTTATCGATACTCGAATCAGTGCGATCGAGGCTCGATTCGGCAGTGTCGACATCCTTGTGAACAACACAGGTGGGCCGCCCCCCACGCCGGCCTCCGGCCAGCCCGCGGATCTGTGGGAAAAGCATTTCCGCTCCATGGTCCTTTCGGTCATCGGAATTACGGATCGTGTACTGCCGGGTATGAAAGAAAAAAAGTGGGGGCGCGTAGTAACAAGCGCATCCTCCGGCGTAGTCGCACCAATTCCGGGGCTTGCCATTTCGAACGCGCTGCGCATGTCTCTGGTCGGCTGGTCTAAAACGCTCGCGAGGGAGGTCGGTCGTGACGGCATTACGGCCAACCTGATCATACCGGGCCGTATCGGGACCGATCGTATCCGCTTCCTCGATGAAGCCAAGGCCACGCGGGAAGGCCGCACCGTTGAGGAAGTATCGGCGGAAAGTACCGGCTCGATTCCTCTTGGGCGTTACGGGAGACCGGAAGAATACGCGCATGCCGCAGCTTTCCTCGCGAGTGAAGCGGCATCTTACGTGACTGGATCGGTGGTGCGGGTGGACGGCGGACTGATCGCAAGCGTGTAATCCATGAACCGTAGGGCGACCTGCGGTTCGTGGCATCCAGTTGGTCTGAAAATAGAAAAGTAAAAAAAGCCAACAGCGATGTGGATTGATTTGGCCAGTTTTGATGTGGGGCGTCAGCAACGCATTTGTATCAAAACTGTTTTTCATTGGGGCGTTATTTCGTCCAACTTAGTCTCTCGTTGTCGCCGGGATCATGCGATCAACCGGGGCAGGTACGAAGCCAAATCAATCCTTTAGCAGGGGAATCAGGAAGATGAAACAGAAGACAAGGAAGGTGCTATTTGCGTTGGCGGCCACCGGTGTTGTCGCTACGCCGATGCAGGCGTTTGCGCAGAGCACCGTGACACTCTACGGTGCGATAGATGAAGGCCTGCAGTACACGAGTAACGTCAAAGGCAAGAGCAATATTCAAACGACGTCGGGCCAGGATTCCGGAGACCGGTGGGGCCTGAAAGGCGTGGAAGATCTCGGCGGAGGTCTGAAGGCGCTGTTCCAGATTGAGAACGGCTTCAACCTCAATACCGGCAATCTCAACAATGGCGGCCGGATCTTCGGACGTCAGGCGTATGTCGGAGTTCAGTCTGCCAATTTAGGAACCTTGACCATGGGGCGCCAGTACGATCCTCTGGTTGACATGCTGGGTCCTCTGACCGCCAACGGAAACTGGGCAGGCAGTCTGCTCTCGCACGTGTATGACAATGACAATACCGACAACTCGATCCGCGTGAGCAACTCGGTGAAGTTCGTCAGCAACAAATATGCAGGCTTCACGTTTGAAGGCATGTACGCGTTCAGTAACGCGGCTGGTGAATTTGCCAACAATCGTCTGTATGGACTTGCCGGGCAGTACGCTAACGGAGCCGTCACAGTCGTCGGCGCGTATCTGCAGGTCAATGGAAATGCCACGACGAATGCGGGCGGAGCGGTCTCTTCCGCCGACACCAATTTCAGCGCCGAGCGCAACCAGATCTTCGGTGGCGGTATCAACTATGCGCTGACGTCCGCGGCCACGGTAGGCTTTATCTACACGCACACGAACCTGACGAACGTCACTGGAAGCGAATACTTTGGCAATCTTGCCAATCCGGCCGATTCACTCCGGTTCAACAACTTCGAGATCAACGCCAAATATCAGTTCACGCCGACGTTCTTTGGCGGTCTGATGTACACGTACACGATGGCCAGCTATGACAGCGCTGCCGGTCAGGCTCACCCGCATTGGGGCAATTTCGGCGCGATGATCGACTACAACCTGACCAAGCGCACCGACGTCTATATGCAGGTCGCCTATCAGCGTGCCTCGCATACCCCTGACTTTGCCGCTCCGCTCGGGCAGGCGGTGCTGGTTGGTACCGATGCACCGTCGTCGAGTCTGAATCAGACCGCTGTTCTCGTATCTTTCAGGCACCTGTTCTAAGCGATATCGTCGCGCGAATGCAGACTCTGACGGCCTGGTCGCGGAGATACGCCGTCGGAGTTTGGACATCTCGCTTCAGCTGACGCGAGACACACGCGATATTTTCGCTAAGGGCGGTAGTAGCAATCCTGGACCATGCTCCTCGTCGCGCACAAGAGTGAGGATCGCCGCAATGCTCTCGATATCCAATGCGACCCGTGACTTGAGCGCTGCCTGCACCATGCTTGCTTCGAGAAGCACGCCAATTGAGTGTGGCCACCTCGGCATGACCAGATCGCGCTTGGCAACTGTACTTGCTGACGAGCGAAAACGCGGCGGCATGCCCAGGTTGTCGTGACTCGTCGCACATAGTGACGTGCATCACTTGTTCACGAGCGCTGTCTCCGAAGTCGAAGCATTGTCTGCCACCGTTTCGCGGCTACTGCCGAAGCCATTGAACAGCACGTTCAACCCCACGGCGCAGATCGCCGCCAACACAATGCCGCTTTGCAGCAGCGGTGCGAGTTCGGCGGGGAAGCGGTCGAAGAAATGTTGCGCGAATGCCGGAGTCAGACCAACGCCAATGCTGATCGCAACGGTAAAGCCGTTCAAAGGCTGTTTGACGAAATCCACCCTGCTCAGCATCTTGATGCCCGTCACGCTGATCATCCCGAACATGATCATGCCGACGCCACCCAGAACGAACACGGGCACCGAAGCGACCACCGCCGACAGCTTCGGCACGAGTGCAAGCAGTACGAGGATCGCGCCGCCCGTCGCGCATACCCAGCGGCTACGCACGCCAGTCACTTCGAGCAATCCGACATTCTCCGAGTATGACGAATACGGGAAAATATTGAACACCGCTCCGAGCACCGAGCCGAGTCCATCGGCACGAAAACCGCGTACGAGGTCGTCCTGGCTCACCGGCTTGTCCGCCATCCGGCTTACCGCAACGAATACACCCGCGGTTTCGATCACATTGACCATCATCACGACTGTCATGCTGACGATGGACCACAGATCGAAGCGGAACGCGCCGAAATGAAAGGGCAGAACAAGGCCGAGCCACGGCGCTTCGCCGACACCACTGAAGTCCACTTTCCCGAGCAGCATGCTCGCCGCGATGCCAAAGCCGATACCGAACAGTACGGAAACGTTATTGATGAACCCGCGCGAATACTTGGCCATCAGTACGATGAATAGCATCACCGCGAAAGCGACGGCAATATAGACCGGATTGCCGAAATCTTTCACGCCGAATCCCCCGGCCGCCCATATCACGCTGACCTGCATCAACGACACGCCTATTGCGAGCAGAATCGTGCCGACCACCACGGCCGGGAAGAAACGCAGGATCCTTGCAATCAGCGGCGCAAGCAGGATGACGATTGCGCCCGCGGCCAGCATCGAGCCAAACACTCCGGGCAAGCCGAGCTGCGCATTGCTTGCGATTGCAATCATCGTGCCGATACCGGTAAACGATACGCCCATCATGATCGGCAAACGCACACCGAAGAGTGGAATACCCATCGTCTGCACCATCGTCACCAGACCGGATACGAAAAGATCGGCACTGATGAGGTGAGCGGTCTGATCCTTCGGCAGGTTCAACGCGCCGCCGATGATCAGCGGCACGGCGATGGCCGCGGCGTACATCACGAGCACGTGTTGGAACCCGAGCAGGGCGAGGCGGCCAAACGGCAGTAGCTGGTCAGCAGGACTGCGTGACGCCGCGGGAAGATAACGATAAGAGGGCATGCTTTGTCTCCGTGGCGGCTCCTTGAGAGAGCCTTTATAAATCGGTCAAATATCTTCAGCAAGTCGAAGTGTCGAAAATGCCGGACATCACGATGAATCCGGGGATTTGCTTCACGCGGTCGGTCCAGCGCCTGATTGCCGGATAGTCGATCAGCGAGATACCTCCCTCGTCGGAGAGCATCACGTACGGAAAGCACGCAATGTCGGCAACCGTTGGGTGATCTGGCGTGCACAACCAGCCGGCGTATTCCCGTTCGGAGAACCACAGATGTTCGTCGAGCACGCGAAACAGCGCATGCGCACCGGCCCGAGCGCGCTCAACATCGAGTTCGTATCGCAACAGGTCGTGCAGGCGCGCTGCCGACGCCGTGGACGTGATTGCGTCTGCAAAGGCCAACCATTGATTGATTTCGCCGAGCACGCGAGGATTAAGGACCGGATACCACGAGCCGGTCGGATCGTATCGGGCTGCCAGATAGGTCAGAATTGCTTGTGCGTCGCGGATCACGAATCCGTCGTCGTCGAGTACCGGCAGCTGACCGAGGGGGTTGATCGCCAGAAATGCCTCTTCCTTGTGTTCACGGCGCGGATAGAACTCGACGCCGCGGCGCTCGTACTTCACGTTCAAAATGTTCAGAAGAAGACGAAGCTTGTAGCAATTGCCCGACAGCTCGTAGTCGTAGAGAATCATCGTCAGGGTTCCTTTACAGGTCGAGCACCAGCAGCGCCGACTGGCTACGCGACACGCACGCCATCATGCAGCGTCCGCTGGCCTTTTCCGCATCCGTGAGATAAACGTCGCGATGCTCGGGCTCGCCGTCGAGCACGCCAATCTTGCAGGTGCCGCACACACCTTGTTCACACGACGTGTCGATCGGTGTGCCATGCGTGCGCAGCATTGTCGCGACACTCACGCCTGCCGGTACGCTCAGTTCCGTGCCGCTCTTCGCAAGACGGACGCGAAAAGGCCGGTCGTTCGACGTTTCGACATCGTTCGCGAAGCGCTCGACGTGCACGCGCGACGCTGCAATCTCCGCGTTGCGCGCGAGTTCGATCGCGCAGTCGATCAACGGCTTAGGGCCGCATACGTACACATCGTGATTGGCCGGTAGCGCAACGAATAATTGGGCTAACGCGAGCCGCGTCTGTGCCGGATCGAATCCGCAATGGTGTTCGACTGCGTTGAGCTTGTCGAGGCGGTCGCTAAATGCGACGTGTGCGGTGCTCCGAGCGAAATAGTGCAGCCGATAAGGACGTTTCTGTGCCTGCAACGACTGCGCCATGGCGAGGATTGGAGTAATTCCGATCCCTCCCGCGATCAGGCAAGCGCCCTTCGCGGGCGACAAGCCGAAGTGGTTTTTTGGCGCCGATACGGTCAAGGTATCGCCGTGCTTCACCTGATCATGGATCGACGCGGATCCACCGCGCGATTGCGGTTCGCGCTTCACGCCGAGCACGAATTCACGGCGCTCGTGGGGCGCGTTGAGCAGCGAATACTGACGGACGAATCCCGCGGGCGTATGCACGTCGATGTGTGCTCCGGGCTCGAACGGCAGTTCGACGCCGGCCGGAAGCGCAAGCCGCAGTTCGACGATGTCTTCGCTGGTATGGCGCCGCGCGGAAACGGTCGCGGTATACAGCGCGGTGGTGTGCCGCTGCGTGCCGTTGTGTACCTGCGCGATCGGGATGTAGCGCGGCTCGTCCTTGAAGACGTGGCATGTTTCTTCCACTTGCCGGCGCAATATCATCAGATTCCGGTTGTGCCAGCGAGTGGCCAACTCGCTGCCGACCACCGACCGCTCGGTCGACGCATGAATGACAGTTTTGCCACGGGCGGCCGGCTGCAATGCGAACCGCACGCGCTGTGCTCCGTTATCGCGGGACTGCCAGGCCGCTTCCACCATCCCCCCGTTATTGACGATGCTCGCAGTGCCGCGCACAAAGCCGGCGTCGAGTTGGGCATAGCGTTTGAGCGCGGCACGCACCGATTCCTCGTCTGCGTGCACGACGACACTGCGCAGCACCACTGCCAAAGGCACGAATGGCAGCGTCGGAGGCCGCGCATCGGGTGCCGCGTCGATACTGGCCCACACGTAGCCGCTCGCCTCCGTGATCGCGAATGGACGTGCGCATGCATTCGGCGGCGCGACGCCGTTCGTCGCTGCCGGCATGTAGATGCATTGACCGTCGCCGTGGCGGTAGCGCCAACCGTGGTACTGACACTGCAGCGCCGTGCCGGTATTCACGCCCAGCGTGAAGCGCACGCTACGATGCGGACAGCGGTTCTCCCACGCGTTGACGATGCCGGCGTCGGTGCGCCACAGTGCGAGTTCGACTCCCTGCAATTCGCCATGAAATATGTGCCGCGGAGCGAGATCGCCCGAACGCGCGACCGGATACCAGTTCTGCCTGTTCGTCATGCGCTCACCTCGCTCGCTTGCGATACAGGGCGATAGGTTCCGTAGACGACGCCCTTGTCGGCGAGCCATCGGCGGTACGCACTGGACATCGCGTCCGCGCGCCCGGGCACCTCGAACCTTGGATCGAGCGGCAGCATGCGCGGCCAGTGGTTATTTAGAATCGTGACGTCCTGACCGACGATGGTTTGCTGAAACAGCCGCAATTCGCTGTCGGAGTGTTCTGCGTCGATGCACGCGAGGACGAGATGAGCGATGCACCATTCGTCGTCGAGCGGTTGCGTGAACAGGCAGATGATGTCGCGCCGCTGCGGATCGGCTGCACAGGTCTTGTAAAGCATCGCTGACAGTGGTCGCATAACTCTGTACACATACTGTGCGTCAATGCCGCCACTCGCGGATGCGGCTGCCATCGGTTGGTAAAAAGCGCAGTCGAGCGCGTACAGGTCGCCGCTTTGCGAATCGTGCGTGACCTTGTATGGACGCACCTGTGTGTGCGGAACCTCGCCCAGCAATCCGCCATGTACGAACGGGAAGTGCGCCATGTCGAGGAAGTTTTCGACTGCACGCAGTCCCGCCACATGGATGCGCATGGACCCTAGCGAGATCATCCGGCGGTCGGGCTCGGCGAATTCGGGAATATCGAAGAATGCATTGCCGGGTTGCCCCAACGATGTCCAGTAGGCCTGGTAACGACGTTCGACAGGACATGGGCGCCCGTCGCCAGCCACGCGTACCGTGGGATTTCCCTGCTGATCCAGGCGGTAAATAATCTCCGTCCCCAGCAACTGCGTTCTATAGTCCCGCCCCGGCACCGGATCGTCTTCCAGCGCGACCGGATACCACTCGTCAAGCGTGATCGCTTCTATGTGCATTGTTGTCTCCTTCGTGGGCGGGCCTTGCGCCGGCCCAGCATTGCATCGATTGGATTCCGACATCGACGAAAGCAGTCTACCTCCGTTTGGTATGCAAAGTGTCGTATATCGTGTATACCGATATTGTATTCATTCGGAATTTTGACCGGTTAGATTCGACGCACCGGTTGGCAGATCGCATGCCCCGGCATCATCCTTACTGAGGAGACGGGAATGAGCAGAAGAATGAGCGTCGTAGCCGCGACCATTACGTTGGCAGTCGGCGGAATGGCCTCTGCCGCAAGGGCGCAGTCGAGCGTTTCGCTGTACGGGCTGGTCGATGCGTTTGCCGGGGCTGTACACCCTAGCGGTGCACCGGGAACGGCCTGGACAGTTTCGGGCGGCGGGATGAGCACTTCGTACTGGGGGTTGAAGGGCAGCGAGGACCTGGGTGGAAACCTGAAGGCTGTTTTCGCGCTCGAGGACTTTTTTCGAATCAACAATGGCCGTTATGGATCGTTCGATGGCCAATCGCTTTTCGCGCGCAATGCCTATGTCGGCCTGCAATCGACGCTAGGCACGCTGACGCTCGGCCGCAACACCGTGCCGTTATTCGTATCGACGATACTGTTCAACCCCTTCGTCGATTCATTTAACTTCTCGCCGATGGTGTTGCACACCTATATCGACTCGGGCATCGGCCCTGCCTCGGTGCAAGGAGATACGGGCTGGGACAACTCCGTCCTCTATTCGACGCCGAACTTTGGTGGCCTGAGCGGCAGCCTGATCTATGGAACGGCGGGCATCGCCGGGCACCCGGGCGAAGCGAATTTCGGCGGCAACCTGTTGTATTTCGGTGGCCGGTTAGCGGCGACCGCGGCATTCCAGTCGGTGAAGGAGACCGCGCTGCTGTTCAACGGCGCGTCGCGGCAGGACGCCTATCAGGCGGGCGTGTCGTACGACTTCACCTACGCAAAGGCTTACGCGCAATACCAGCACGTCGACAACAACGACGACGTGCACGACGACACGGGCCAGCTTGGCATTAGCGCCCCGATCGGCAGCGGCAGCGCGCTGGTTTCATGGTCGTATACCCGAAGGCGCGCTGCGGTCGGCAGCAAGATCTGGAATACCGGCGCTTTGGGGTATGTACAGCCACTTTCGAAGCGCACTTCGGTATATGCGACATACCTTTACGACAAGGTATCGGCTGCCGGTTCAGGAAGCGGCTTTGGCGTCGGAATTCGCCAGCAATTTTGAGCCTGGTATTGCACCGAGCGCGGCACGTCGATGTCAGCGCTCGCGAATCAGCGCATGCTTGAGCGCGTCGAACTCGGCCGGTGTGTCGTCACTCATCAAACTGCCTTGCACGATTTTCAGGTGTGGTTCGACGAGTTCGATGGCTTTGCCGAGTTGACGTTTTTCGATGTGCTTGACCATCGTTTCATGCTCGTCGATCAGACACGCGGTGTGTTCCGCGTAGGTGTGACGGTAAAGCATGAAAATCAGTGCGACGCGATTCAACACTTCTTCGAGCCATTCGGCGAGAAGACTGTTTCCGCACTCCTTCGCCATCAGCAGGTGGAAACCCGAGCCCAATCGAACGATATCTTCCTGTATCCCCGATTTGAGCGCCGATCGTTCTTTCGCGACATGGGCGCGTAGCGTTGTAATGGTTTGCGGCGTAGCGTGCGTACACAACCGGGCGAGGACCTGCTTCTCGAGCATCAGTCTCGCCTCGAAGATATCGTTTGCTTCACGCGGCGTGATTTCAGATACCGACGCCACCTTGCCCGGCTCGAGCGTGACCAGCCCATCCTGGGACAACTTGAGCAACGCCGGCCGCACCAAGGTGCGGCTGACACCAAAAATCTGGGACAGGTGTTCTTCTCGCAGCTTCGTACCGGGCTGGAGTTGATGGCCAATGATGGCCTGCTTGATGCTGTCGACGATAGCTTCGCTCTTGGTCATCCTCTTCATCGGGTCTCGTTGTCTGCATCGTTGAATACCTGGCGACAAGCGTACCACGCGTGCTATGTGCATTGCCGGATAACCATCATGTCTGAACACGCAGCCAGTCGTGTACTTAAACTGTATACCAAAGCAGATCAATCGATCCTGAAGGACAAACGATAAAGACCAAAGCATCTATCGCGTGGATCGTCCCTTGACAGCACGAAGCGTCAAACAATACAACCGCCCCCCTCACTTCCAGGCTATACGGGCAGCCCGTGGTACGTGAACCTGTCGGGCGCTGTTGTCCAGCAGCACTACGACGAGACCCGCCAGGTGAGCAGCGTGCCAGGCGCCGAGGGGGCAGCGTCGGGTCAGTTCAACGGCCAGCAGTACGTGGCGCGCGTGGAAGCGGGCTTCGACTTGCATGTCGGCGAGATCGTTGCGCTGGTGGGCGAGAGCGGCTCGGGCAAATCGACATTGGGCCGCATCGCGCTCGGTCTGTTGCAACCGGATGCGGGCCGCGTGATGTTCGATGGGAAGGACCTGAACGCGTTGACCCCCGACGCGTTCCGCCGGCTGCGCACCGACATGCAGCCGATCTTTCAGGATTCGACAGCGTCGCTGAATCCGCGCAAGACCGTGCGTGCGTTGCTGACGCAAGCGTTGTGGAAGCAGCCCGGCAACGAGCACGCGCGTTGCACCGCGCTGCTGGAAGACGTCGGTTTGCTGCCGGCGGCCAGGTTTCTCGACCGCTTTCCACACGAGTTGAGCGGCGGCCAGCGTCAGCGCGTATCGATCGCACGGTCGCTCGCGATGGAGCCGCGCCTGATCATCGCCGACGAGCCGCTGTCGGGCGCCGATGTATCGATTCGCGGCCAGGTGCTGAATCTGCTGCTTGAGATCCAGCGTCGCCGCGACGTCGCGTATCTGATGACGACGCATGACATCTCGATCGCGCGTGCATTTGCGGATCGCGTCGCGGTAATGATGAAAGGCGAGCTCGTGGAAATCGGTCCGGCTCAGGACGTACTGACGACGCCGCAGCATCCGTATACGCAGAGGCTAGTGGCGGCTGTGCCGCGGATTGAGCTTGATTAGCGAAATGCCCTCTTTGCTGACTACTCATTGCCAAAAGCGGAAGGTATTCAGTTAACTTTCCGAAAGACAATCGAGTTCTTCTACCCGCTAGGGATTTGCCCGATAGGACATTTTCCCCGTCATTTGTTCCATTGACGCTACAAATTGAGCCTCATAGAGTCGCATCTAGCCGACTCCCATGGTGCCGCTCATGACTATTCCCGTATCGATCGAATGACGTGCATTAAGCACGGTTGATTTCATTTGACGCGGTGCGTTCTCGCATTTCACCGCGTGATTTTCCATCTATTTCCGACGCCTGCCATTGGTGCGCGATTTCGCGCACCAGGGTGGAGCACGCTCGTGCGCGGCGAAAGCGCAGCTCGTTACCAATGGCCTTCTTCTCCAACCACAAGTAAAAGAACATGAACACGTTATTGAACAGAATACCCGTGCTGGCCTGCACCGCCACGCTTCTCGCTACCGCGGCGGTACCTGCGCATGCCCAGTCGAGCGTCACGCTTTATGGCGTGATCGAAAGCGCCGTTGTATTCCAGAATCATGCGGATCCGAATGGTGGCCACGTCGTGTCGATGAACCAGGCCGGCGAGGGCTTTCTTTCCGCCAGCCGCTTCGGGCTGCAGGGTTTCGAAGATCTCGGTAGCGGCATGAAGGCGCATTTCGTGCTCGAAAACGGCTTCAATTCGGACAAGGGCACCTTCGATCAGCAAGGCCAGCTATTCGGCCGCCAGGCGTTCGTCGGGCTTCAGGGGATATGGGGCGAAGTCGATCTGGGCCGCCAGTACACCGGCGCGGTGGTCGCGATTTCATCGGTCGATCCGATCTTTATCGGCGCGCCGCCGACCAATTCGTGGCTCGTTTTCCTCACCGGCCAGCGTTACGACAATGCCATTACGTGGACCAGAAAGTTCGGCGAATTCGGCGTGAACCTGCAGTACGCGTTCGGCGGCATCGCTGGTCATAACTCGGCGCGCTCATCGGCGTCGGGTGGTCTGTCGTATACGCACGGCAAGAGCGTGGCCACCGCGCAAGTGCAGCAGACGCGAGATTCGCAGAGCCGCTCGGCGAAAACCTGGTCGCTGGGTGCGAAAGTTGGACTGGGTGCGGTGACGCTGCATGCGGACTATCTGCAAAGCCAGCGCGACGCCGGCTTCGACGCCACCAATGGCGGCGTGGATTCCGCCTCGATCACCAACATGAGCACGCCAGCCACGCCGACCACGGTCGCCGCGATCGGCTCGGTGTTCTCGGCCGCGCGGCGCGACCAGTTCTTCACGCTCGCCGCGAGCTACTTGCCCGCGCCGGCCTGGCAACTGATCGGCGCGTACATGTACAACAACACCACCGCGAGCAACTTCGGCGGCAAGCGGCAAACGCTATATGGCGTGGTGGACTATTTCCTGTCCAAACGCACCGACCTCTATTTCGCTGCTGCTTATGAGCGCGTCGACGGTGACTGGTCCGGACTCTTCGGCACCACGACCACCAACTGGACCGGCGGCTCAGGCGTGAAGCTCAATGGCGCGGACAATCAGATGAGCTATTACGTCGGTCTGCGGCATCGTTTCTGAGCACGCAGGACGGTTCTCGCGGTACGCGGATACCACGCTTGCGTGTGCACCGATTCAAGGCACGAGCGCGGTGCGCGATCCCTGTTTGCAAGCCTGATCGTTTCGCGTAGGTGTTTCCCCGATAGAACATTTGCCGCTTAGTTTGTTCCATTGACGGGACATTATGACACTTCGAGAATCGTCGCCATGGATATGTCCTTGCCCCTGCCGAAGTATCACCAGATCTACCTCGTCCTGCGTGAACAGTTGCAGGAGGGACGTTTCGATCGCGATGGCGTGCCTGGTGAGCATCAACTGGCCGAGCAGTTCGGTGTCGGCCGCATCACGATTCGCAAGTCGATGGAAATGCTGGTTGCCGACGGCCTGATCGTGCGCCGCCCGGGTCTCGGCACATGGCCGTTGCAGCAGGGACGCTCCACCGGCGACGGCAAGGGCAGCCGCATATCGCGCGAAAAGGCGCATCTGAACGGCCTGCTCGGCAATATCGTCACGATGGGTCTGCGCACGCGTGTCCACGTGATCGACAGCACCGTGGTGAATGCAACCGAGGCGATTGCGGAAGCACTCGCGCTCGATTCCGGTGCGTCCGTTCTCAAGTGCATTCGCGTACGCAGCGCGCAGACCGGGCCGATCTCCTACATCACGACGCACGTGCCGGAAGGCCTCGCGCAGATCACGCGCAAGGATCTCGAACGCAAACCGATGCTGGTGCTGCTCGAAGAAGCCGGCGTCGAACTGGGTGCGGCGACGCAAACCATCAGCGCGCGGCTTGCCGATGCGGTGGTCGCGCGGCATCTGGAAGTCGCGGTAGGTTCCGCGCTGCTGGCCGTCACGCGGCTCGTGCGCGACGTCAACGAGCGCCCGGTGCAACTGCTGCAGGGCCTCTACCGGCCGGACCGCTATCAGTATCAGATGCAGCTTTCACGCGTCGGTGGCATCGACGCCAAAGTATCGGTCAGCGATGAGCTGGCCACGAAATCCTCTTGATCCCGCCTGGAGAATCGCCCATGAATTCGCGTCGCGCGTTCCTGCGCCAGTCCACTGCACTCGCCGTTATGACCGCCTCGGGTGTCTCGCTGACGGCGCGCGCCGCCGGCAAGCCCGTACGTATCGGCGTGCTGCATCCCGTCACCGGCGCGCTCGCCTATTCCGGTCAGCAGTGCCGGCTGGGCGCGTTGCTCGCGATCGAGGACATCAACGCGGCGGGCGGTATCAAGTCGCTGGGCGGCGCGCCGATCGAGGCCGTTCTCGGCGACGCGCAATCGCGTCCCGAAGCGGGCTCCGCCGAGGTCGAGCGGATGAACGAAGCGGGGGTATCGGCGGTGCTCGGCGCGTATGCGTCGGCCATCTGTCTCGCGACCACACAAACCGCCGCGAAATACGGGCTGCCGCATGTGGTCGATGTCGGCGTCGCCGACCAGATCGTCGAGCGCGGACTCACGAATACGTTCCGCTTCGGACCGGGCTACCGGATCTGTTCGGCTGCGGCGGTCGAGGGTCTGGCCGCGCTCAATACCGCCGCCGGCAAGCCTGCGAAGACGGTGATGATCGTGCACGAGGAATCGCTGTTCGGCACCGGTACCGCGCAACTGCTGCAAAAGGAACTGCCGGCGCACGGCTTCGAAGTCAAGGAAGTGGTCAAGCACGCGAACCCGACACGCGACTTCAACAACATCGTGCTGCGCATGCGCTCGGTGAATCCCGATATCGTGATTCCCGCGAACTACTACAACGAATACGCGCTGCTGCTGCGCGCGATGAAGCAGCAGCAGGTTCGCCCGAAAGCGATCTATTCGGTACTCGGCGGCGCGGCGTCGAGCTACAAGTTTCTGAAGGAGTTTCCGGATATCGCCGACGGCATCATCGATTGCAATCACTGGTTCAATCCGAAAGATCCACGCGTCGCGCCGCTCAAGCAACGCGTCGATGCGAAGGGCGCCTTCTTCAGCTACGAGGTCTTCATGACCTACACGTCGATGATGCTGCTCGCCGACGCGATCGAACGCGCGCATTCGACCGATCGCGCGGCGATCACCGCGGCACTCGCCGCGAGCACGTTCAGCAACCATTTCATGCCCTACGGTCCGACCCACTTCAGCAACGGTCAGAACACCGGCGCGCAGCCGCTGCTCACGCAGGTGTCCGGCAACGATATCAAGGTGATCCTGCCCGATACCTACCGGCAGGTCGCGCCGGTCTTTCCGCTGAAGGCCTGAGGTCATGCTGGACCCGGTCATTCTGCTGTCCGCCGTGCTGAACGGCCTGACGACAGGTGCTGTGTACGCGTTGATCGCGCTCGGCCTCACGCTCGTGTATGGCGTGCTGCACATCATCAACTTCGCGCACGGCGCAGCGTTGATGGTCGCGCTCTACGCGGTCTGGCTCGCCAGGGAGAAGCTCGGCATCGACCCGTATGTGGCATTGCCGTTCGTCACGCTCGGCATGTTTGCGCTCGGCTATGCATTGCAGCGCTGCGTGATCGAGCGCGCGAGTCACGGCAAGGACGAGAACATCCTGCTCGTCACGCTCGGCATCGCGATCGTGCTGGAGAACCTGGCGCTCGTGGTGTTCCATTCGGACACGCACACGATCGACACGCCTTACACGCTCGCCACCGTCAATATCGGTCCGGTGATGCTCGCGGTGCCCAAGCTGATCGCACTCGGCGGCGCGTTGGCCGTCTCCGCGCTGCTGTTCTGGATCATGCGCGCAACCCGTCTCGGCCGCGCGATCCGCGCGGTGGCGCGCGAGAAGCACGGCGCGAAGCTGATGGGCATCGACGTGGAGCGCGTGTACGCGATCTCGTTTGGTATCGGCATGGCCTGCGTGGGCGCGGCCGCGTGCTTCCTGCTGCCGACCTACTACGTGAATCCGCAGGTCGGCAATGGCTTCGTGCTGATCGCTTTCACGATCGTCGTGCTCGGCGGCATGGGCAGCTTCGTCGGCGCGTTGCTCGGCGGTCTGCTGATCGGCGTGGTCGAGTCGCTCGGCGGTTTGTGGCTCGGCGATTCGCTCGGACAGATGGGCATCTTCGCGCTGTTCATCATCGTGGTGCTCCTGCGTCCGCAGGGCCTATTCGGCGCGAGGGCGTAAGCGATGCGCGATCTTCGTTCAATCGTTCTGTTCGCCGTCGTCGTCACGGCCGCGCTGTTCATGCTGCAATCCGGCGTCGCGCTGACGTTCGTGATGATGACGCTGTACTCGGTGCTGCTGTCGCAGGCCTGGAACATTCTCGGCGGCTACGGCGGTCAGTTGTCGTTCGGCCATGCGCTGTTTTTCGGCGTCGGTGCCTATGCGCAAGCGATCGCGCAGTTGCAGTGGGGCTGGAATCCATGGCTCGCGATACCGTTCGCGCTATTGGTCGGCGTCGTGACGGCGCTCGCGATGGGCGCAATCACATTCCGCTACGGCCTCAAGGGTTCCTATTTCGCGCTCGTCACGCTGGCGTTCGCGGAAGTGTTTCGCATCCTCGCGGTATCGCTGTCGTTCACCGGCGCCGGCGTCGGCTTGATGGTGCCGCTGCATCAGCGCCTCGGCAATCTGCAATTCGCGTCGCCGCGCGGCTATGCGCTCGTGCTGCTGGTGTTCGTGACGGCCGCGCTCGCCGTTACCGCCTGGCTGCGTCACTCGCGCTACGGCGCGTGGCTTCAGGCGATCCGCGATAACGAACACGCGGCGCGCGCGGTAGGCGTGGACCCGCTGCGCGTGAAGCTCGGCGCGATCGCGCTATCGGGGCTCTTCATGAGCGCGGCGGGCGCGTGCTATGTGCAGATGTTCCAGTACATCGACGCGGATATCGCGTTCGGCGCGACGATCTCGGTCGAGGCGCTGGTCGGCGCGATCGTCGGCGGACTCGGCACGTTGTGGGGGCCGGTGCTCGGTGCCGCGGTGCTCTATCTGCTCGGCGAAGCGACGCGCAATCTGTTCGGCGAACTGCCCGGTCTGTCGATGGTGATTTACGGCGCGGTGCTCGTCGTGATCGTGATGTTCCTGCCGCGCGGTCTGTCGGGCGCGGGCGCGTCGGTGCGGCGGATCTTTGCCGGCCGGCGCGACGAGCCCGAGGATCCGGCTACCCGGTCCGTCACCGCGAAGGAGAAGGCCCGTGTCTGAGCCACTATTGAAAGCCGAAGGGCTGTCCGTCACATTCGGCGGCCTGAAGGCCGTGCAGGACGTCGATCTCGCGATCAGGCCGGGCATGCTCGGCGCGCTGGTCGGTCCGAACGGCGCGGGCAAGACGACGCTGTTCGGCTTGCTATCCGGTTTTCTCCGGCCCACCGCGGGCCGCGTCGAATTCCTCGGCCGCGACATCACCGGTCAGGCGCCGCATCTGACGGCGCGCCAGGGGCTCACGCGCACGTTCCAGATCGTGCAGCCGTTCGGCGCGCAAACAGTGCGCGAGAACATCGCAGTCGGCGCGCATCTGCATCTGCGCGAGCGGCGCGCGGCGCTGCGCGAAGCGGAAGCGATCGCTGAGCGCGTCCATCTGCATGCACAACTCGATAAACCTGCTGCCGATCTGACAGTGGCCGGACGCAAGCGTCTCGAACTCGCGCGTGCGCTCGCGACGCGTCCGCGTCTGCTGCTGCTCGACGAAGTGCTGGCCGGCCTCAATCCGAGCGAGATCGACGAAATGATTCCGGTGGTGCGCGAGATCGCGGCGAGCGGTGTCACCGTGCTGATGATCGAGCATGTGATGCGCGCGGTGATGAGCCTTGCCGAGCATGTGTGGGTGCTGGCGCAAGGCCGCCTGATCGCGGCGGGCGCGCCGCGCGAAGTCACCGCCGATCCGGCCGTGGTGGAAGCGTATCTGGGCCATGGCACCGCTCAGCGGCTCGCGGCGCATGCGACCGCAACAAACATGGCGCCCGGCGCCGCGCGCGTTGGAGGTGCGCCATGAGCATGCTGCTCGAAGTCGAAGGGTTGCGCACCGGCTATGGCCGCGTCGAGGTGCTGCGCGGCGTCGACCTGCAAGTCGACGAAGGCGAGATCGTCGTGCTGCTCGGCAGCAACGGCGCGGGCAAGACCACGCTGAACAACACGCTGTCCGGGATCGTGCCGGCATGGAGCGGCCACGTGCGCTTTGACGGCCGCGAACTCACCGGACGCCACTATCGCGAGGTCGTGCAGGCGGGTCTGATTCACGTACCGGAAGGACGGCGCATCTTCCCGAACCTGAGCGTGCGCGAAAACCTCGCGCTCGGCGCCTTCGCGCGGGCAAGTGCCGCGCGCGAGCGCAACCTCGAACGCGTGCTCGACCTGTTTCCACGCCTGCGCGAACGTATCGCGCAGCCGGCCGGCACGATGTCCGGCGGCGAACAGCAGATGCTCGCGATCGGCCGCGGTCTGATGGCCGAACCGCGCCTGCTGATTCTCGACGAACCGTCGCTCGGTCTGTCGCCGCTGATGGTCGAGGAACTGTTCGCGCTGATCGCGCGGCTGCAACGCGACGGGCTGTCGATCCTGCTCGTCGAGCAGAACGTCGGCCAGTCGCTCGAAACCGGCCAGCGCGGCTACGTGCTGGAAAACGGCGCGATCCGCCACGGCGGCACCTGCGCCGAACTGCTCGCGAGCGACGAATTGCGCCGCGCCTATCTGGGGATGTAATCGATGTCCGTTGCACAAACGCTGACACAAAAACTGCTGGCCGCCGCGTGCGGCCGCGACACGGTCGCTGTTGGCGAAATCGTCACCTGCCGCGTCGATCTGGCGATGTTCCATGATTCGAGCGGCCCGCGCCGCCTGCAGCCGATGCTGGAGACGCTCGGCGCGACGCTGTGGGACAAGTCGAAGATCGTGCTGGTGCTCGATCACTACGTGCCGGCTCAAGACGACGAATCGCGCCGTATCGTGCGCATCGCGCGCGACTGGGCCGCGCAGCAGGCGCTGCCGAACGTCTACGACTCGGTGGGTATCTGCCACGTCGTGTTGCCCGAGCATGGCCATCTGCGTCCGGGCATGTTCTGCGTCGGCGGCGATTCGCACTCGCCCACTGGCGGCGCGTTGGGCGCATACATGTTCGGCATCGGCGCGACGGAAATGCTCGGCGTCGCGGTGTCGGGCGAAATCTGGGTGAAGGTGCCCGAGACGATCCAGATGTGCTGGCACGGGCAACTCGCCGACGGCGTGACCGCGAAGGACATGATGCTGCACATGATCGGCCGCTTCGGCATGAACGGCGGCCGCTACCAGGCCGTCGAGTTTTGCGGCGAGGCCGTGCGCGCGCTGTCGATGCAGGAACGCATGACGTTGTCGAACATGAGCGCCGAACTCGGCGCGCAGGTCGGCCTCGTTGCGCCCGATGCGTTGACGGTCGAGTATCTGCGTTCGGTCGGCATCAGTGACGCGAGCGGCGAGCGCGACGTGACGCGCTGGCACGGCGACGCGGACGCCGCCGCCGAACTGCACGAGTTCGACGCGCGCACGCTCGCGCCGCAGATCGCCGCGCCGCATAGCCCCGCGAATACGCAGTCGATCGATGCATTCGACGGCGTGGCCGTACAGGTCGCCTATCTGGGTGCGTGCACCGGCGCAAAGCTGGAGGATCTGCGCGCCGCCGCGCGCGTGCTGAAGGGACACCGCGTGGCCGACGGCCTGCGCTTCGTGGTGGCGCCCGCTTCGGCGCGCGACGAGGCACAGGCGGCGCGCGAAGGCGTGATGGACGTGCTGCGCGACGCGGGCGCGCAGGTGTTGGCCAATTCGTGCGGCGCGTGCGCGGGCTATGGCGGCTCGATTCCCGAGGGCGCGACGGTGCTGTCGAGCACGGCACGCAATTTCAAAGGGCGCATGGGCGCCGAAACGGCTCAGGTGTATCTGGGCTCTCCCTATTCCGTCGCCGCCGCCGCGCTCACCGGGCGCATCGCCGATCCGCGCGACCTGCTTGCCTGAGACCATGACCATCGCAGTCCCATCTTCTTCCTCGCCGGATAGGCAACACGTTCCGCCGCGCCATCGCGCGTGGTGTGTCGGCGCCGACATCGACACCGATGCGCTCGCGCCGGGCGCGTACATGAAGTTCGGTATCGATGACATTGCGCGTCATTGCCTGCAACGCGTGCGTCCGGAATTCGCCGCCGGTGTGCGCGCGGGCGACGTGCTGGTGGCCGGCGCGAACTTCGGCATCGGCTCGTCGCGCGAGCAGGCCGCCGCCGCGCTCGTGCATCTGGGCGTACGCGCGGTGATCGCGCCGTCGTTCAGCGGTCTGTATTTCCGCAACGCCTTCAATGTCGGGCTGTTGCTGCTCACCTGCGCCGACGCGCAGCGCATTGCCGAGGGCGAATCGCTCGCGCTTGCGCCACGCGAAGGCTATATCGAACGCGCCGACGGCAGCCGGCTCGTCTGCGAAAGCGTGCCGGGATTTCTTCTCGACATGGCCGACGCGGGCGGGCTGCTGAATCTGCTCAAACAGCGCTATCCGCTCAACCACGGAGCTTCCTCATGCTAGACCCCGTCACGCTGGCGGTCCTGAAAGGCCGGCTTGAACAGATCGCCGACGAAATGGACGCGACGCTGTATCGCAGCGCGTTCAATCCGATCATCGCCGAGGCACACGACGCCTGCCACGGCATCTATGACGCCGCGAGCGGCGCGACGCTGGTGCAGGGCAAATCCGGCCTGCCCGTGTTCGTCGGCGCGATGGCGTTCGCGGTGCAGGCGGCCGCGCATGCGGCGGCCGAGCGCGGCGGCATGCGCGACGGCGACGTGTGGCTGTTCAACGATCCGTACGACGGCGGCACGCACGCGAACGATTTCAAGCTCGTGCGCCCGGTGTTTCGCGACGGCAAGCTGTATTGCTTTCTCGCGTCGGCCGCGCACTGGCACGACGTGGGCGGCGCGGTGCCGGGCAACTACAACCCGGCCGCGACCGAGTGCTGGCAGGAAGCGGTGCAGATTCCGCCGGTGCGCATCGTACGCGGCGGCGAACTCGAAGCCGACGTGCTCGCGATCCTGAAGGCCAATACGCGCTTGCCCGACAGCCTGTGGGGCGATCTGAACGGCCAGCTCGCCGCGCTCGAACTCGGCGCGCGGCGGCTCACCGATCTGCTCGACGAATACGGCGACGCGACCGTGCAGGACGCGCTCGGGCTGCTGCGCGAGCGCGCGGTGAAGCTGATGCGCGCGCATATCGCGGCGCTGCCCGATGGCGAATACACGTACCGCGACACGCTCGATAACGACGGCGTGCGCGACGAACCGCTGACCATCGCGCTGTCGATGCGAGTGGCCGGCGACACGCTGACGCTCGACTTCGCCGGTACGTCGCCCGCGTGCCGGGGGCCCGTCAACATCTCGCGCGCCACCGCGATTGCCGCGTGCTATGTCGCGCTCAAACATCTGTTTCCGGACGTGCCGGCCAACGCGGGTGTGCTCGACGCGGTCGACTTCGCGTTGCCCGACGGCCTGCTGATCTCGGCGCAGCGGCCACGTCCGGTGGGCGGCTACACCGAGACGATCCTGCGCATGATCGACGTGATCTTCTGCGCGATGGCACAGGCCGCGCCCGAGCGTGCGATGGCGCAGGCGTACGGCACGATCAACGCACTGTCGATCGCCGGCTATCGCAGCGATCCGGGGCGCGAAGGGCAGCGCTGGGTGATGTTCAGCTTCTTCGGCGGTGGCCACGGCGGTCATTCGGATGGCGATGGTCTGTCACACGGTAACGCGCCGATCTCGACCGCGACGATTCCGCCGCTGGAAATTCTCGAAGCCGCGTATCCGGTGCGCTTCACGCAATGGGCGCTGCGCCCCGACTCGGCTGGCGACGGCGAGCATCGCGGCGGCCTCGGTGCGATCTACGAGATCGAGCTGCTTGAAGAAAACGCCGAAGCGTTCGTGTTCGGTGAACGGGGCCGTTCCGCGCCGCAGGGCATCGCGGGCGGCGGCACCTCGGTGCCCAACGTGTTCCGCTATCAGCACGAGGGCGAATGGCATACGCCGCCGATGGCGTCGAAGATGCTCGGCATCCGGCTCGCGCGCGGCGAGCGCGTGCGCCTCGAAACACCTGGCGGCGGCGGTTACGGCGATCCGGCACGGCGCAGCGAAGCGGCCCGCCGGCACGATCGCGCGATGGGCTACGTGACCCAGCCGGACAACGCGGACCGTGGTGCGGATAGCACCCCGCGCAGCAAGGAGCAACAGGCATGAGTACAGAGATCAAAGCGGTCAACGGCACGGCGAATAATGCGGCGCCGCTCGTCGTCGGTGTGGATGTCGGCGGTACTTTCACCGATCTGTTCGTGCTCGACGAAGCGGCCGGACAGGCGCGCATCGTCAAGGTGCCGTCGACGCGCGGCGAGGAAGCGCGCGGCTTCATGCACGGGATCGAACGCGTGGCCGGCGATACGAACGCGGGCGCAGGTAGCGGCGCGCGTGGTGCCAGCGCCATCGCGACGATCGTGCATGGCACCACGGTCGGCACCAATGCGCTGCTCGAACGCAAGATCGCGCGCACCGGCATCATCACCACCGCGGGCTTTCGCGACGTGCTCGAAATGCGCCGCCGCGACCGTCCCGCCACGTGGGGACTGCGCGGCGACTTCACGCCGGTCGTGCCGCGCAATCTGCGCATCGAGGTCGATGAACGGGTGCTGGCCGACGGCACTATGCATACCGACGTCGATCTGCAGCAGGTGCGCGCGGCCGCGCAGGCGCTGCTCGATGCCGACTGCGAAGCGGTCTGTGTGTTCTTCGTGAACGCCTACGCCAATCCGCTGAATGAACAGCGCGCGGTCGCGGCCGTACGCGCGCTGTGGCCGAACGCGAACGTCACGGCGGCCACCGAAGTGCTGCCCGAGATCCGCGAATTCGAACGCTGCTCGACGGCCACGCTGAACGCCGCGCTGCAGCCAGTGGTCGGCAGCTATCTCGCGCGCCTCGAACGCGATCTGCAGGCACAGGGCTTTGGTGGCGAACTGCTGGTCGTGCAGAGCAACGGCGGCATCATGTCCCGCCAGACCGCGAGCGACGTGCCGGTGCGCACCGCGCTGTCGGGACCCGCGGCCGGCGTGATCGCCTGCGCGGCGATCGCGCGCGCCGCGGGCTTTCCGAACGTCGTGACGGGCGATATGGGCGGCACGTCGTTCGACGTGTCGCTGGTGTCGGGCGGCGAAGCGTCGTTGTCGGCGCAGACTTCGATCGACTTCGGCATGGTGGTGCGCTCGCCGATGATCCAGATCGAGACCATCGGCGCCGGCGGCGGCTCGATCGCGTCGGTCGATGCGGGCGGGCTGCTGCAGGTCGGCCCCGAATCGGCGGGCAGCAATCCGGGCCCCGCGTGCTACGGACGTGGCAATACGCGCCCGACCGTCACCGATGCGAACGTGCTGCTTGGCCGCATCGCCGCGGACCGTCCGCTCGGTGGCGGCCTGCTCGCGAAGCTCGATACGCAGCGTGCCGCCGAGGCCATTCGCGAGCACGTGGCCGCGCCGCTCGGGCTCGATCCGTTCGCGGCGGCCGAGGCGATTCTGACGGTGGCCAACGCGCGCATGGCCGGCGCGATTCGTCTCGTGTCGATCGAACGCGGGCACGATCCGCGCCAGTTCGCCTATATGCCGTTCGGCGGCGGCGGCGCGCTGCACGTGTGCGCGATGATGCGCGAAGTCGGCACGACCACCGGCATCGTGCCGCGCTATCCGGGCGTGACCTCGGCGCTCGGCTGCGTGATCGCGGACATGCGCCACGACAGCGTGCAGACGCTGAACCAGCCGCTCGCCGCGCTCGACATCGACGATCTGCGCGCGCGCGTCGATACGATGGCGCAAGCGTGCCAGCAGCGTCTCGACTCGGCGGGCGTGCGCTTCGACGCGGTGCGCGAGGCGATCGAACTCGACATGCTGTACGTGGGGCAAAGCCATACCGTGCGTGTGCCGGTGGTGCGCGACGCGCTCGATCGCACGGGTATCGCGCGCGCGTTCGAGAGCGTCTACCGTGACGCGTTCGGCCGCACGCTCGACGGCATTCCGGTCCGCATCATGAATCTGCGCTATGCACGCATCGGCGTGCGTCCGAAGTTCGATCTCGCGGTGCTCGCGCCGCAGACGCGCGAGATGCCGGCGCCGCTCGGCACGCAGCAGGTCTATCACGCCGGACAGTGGTGGCAGGCGACGCGCTACGAGCGGCTTGCGCTGCCGGTCGATGCGCGCGTAAGCGGTCCGGCCATTCTCGAACAATCGGACACGACGATCTGGCTGGAGCCGGGATTCTCCGCGCGCGTGGATGCGCTCGGTAATCTGCTGATCACCCGCGACGCTTGCTGAGGAACCCGCGATGAGCGCACATGACCTCTTTGTCGACACGCGGCGCACCGCGCTCGTGATCGTCGATCTGCAACATGACTTCATCGGCGCGGGCGGCGCGTACGACCGTGGCGGCGCGGTCGCGCCCGCGGCGCGCGCGCTGCCTGCGCGCATCGCGCCGCTTGCCCGTGAACTGAAGGCGCGCGGCGGCTACGTCGCGACCAGCCAGTTCACGTTGTGGCCCGACGCGCATGGCGAGCCGATGATCTCGCCGCATCTGAAGCAGTTGCGCCCGTTCCTCGCGCGCGGCGATTTCGTGGCCGGCTCGCCGGGCCATGCGACCGTTCCGGAGCTGGCCTGTTACGCCGATGCGTCGGTATCGAAGGTCGCTTACTCGGCGTTCTTCAATACCCAGCTCGACTGGCTGCTGCGCCGCGCCGGCATCGATACGGTGGCCATCTGCGGGATCGTCACCAATGGCGGCGTGGCCAGTACGGTGCGCGATGCGCATATGCGCGACTATCGCGTGCTGGTGCTCGCGGATGGTTGCGCGGCGCCAACGGAGGCCGCGCATGATGCCGCGCTGACCGACTTGCGCAGCGTTGCCGACGTGATGTCCTGCGAGGCCTTCGCGGGCCGGCTCGCATCATGAGCGCGCCGATCGTCAAACATGGGCTGCCGCCGGCCGATGACGCGCCGCACGTCAGCGTGGTGATCGTCGGCGCGGGCGCGTGCGGGCTGACCGCCGCGCTCGCGCTGCAGGACGCGGGCATCGATTGCGTACTGCTCGAACGCGACGCAGTGCCGAGCGGCTCGACCGCGCTGTCTTCCGGCTTTATTCCGGCGGCGGGCAGTGCGGCGCAGCGCGCTGCGGGTATCGACGACAGCCCCGAGCGCTTTGCCGCCGACATATTCGGCAAGACCGAGGGCACGGCGGCGGCGCACCTGGTGCGCGCCTATAGCGAAGCGTCGGGCGCGGCGATCGACGCACTTGCGCGCCACGGTCTCGCGTTCGAAATTCTCGACGGCTTCCTGTACCCCGGTCATACCGCGCGCCGCATGCATAGCCTGCCCGAGCGCACCGGCGCCGCGCTGATGGCCGCGCTGGAACGCGCGGTCGCGGCAACCGATGCCGCGATTCTGACGCGCATGCTGGCGCGCGAACTGTGGGTCGACGAGAACCAGCGCATCGTCGCGGTGGGCGGCGAGCGGCCCGATGGCGTGATGGAATATCTGCGGTGCGACACCGTGCTGCTCGCGTGCAATGGCTTCGGTGGCAGCCCCGAGTTGCGCGCGGCCTTGCTGCCGGAGATGGCCGAGGCCGTCTACGGCGGCCATGAAGGCAACGACGGCAGTGCGCTGCTATGGGGCCGCCAGCTCGGCGCGGCGCAAGCGGATCTGGGCGGCTACCAGGGGCACGGCTCGTGGGCGAGCCCGCACGGCATCCTGATCACGTGGGCGGTCATCATGGATGGCGGTGTGCAGATCAATCGCACGGGCCGCCGCTTTCATGACGAGACGCACGGATATTCGGAAGCGGCGGTACATGTGCTCGCGCAACCCGATGGGATTGCCTGGACCGTGTTCGATGCGCAGACGCTCGCGCTCGCGCGCACGTTCCCGGACTTTTGTGAAGCCGAGTCCGCCGGCGCGATCAAGACCGCGACTGACATCGACGCGCTGGCCGCGCTGATCGGCTGCGATGCGGCGACGCTGCGCGGCACGCTCGACGGGATCGCGCCCGACGTTACCGCGCCGGATGGCCGTCGCTTCACGCGCTCGCTTGCCGCGCCGTGGTACGCGATCAAGGTCACCGGTGCGCTGTTTCATACGCAGGGCGGTCTCGACATCGACGCACAGTGCCGCGTGCTGCGCGAGGACGGCACAGCGCTGCCGAATCTGCTGGCGGCGGGTGGTGCCGCACGCGGTGTGTCGGGCAACGCCGTGTGGGGCTATCTGTCCGGCAACGGTCTGCTGTCGGCGGTCGCGGGCGGTCACATTGCGGCGCATACGGTGATTTCGCAACGTACCTTGGCGATCAATTAGCAACCATCTTTTATATGGGACCGGAGACAACTGCATGACGACATCGCCGACACTGAAGGCGCGGCTCGCGGAAGGGGTTCTGCTCGCGCCCGGCGTCTATGACGCGCTTTCCGCGCTGATCGCCGCGCAAGCGGGATTCGACGCACTCTACCTTTCCGGCGCGTCGATCGCCTATACGCGACTCGGCCGTTCCGACGTGGGCCTGACCACTTATTCCGAAGTCGAGGACACGCTCGCGCGCATTACCGAGCGCGTCGAATTGCCGGTCATCGTCGATGCCGATACGGGCTTCGGCAATGCGCTCAACGTCAAGCGCACGGTGCGCGGTTTCGAGCGCGCGGGCGCGGCGATGATTCAGCTCGAAGACCAGGCGTTTCCGAAGCGTTGCGGACACCTCGACGGCAAGACGGTGGTCAGCACGACCGAAATGGTGGGCAAGGTGCGCGCGGCCGTCGATGCGCGGCACGACGCGAATACGCTGATCCTTGCGCGCACCGACGCGGTGGCTGTCGAAGGGCTGGAGGCTGCGCTCGAGCGCGCGGAACGCTACCTGGAGGCCGGCGCCGATGCACTCTTTATCGAGGCGCTGCGGTCCGTCGAGCAGATGTCGGCCGCGTGCAGCCGTTTTGCCGGCCGCGCACCGTTGCTAGCCAACATGGTCGAGGGCGGCAAGACGCCGGTACAAAGCGCGCGGGAACTGGGCGCGCTCGGGTTCGGGATCGTCATCTTTCCGGGCGGTACGGCACGCGCGGTTGCTCATACGCTGCAGGGCTACTATGCCGGGCTGCATGCGTCGGGGTCGACTGTCGGATGGCGCGAGCGCATGCTTGATTTCGACCGTTTGAATGCGGTGATTGGTACGCCGGAATTGTTGGAGGATGGCAAACGCTACGAGTAGTAGAACGGCGGCAGGCCTCGTGGTCTGCCGCTTTGGTTTTGCGGGCTCGGCATGCTCAATGCCGCCGAGTTTGCCAATGCCGAGTGCCCTATGGCAAATTTGACGGCAATCTCTCACCGATAACGGTTGTAGAAGCCTTTAGCCTCACTGCCGCGTGCAGGCGGGGTTCAAACCATCGTCTAGCCCGGTTCTCGTGGCTTGCATCAAGTCTGGTTAATCCCACGCAACCAGCAGAAGTACCCAACACACCGCTCGATAGTCCTATAAAGCCGACATTTCCCCGTTGCGTTATGGACAGGGTTGGCACCAACGTTCCTCAAGCGTTGACACCTTTCAAGAGCAGGTGTTATCGTGTGTTCACAATTAAGGATCGACGGTCCGTATATAAGAACGTTTGAGTCATGGCGTTATCTTGCATGTAGATGCGCTGCAGGGATCGTTAGAAAAGCCGCGGAACGCTTCGACGACCGCAGGTGAACCATTCAAGAACGAGGCCGCGACATGCAAGCGACGGCCCACGGAGACAACATCGCCATGCTTCATCATCCGCTGAAGACCACCATTCAGGCGCTTGGCAATACCCGCGCGCTGAAATCCGAAGAAGTCTCTCCGATCGTTGATGCGTTCGCGGCTCAGTGCGTGTCGATCCCACACTCGAAGCGCACAGTACACGTTGGTTGCGTAGCCCGCGAGGCAAAGGCAAACGCCTTCTGAAGTTTCAGCCGCGTCGGTGCCGGTTGGATACCGACGCCTTTCCTGCAAATCCACCCGCTGCGCTGCATTCAGTTGATACGGTGCGCCTGGGTATAACAACCAAAATGCGATGCTTGCGCTAGGCAATCTGAAAGTCGGCGCCCGACTATTGACGGGTTTTGCCGTTGTGTTGATCGTGCTGTGCGCGACCTGCGCCATCGCGTTGTATCAGGCGTCGCGAATCGAGGCGGGTACGCAGGATCTCGCGCGAAACTGGTTGCCGGGTGTCCAGGTGCTGGGCGATCTGCGCTCGGCGACGGATTCGGCGCGCCGTGCGACGCTGCGCGTGGTGCTGGAGGTTAATCCGCAAGGCAAGCAGGACGCGGTTAGCGAGCGCAACCACGCGTTGTCGAAGATAACCCGCGCATTCGCGGACTACGACAAGCTGATCGATTCGCCCGCCGAACGCGAACTCCTAGAACATGATCGCGCGGGCTGGGCCGAGTATCAGAAGATCGACGACAAGCTGGTGAAACTCGCCACGGCCGGCGACAGCGATTTCGCCGCCGTGCGCACGCTGGCCGCTGAATCGTCGCGTGACTATCGCGAGTATGCCCACAATGTCGACGCTCACGTGGAGTTCAACCGTAAAGGTGCAACACAGGCGAGCGCGCGAGCTAACGACGAGTATCGCTTTGCACTGCGACTGGCGATAGCGGCGATCGTGGTGGCGATTGTGCTGAGCATCGCGGTCGCCTACGCGATTACGCGTTCGATCACCGTGCCCATCGATCGGGCCGTCACCATCGCCGCGACGGTTGCACGCGGCGACCTGACTTCCCATATCGAAGTTCGCGGCAGGGACGAACTCAGTCAATTGCTGGGCGCATTGCGGCACATGAATGAACGGCTCGTCGATATCGTGACGCAGGTGCGCGCGAGTAGCGAGAGCGTCGCGACGGGCGCTGCGCAAATCGCGATGGGCAACACGGATCTCAGCCAGCGCACCGAGGAGCAGGCGGCCTCGCTCGAAGAGACGGCCGCGAGCATGGAGCAATTGACCGCAACCGTGAAGCAGAACGCCGAAAACGCGCGGCAAGGCAACACGCTCGCGAACAGCGCTGCGGATATCGCTCAGCGCGGCGGCGACGTGATGCGCGACGTCGTAACAACGATGGAGGGCATCGCCAGCAGCTCGGAGCGTGTCGAGCAGATCATCGGCGTGATCGACGGCATCGCTTTTCAAACCAACATTCTGGCGCTGAACGCTGCGGTAGAGGCCGCGCGCGCGGGCGAGCAGGGGCGCGGATTCGCGGTGGTTGCCTCGGAGGTGCGCAGCCTCGCACAGCGCAGCGCGAGCGCGGCTCGGGAAATCAAGGAGCTGATCGGGCAATCCGTCGGACGCGTGGATACCGGGTCGCGGCAAGTGGGTGAAGCGGGTGGCACGATCGGAGAAGTCGTGCACGCGGTGCGGCGCGTAACTGCATTGATGGGCGAAATCGCCGCTGCTTCCGACGAGCAGCACACCGGCATCGTTCAGGTAAACCAGGCAATCGTCCAGATCGACGAGGTTACGCAGCACAACGCGGCGCTGGTCGAACAGGCATCGGCGGCGGCTCAGAACGTGCGCGAGCAGTCCGCATTGCTACAGCAACTGGTGGCGAATTTCAGGCTCGATGCGAGCGATGGTGCGTCGCTCGCTGGCGGCGATACCTTGCATGTGAGTGAACGGTACACCTCTTCGCAGAACCCAATTGCGAAGGGTCCGATATCTGGTTCCACCACTGCGCAATTTGCGTAAGACGTCAAACATAGCGAGACACTGGACGCTGTATTCCGGCGCTCCAGGCACCACCGTTGCACCGCCTGTTTGGTAGAAAGCGACGGCGGCGACCGCTCTGGATGAAGCCCTGACCACTTCTGGCAGGGCTTTTTTGCGTGGCGTGCAGACTTGAGATTGATCTCGGTTATCGCAACCCGTGCAACAGGTCTTGGAATTCGTTCCTCATATAGGAACAACTTTCTTTTATAAGTAACGACAAAGTAGGTAAAAACCCGTATAATGCTTTCCATGGGTTGCCTCGGTGCGCCGCCCACGAACCACTACAGAAGCTCATATGAAATCGCTCATCAATATCGCCCTTGCAGTTGCTCTTGTCGCTCCGGTGCTGTCGCATGCTGCTCAGCCGCTTACGCACGCGCAGGTCCGCGCGGAATTGATTCAATTGGAAAACGCAGGCTACAACCCGGCCGATGAAAGCGACTACCCGCGGAACCTGAAGCACGCACAGGCTATCGTCGCGCAACAGAACGCAGCTAATACCGCGTACGGTTCGGACATCAACGGCGCATCGCAATCCGGCAGCATCACGCAAGCCGGTGAAAAGTGAAAAAGCTGCCCTGAACCAGGGCAGCTTTTCATTGCCGCAACGTGAGCTTTAAGCCAGAAACAGGTGGTTAAAGAGGTCGTTCCATTTATTGCGATCAGCCGCTGACATCGCGGGATCGACAGGCGTTATCTGGCTGTTCTGGAAAGGTGACGGGATATTCCGGTGCGTCGGCACATAGTCCATGCTCGCGAGAATTTTTTGCGCGTCGATTGAGAGCATGTAGTCGTAGAGCAACATACCCGCGGCAGGATGGGGTGCGTGTTTGAACAGGGCAATGCCATTCGCTCGCGCCACCGCTGGCTGCAACAGGAACCAGTCGATAGGAGCGTTGTTGCGCTTTGCCTGCATCGGCATGTAGTTGTATGTCTCGAGTGCAAGCGGCACTTCGCCTGAGGCAACCATATTGTTCAGTAGGGAGTTGCCGTTGCGAACGGATACGCCATTCGTGGCAATCAATTCCTTGAAGAAGGCGATGCCTTTTTCGTTGCCCATCTGCTGGCAAACAGTTGCAAACCAGTCGGAACTCTTAGACTCGATACCGAGCTTGCCTTTCCATTTCGGCAGTAGTAGATCGGCAAAGGAAGAAGGCAAATCTTCTTTCTTGATGGTATTCGTGTTGTAAGACTGAACCCAGACAGACAGCAGTGTCGATGCCCACATGTGATGGTCCGGCACCGATCCTGAAATCAGGTCTGCAAACATCGGCGATATGACAGGCTGCAACAGGTTCTCTTGCCGCAGATTATCGAGGAATGAAGAACCGACATGTACGTTGTCGGGCATATAGCGGCCGGCTCGCGCTTCTGAAACGGCACGTTGCACAACTTGCTCATCCCCTGCGCGCCATGTATTGACCTTGACGCCATACTTTTTCTCGAATGGTTTGAGCAATGGTTCGAGGTCCGACTTTGCGATCGTCGTGTAGAAATTGACTTGCCCTTCTTTTTTTGCCGCTGCGAGAATCCGGGCTGCGCGATCCGTTCCGGCATAGGTCGCCAGTGCAAGATTTGGCGAATTTTCCTCGGCCGATCTGGCATGCAATGGCACGAATGCCGCACTCGATGCGAGTCCAAAACCGGCTTTCAATATGGTACGTCGGGTAATCATCCTGTCTCCATTCTTGAAATAAAAAGTCCCGAAAGCAACCTCGTTCAGAGATCTGTCTTCTCGTGTGATGCACGTACGTCGTGCCCGATCGTGTGCCGTGTTTAATCAGCGCACTCGATGAATTCGGCGTACTTCACGCATCCGCGCATCGAGCGAAGCACTGCAATTTCTACTCAAGTTCTCCGTTCCGACATTTGGAACTCCCTACTCGAATTCAGAATTGGCGCGTTCCAATTTGAGGGCTATGGTTCTTGTAATGTGTAAATTAGTGGTTTCCCCAATCTGTCTTGTAAATGGGTGTATACTGATTTGACAAATCCAATATTCACAACCAAGAGGTAAGACCATGAAACTCCTGATCAATGCTGTTTGCGCTGCTGTCATTCTTGTTCCGATGTTGTCGAATGCGGCTGAGCCCGTCACGCGGGCGCAGGTGATTGCGGAACTGGAACAGCTGGAAGCGGCGGGCTACAACCCCGGTGTTGCTGATGACAGCTATCCGGAGAACCTGGAGCAAGCACAGGCAGTTCTCCAGCAGCGCAAGAACGTAGCAACGTCCTACGGTTCCGATGCGCGAGGCACCACGCAATCAGGTCATTAAAGGCGGCCTCGCGCAGGCGAAGCCGCTTCAGAACTGACCTGCGTACAAGTAGACGGCTATTGTTTCGACAGTGGGAAGGCTGTGACACGAATCACGCCGATGCGCTCGCCTCGAGTGTGGTGCGCTTGGGATCACGTTGTTCCGGATAAACGTATGGCCCGAGTCGCATGATCGAGATGACGGCGATCGAAACAAAGCCGGAGAATGTCCAGAGGGCGGTCCTGTAAGAGTGCGTGAGGTCGAACGATAGGCCAGATGCGAAGATCATGATGCCGGCCCCCCATCCCCACGCCATCCACATCGCACCACTCACTCGCCCAAACAGGCGCAGGTCAAAGTAGCGGCTTACGATGAACGTAATGATGTCTGCTTCCGCGCCGATTGAAACGCCGATCAGCGCGGCGGCGATCATTGCTGTGTAACCGGTTGCGCCTGTTGCGAGAATCAGCACGCCAACGAGCGTCAGCGAGAACGACATCGCTGCGCAATAGGGTGCATGAACGCGATCCATCAACCAGCCAGCGAACAGACGGCCGAGCGCCGAGGTTAAGCCTGCAATCGACAGCATCGTTGCCGCGGCCGATACCGTTTCGCCGCGATCGGTCATCATCGGCACGAGCTGCGAAAGCAAGGCGAGCAGCACGCCGGACACACAGAAGATCGAAAGGCCCAGCAGACGGAATGTCTGATCGCCGAGGAATAGCGACCACAGCGACGGCAGTTCGCGTTTCGCCTCACGCGCTTTGCGCACCAGTTCTTCATCGACGCCTGGTGGCATTTTGACGAGGAAGTAGAGCGCGGGAACGGAAAACGTTGCCATCAACGCGGCGACTCCGAAATAACCGGCACGCCAGCCGAAGTGCTTCAGCAGGTAACCCGCATAGTGCGGCATGAACATCGCGCCCACTGCCGTACCGCCGACCATCAACCCCAACGCCAGGCCTCGCTGGCGATCGAAGCGGGCACAGATTACCTTCGCATAAGGCAATGCGTTCGTGCTGGGCGCGAACAGACCGACCGCCACGAATGCCAGCGCGAATATAAATGGCGACGCCGGCAACACGCCCACGAGCGCCGTGGATGCGGCGAACAGAATCAGAAATAGCAGCGTAGGGCGTCGCACACCCATTTTGTCGATGAGCGAGCCGAGAAGAATGGTGCCCGGTCCCATCGAAAATTCGAAGACGGTCAAGCCGAGCGAAACCTGCGCGCGGCTCCAGTGATTCTCCGCGGCGATCGCCTTGATAAACATCCCGAACATAAATGCCGACAACACACCGGCGCCGACGGAAACACAGACCGCGCCGCCGAATACCGTCCACCATCGATTGATGTCGCGCTTCAAAATAGTCTCCTTGCTACGCGCCGAGTGCAGAAAGCAGATCGCCGAGGTAACCGTCCTTCTTCGGAAGAACCATCATCGTGCTGTACGGACGCAACGTATCGGCCGTGCTGTTCGTTTCGCGGTCGGAAGGGCTGATCACGACGGATACGGTGACGCCATTCATCCGATACGTTTTTGCCGCGACGGCAATCGCGCGAGCGTCGTCACCATCACGGCCAGAAATCACGACGGTATCGGGCGTGCCGAGCCACTTGTTCAACGCATCGGAATCGAGACTCTCGTTTGCATTGGAGTCTTTCCAAAGCATGGCGAAATCGCTCGCCATTGCAAATTCGACATCGGCATACGTACGGCAGCTTGCAACTTCGGGATCGTTATCCGTCAACGCGATCACACGAATGCGACGAGGCGAAGAATTCGGCGTCTTGATCCTGTAACGCACTTCGGATGGAGTCGGGTAGTCAGGCATGGCTTACTTCCACGGATCGATCGTCATGTGAATCGCGCCGTCGACACCGTCGCCCTGCAACGTGCGCAGCGCGAGGTCGGTCTCATCGAGACCGAATGTGTGCGTGCTCATCTGCGTGACGTCGTGGCGGTTCGCGGCGATGAGCTGCAACGCGAGTTCGACCGACTGATAGCTGTGACCACGCATGCCCTTCACCGTGAGAAAGCGCGCGATGATCATGTCGCTGTTGAATTCGGGAATCGGCACGCGCTTTTGTCCGCCGAGCACGACCGTTCCGCGCTTGCGTGCAAGCTGGATTGCCGAAACAACAGTTGCTGGACCACCGGACGCACAATCGATCACGAGGTCGGCCATCGAGCCGCCCGTGAGATCCGCGACACGTTCGAGCACGTCTTCCTGATCGACCTCGATCGTGTGATCCGCGCCGAGTCGCTTGGCCAGCGCAAGACGTTCGCGGTCGGTGTGCGTCGAAAGCCCCGTGACGATGATTTTCTCGGCGCCTGCTTCACGTGCCGCCACGACGCATGACAAGCCTTGTTGCCCAGGTCCCTGAATGACAACGGCCTGGCCCGGACCCGCGCCGCCCTGTAAATAAGCCCATTCGATACCGTTGCCAAGCGGCAGCGCAAGTGCTGCGTGTTTCGGCGCGACAGTCGAGGGCACGCGGTGAAATACGGTATTCAGTTGCAGGTACTGGTATTGACTAAAGCCGCCCCAGAACGAGGGCGCAGTTTTCAAACCGGTTGCGCCGTAACGCAGACCATTCAATCGCCAATCCGTCGCATTGCACAGGCGGAATTCGTTCGACAGGCAGTACTCGCAGTGACCGCACGGAACGTATTCTTCGAGCGCGACGTAATCGCCTTCCTTGAGGCCCCAACGCGCACTGGCAAGCTCACCGACTTCCTCGATATGGCCGACTGTCTCATGCCCGAGGATCAACGGCCCACGGCTTTGCGGCAGTTGCTTGTAGTAAGGGCCATCGCTGCCACATACGCCCGTTATCGCAACACGAAGCAATCCGGTGGACGATGTAATGGCCGGGCGTTCGAACGTCTGAATTTCCGTGCGTGACGGTTCGACAGCAACAGCCGCCTTGAAAGTGCGTGGGATAGATTGGGTCGTGGCGTTCATACGTAGTGCGCGTGCGAAATTTCAGAAGAAACGCGAGGTTCCGTGCTACAGAACCTCGCCCATCCATCAACTGGCTTTAGAAGCGATGCCGGAGAAGGAGTTTGACTGCAACCTGCGTAGGCGTCGTCGAGGCGCCGAGCGAACCGATCGTTCCGACCGCGGGCTTGCCAGTCGAATCGATACCCGAGGCGAGTTGCCAGATGCCGCTCAGCTGAATATCGGTTCGCTTGGAAAGGAAGTAATCCGGTCCGGCGTTGACCTGCTGATAGTGCGCGGCTCTGCCCGGCGCACGCACTGTCGTGTAGTCATACGCGGCCGCAAGCAGCAGCGTCGGCATCACGCGATAGCGAATGTTGCCTTCGTAGCTGCTGAGCGTCGCCGTTCCGGTATTCGGTGTCGTCTTCGTTGGCAGCATGTCGCCGAAGATGGTTCGCGTGTACACGAAGCTGACCTGACCACCGGTGCCGAACTTGTAGCCGATACCTGCCGCAAAAATGGCCTGATTGGCCGCGGACAGGAAGCCGCTGAACGACGGCGACTTGCCGGGTGACGAGAATGCCGACGTGCCCGGTGCGGCAGCACTGTCGTAAACCGAAACCGCGGGGTTGTTGATATTCTCGTACGCGATTGCGCCGAGAATCGGGCCGGAATCGTACGTCGCCGCCAACTGATAACGACGGTTGGTCGCGAAGTTACCGGGTGCGCCGCCGGGTGCGAATAACAGATCGAGCTTCACGCCTGCATACGTAGGCGAGATATAGCGGATCGAATTATCCATCCGGAAATTGGCGTTCAGGTTATCGAAGTCGCCCTGGTGGCTGCCGACCCATGCCCATATGCCGGTCGCGGACAGACGTTCGCCGACATCGTCGTGCATCGCGTCGTACTGACGACCGAGCGTGAGCCT
The DNA here is from genome assembly GCF_021390495.1 of Paraburkholderia sp. ZP32-5. Classification (NCBI taxonomy): domain Bacteria; kingdom Pseudomonadati; phylum Pseudomonadota; class Betaproteobacteria; order Burkholderiales; family Burkholderiaceae; genus Paraburkholderia; species Paraburkholderia sp. ZP32-5. Next base: position 2,557,545 of record NZ_JAJEJP010000002.1, on the reverse strand, counting down.
GCCGTACGGTGTTTGCAGACCCATGTAGGCCGAGCGGCCGAACAGACGACCGCCTTGCGAGAGCGTGCCGGCAGAACCATCGAAACCGTTTTCCAGATCAAAGACGGCTTTCATACCGCCGCCAAGATCTTCCGAACCGCGTAGACCCCAGCGACTGCCATTGGTTTGCCCTTTGATGAGGCCGACCACTGAGCCGCCGCTCTGATTATTGATGTAGTTGATCCCCTCATTCACAATGCCGTACAGCGTAACCGAGCTTTGTGCGTGAGCGACGCTCGCAAAACTTGCGAGAGCAGGGAAAGTCATCAATGCGAGAGTTCTCTTTTTCATGAGTCTCCAATGTTGATTTAATAAGCGTCGACCTGAATTGGCCGATGCTTACATGCGGGAGTGCCGCGATTTGTAGAAAATAAATAGTATGGTTAATTGAAAAAACCACGCTCTGCGATTTAAAACAAACCTCTTGTGGAATGCGGCGCCGCATGTGCTGCCTGTCCCGCTTTAAAAGAACAACGGGAATACGACTCCAAACGGCTCACAATTCGCCGTGTGGAAAGCAGTCTGTATAGTGGTGAAGCTTTCGGTGGAAGCAGAGGTGCGTGGATCCGGCGCACCTCTTTCTGATCGGAGATCAGTTCATGCCATTAAATACGTTGTCGAAAAGCGCCTGGTTCTTCGCCTGATTGTCGATGATGTCTTTATTCGAAATGATCTGCATTGCCACGTCCGGCAGCTTGTGCTTGACCGCCGTGTTCGTCACGGCCATATCGTGGTCGGCATACATCGCTTGACCTTCGGTCAGCAGGAAGTCATAAAACAGTACGGCTGCATTCGGATGCTTGAGCATGTGCGCAACACCCACGCCGTTCGGCTGCGTGATGGCCGGTCCGATCGAAAACCAGTCGATGGGCGCACCGGCCTCCTTCATGGACTGGACCTTGTAGTTGTAGATGCCAAAAGCCATCGGCACGTCGCCCGATGCGACCAGATTCGCCAGCAGCGTGTGGCCGCGGCGCACCGATACGCCGTTTCTGGCAACGATCTGTTTGAACAGATCGATACCCGGTTGACCGCCGAGATTCTGCACGGTGTCCGCGAACCATGGGATCGAATCCTGGCCTTCTACACCCAGCTTGCCTTTCCATTTCGGGTCGAGCAGGTCCTTGTACGTCTTCGGCAGATCTGCCTTCTTGACCAGGTTCGTGTTGTACGCGACGGTGAATACATTGAGGCGCGTCGCCGTCCACGCGTTGTTGTCCTCGATTGCTTGCGGAATCAGCGATTTCTGGACTGGCGATTTGATCGGCTGCAACAGCTTTTCGCGGTACATCGCTTCGAGCTGCGGTCCATTGGTTTCGAACACATCCGCTTCGTGGCGGCCGGCACGGCCTTCCGAGATCGCGCGCTGCAGAATGCCCGAAGCGCTCGAACGCCAGACAGTCACGTGCACGCCGTATTTCTTTTCGAAGGCCTGTACGACCGGATTGAAATCATCAGGCGGCAGTGATGCATAGACCGTCAGCGTGCCTTCCTGCTTCGCCCCGGCGATCAGCTTTTGCATGCGATCCGCGCCGGTGTATTGCGCGACGGATTCGCTCGATACATAACCGGCCGCGATGGCGGGACTGGAATCCACGAAGGTCAGCGCGGCACCGAGGAGTCCAACAATTGCTGCGAGGCGGAATTTCGTTTTCATCAAGAGTCTCTGATGTGTTTATTCTTGGCGGGGTACATCGGTCTGATATACCCCGCACCTTCAGCCGGACCGGATTGACGGTTCAGTCGCGGCGGCTCAACCCGCGAGCGCCGGCAGCGTTTCCAGTTCCTTCACGTACGCGGCATCCATCTGCATCGAGAGGCCGATCTTTTCCAGTTCAGACGAGAACGTCGAACGGATGACCGGATTTTCATCCGCGTAGTCGATCTGGCAGCCGCCGATGCGACGCGAAATCCACGCCTTCGGCACGCCTTGCGAATTACGCTGCGACACGACTTCATGCTTGAGCGCAAGGTAACGCGACGGATTCGGGTTGGTGTTGAAATGCTGGTGGAATTCACCGTTAGCCGGCGTGATCAGCGAGCCGGCTTGCCAGTCGTAACGCTTCGGCTCTTCGCCTTCACGCCACATCATCGAGTAACCCGAGCCGCTCATGATGATCACGTGCGCGCCGGGGCCGTGCGAGTGAGCCTTCTTGTACGTCGAGGTCGGGAACTGCGAAATGTGGCTGTTCTGCGAACCGCGCGCCATGTTGAAGCGAATGTGACCGCCGCCGGCACCACGTTCAGCCGCGCTGATCAACGGCAGATTCACCGCATCGGCGACGAAGTTCGTTTCCATCAGCAGACCCTTCTGTTCGCCGCCATTCGCGAAGTAGTCGGGCTCGCCGTTGAAACGGTTCTTGAAGTCGTATGCCGTGCCGAAGATGAAATCGATGTCTTCGAGTGCGTTGATGGTGGGCGGGCCGTTCGTGACCGCGACGAAACGCGCGGCGTCCTTGCCCGACGTGTTGTAGTGCGTGTGCCAGCAATTCAGCGGAATAGCGAACAGCGCACCGGCTTGCCATTCGAACGTGACTTCCGCGCCGGCTTCGTTGCGCACGGTAGTCGATCCCCGGCCGCTCAGCACATAGATCATTTCTTCGAACAACTGGCGCTGCGGCGCGAGCGACTTGCCCGGCGGAATTTCGCAGACGTAGCAGTCGTTCGACGTGCGCGACGCTTCGTGGTTGATGTAGACACCCTTGCCGCCACGACGTGCCCAATCCTTCAGATCGACCGTACGCAGGTCCTGAACGTAGTGCCCGTCGATAATGTCCAGACCCTGTTGGGCAATCCAGCGCGTATACGCCGTTTCCTTCTCGGTAGCGAATTTCTTCGCCATGTCCTCGGAAACAACTGCATTCTTGCTCATTTACTTCTCCATTCGATGCTCGTTGCGTACACAACACGGTAGCTCGCAGCTCTGCGAGCTAACTGTTTCAGGCATTCGTTAAACGGTTGCCGTGTTCTTCAGATACTCGCGAATCTTCTCGGCCGTGAGCGTGACGCCCGGATCGTATTCCGGTGCGTCTTCGAGTTGCTGCAGATCGTTCAGGCCGCTCTTCCAGAAGATGCGGTTGATCGCGGAGATCAGGCGCACGGGACGATCCGGGTCCGCATTGAAATGCTGGTGCGCGGTGCCGGGCGGAATGTAGATCACGTCGCCGGCTTCCCACTCGAAGCGCTTGACTTCACCGACCGGCTTCCACGCGTACTGATCGACGATTTCGACGTCGTAGTCCTGATGCAGGTCATAGCCGCGGCCTTCGAGCACGTACAGGCACTCTTCCGCGAGGTGACGGTGCTTACCCGACTTGCTGCCCGGCGGAATGATCTGCATGTACGCATCGACCGTCTCCATGCGCGTATTCATGCCTTCGTTCAGCAGATGCTTGAGCAGGCCTTGACGCGACATTTCCCACGGCATGTTCTCCGGCCGCACGATCTTGGCGCGCTTGGCGTTGCGCTCCGAGGCCTGTTCAGCGTTCTCCAGCAGGCCCTTGTAAAGCGCCTGATTCTGTTCGCCTGCCAGCCAGTTTCCCGATTCGGTCCATGCCATGATCAGTAGCCTCCTTCCGGATGATTGAAATCAGTTTCTTCCATGCGTGCGACGAAACCTTCACCTGTCGGCGACGGCTGGTCGGGGCGAGGTTCGACGGTCTTCTGGAACAGCATGTTCATGAACATGAACATCGGCTTCGTCTTGATGACGAGCGCGCGAGCCGGCTTGTCCAGGCTGCGGTTGAAGTGCTGGTGCACGCAGTTGTTGTGCACGATCGCGATGTCGCCGGCTTCCCAGTCGTAGCGCACGCCGTCGTGTACTTCGTAACCGATGCCGTCGAGAATGTAGAACGCCGCTTCGTTCACGTGGCCGTGCTTCTGCGAATGGCCGCCCGGCGAGTATTCCTCGAGGTGGATGTGGAACGTCTGGGTGATGCCGTTCTTCGGCTGCACATAGTGACGGCTGAAGGTCTGCGGTCCCTTGCTGAACTTGACTTCCTTGCCTTTGCGCACGCGCGGAACCGAACGCAGACGCTCCAGTTCCGCGTTCAGGTTGTACGCGCCTTCGATGCCGCGTACGAATATGCGATTTTTCACATTGCCAGCGGTGCTGTGATGCGACTCTTCAGCGCGCTGATCTTCCTCATACATCGCGTTCGTGTCGATGTTTGCTTCAGACATAGTGCCTCCTTGTTGATACAGCGAAATTACTGCGGGTTCAACGCGATACAACGGGCTGGATCAACGGTGACCCAGATCTTCGCGCCAACCGGCTCGCGATGCGACGGATGCGCGCGCGCGAGCAGGATCTGTTCACCGACCTTGATCTGCAAATCAAGCGTTTCGCCAAGGAATACTTTGGAATAGACGGTGCCTTCGAATACATTGCCGTGCTCGGTCGTCGGCTTGCTGGCGAAGATTTCCAGGTTCTCCGGGCGCAACGACACGACGGCTTTCGCACCGACATTCATGCCTTCACTGTGGGCCACCGTGATCGGGCCGATGCTCGAATTAACGGTCAAAGTCTGGCCATTCGTGTCCCGGACCGTGCCGTCGACAAAGCTCGTCGTGCCGATGAAATCCGCGACGAACTGGTTGGCAGGCTGCTCGTAGATATCGCGAGGCCGCGCCTTCTGCACGATATGGCCGTCCTTCATGATCGCGATTTCGTGCGACATCGCGAGCGCTTCTTCCTGGTCGTGCGTCACGTAGATCGTCGTGACGTTCAATTCGCGTTGCAAGCGCTTCAGTTCGAAGCGCATCTTGTCGCGCAGCTTGGCGTCGAGATTCGACAGCGGCTCATCGAGCAGCAGCAGCTTCGGCTCCATCACGATCGCGCGGGCGAGCGCCAGACGTTGCTGCTGACCACCGGACATCTTCGTCGCGTCGCGATCCGCCGCATGATCGAGGCCGACCGCGGTGAGCGCGCGCATGACCTTGTCGGCGATCTGCTGCTTCGAGAATTTCTTCGTGCCGACTTCGAGCGGAAAGCTGCAATTCTTGAAGACGGTCATGTGCGGCCAGATCGCGTATGACTGAAACACCATACCGAACTGACGTTTGTTCGGCGGCACGAAGGTCTTGCGAGCCGCGTCGAACACAGTCACGCCGTTCGCCGTGATTCTTCCGCCGTCGGGTTTTTCCAGACCCGCGATCGAACGCAGGGTAGTGGATTTGCCGCAGCCGCTCGGGCCGAGCAGCGTGAACAGCTTGCCTTCGGGAACTTCGAAGCTCACGTTCTCGATGCCCGCGACTTTCGCGCCGTGACTGTCGAGATACACCGTGTTCAGATTCTGGATATTCAGCATTGCCGTCTCAATAATTTCTGTTATGGGGAGTTCAGACCGATTTCACGCCGAACTTGCTGCCCACCCACTGCGCGAGCGACACCAGCGCGAGCAGACCAATCACGAACATCACACTTAACGCCGACAGCTCGACGTATTGCCCGTTTTGCCACAGCTCCCACACGACGACGGAAATCGTTTCGCTACCGGGGCTGTACAGCAGAATCGAAGCGGACAGTTCACGGATCGATACGATGAACACATAAATCCAGCCACCCATCAGACCCGGCTTGAGCAGCGGCAAAACGATACGGAAGAAAGTCGTGCCCCAGCCGGAGCCGCACATTTCCGCCGACTCTTCCAGTTCCTTCGACAACTGAACCATCGAGGTCTGCGTATAGCGCATCCCGTAGGGCATGAAGCGTGTGACGTAGGCGATCAGCAGGATCCACAGCGTGCCGTAGATGCCGACGTTCACGTTCAGGAAGAAGATCATGAATGCCAGACCCAGCACCAGGCCTGGAAATACCATCGGAAGCGAAGCGAGGTTATCGAGCAGCCAGCGGCCCCGAATCTTTGTTTTGATCACGATCCAGCACACGAGCGTGGAAAGCAGCATCACTGCAGTCGCACACGAGAGCCCGAGAATCAGACTGTTACCGACCGCCTCCTTGAGTTCCGGATAGCTGAAGATGTAACGGTACGAATCGAGCGTCAGATGGCGCAGCGCTTCCATCGACGGCGGCGCGTAGAACTTCTGGAAAGACGACCACAGCAGCACCAGCAGAGGCAACACCACGATCACGAGCGCATACAGCACGAAGATGGCCGCGGTCAGATAGCGCCACGCGCCAAGATCGATTGCGCGTGCACGGAACGCCTTGCCGGTAACCGTCGTGAACTTGCCGCCCTTGGCGAGCAGGCGGCTCTGGATAAAGATGCCGACGGAGGTAATGAGCAGCAGAATGGTCGAATACGAAGAGGCTAGCCCTGTCGGTGTCGGATATTGCTGCAGCGCCTCGTAAATCGATGACGTCAGTACCTGAATCTTTACCGGCAGACCGATCAGCGCGGGCACCTCGAACGATTCGACCGCGCGCACAAACAGAATCAGCACCGTCGAAACGATGGCAGGCACCGCAAGGCGGAATGTGATGCTGAACGTTGTTCTGAACAGGCTTGCGCCGCTCATGATGGCGGACTCTTCCAGCGACGGGTCCATGCCGCGAAACGCCGCCGACATCAGCAGGAAAGCCATCGGCGAGTACTGCAAGCCGTCAATCCAGATCATCCCGCCCATGCTGTAGATGTTGAACGGCGGATGCGCAAGACCGAACCAGTGCATCAGCGCGACGTTCAGTACGCCAATCTTCGGGCTGGCAAGCAGAATCCACGCAATAGTGAAGAGGATTGCGGGATTGATCAGCGGCACGACCGTCACAACCGAAAAGAAACGGCGCAATGGCGTATTGGTGCGCTCGTTGATCCACGCAAGGCCCGAACCGATCACGAACGAAACGAGTGCCGCACCAATCGCGAATTCCACCGAATTCGCGAAAGCCGACCAGGAGTCCGCGCTACCGAACGCAACCCGGTAATTGTCGAGCGTGAATACCGATGGTGTATCCGCGCCCTGCGGCGTCATGAAGCTCTGCCACAGCAGGAAACAAAGCGGAATCAACGCCAGCACAGCGACGATGAAGATTGCGCTGCCGATCACCAGCCATTTTGATTCGAGCCGCTTCCAGAATCGAGGCGGCGTATTGGTGACATCAAGTTGAAGCTCCACCAACTGTCTCCTTGCGTAACTTCATTTCGGGTGTTCCTGTATATAGAACACCGTTTCTATTTACAGGTGCAGTTGCCGTATTGGGCGCGTCTGCTTGATTTTTGTCAAGACATTGAGGGGTGCGGGTTAGCCCTAGGATGAGGGCTTCCGTTGACTGTTGGGCCGCCCTGGCAGCCGCGCTGCTCATGGAGGGCGTCAATATTTCGGAGGAAGCAATTCTTTTATGTGGAGAGTCGTTCCATTTTCAGCTACTGCCGTTCCGCAAGCTACGGTATGATCGATGTCAATACGCCATACAAACCGGAGACGCCTTATGCCGAACGATGCAACCGTTCATTCGCTTGACGATCACTTGTACGGTTACGATCCTGACCATGAGCACGGTGACGATGCCGATCATGATCACGACCATGACTTCGCCGAGTCCGAAACGAATCAGGAGGCGGTGTGGCTACTCGATAACGTCGTTCTGAACAGCGTCGGTATCGACATCGGCTCGTCGGGCACTCAACTGGTGTTCTCGCGTATTCATATGCGGCGCATCGCCGAAGAACTATCGAGCCGCTACATCATCGTGGGGCGCGAACCGATTTATCAGAGCCCGATCTCGCTGACGCCGTATCTGAGCGAAACGCAGATGGATACGCAGGCGCTTCAACGCATCGTTGCCGCGGCCTATAAGGAAGCCAATCTCGGTCCGGACGACATCGATACGGGGGCCGTGATTCTGACCGGTGAAGCGCTGCGTCGCGAGAACAGCGAAGGCATCGCGGATATGCTCGCGGAGCAGGGCGGCGAGTTCGTCTGCGCGACCGCCGGGCATCACATGGAAGCGATGCTGGCCGTGTATGGTTCGGGCGCGGCAAAGTATTCACACGAGCACAAGAAGCGCGTGCTCAATGTCGATATCGGCGGCGGCACGACGAAGCTCGGCCTCGTGGATTCCGGCAATGTGATCGGCACGGCCGCGGTTCACCTCGGTGGACGCTTGATCGTGACGGATCAGCAGGGCCGCATCACGCGCCTCGATCCGGCGGGCAAGGAGCACGCGCGGGCAGCGGGATTCGTCTGGGAAATCGGCAGCCAGACGACACGCGAGCAACTCGAGCAGGTGGCCGACTGGATGGCGCAGACGCTGATGCGCGTACTGGGCGAGCGCTTCACCGCGGACGATCTGAATTCAATGTTCCTGACCGATCCGATTGCCGATTTGGGCAAGCTCGATGGCCTGATCTTCTCGGGCGGTGTCGGCGAATACGTGTATGAGCGTGAAACGCGCGACTTTCTCGATCTCGGCAAACTTTTCGGCTCCGCCGTGCGTCGGCGCCTGCTTGCGAAAGAGGTGTCGTGGCCGCTGCTGCCTGCTATCGAATGCATTCGCGCGACCGTTCTCGGTGCGTCCGAATACAGCATCCAGCTGAGCGGCAACACGACTTTCATTTCGAATCCGCGCAATCTGCTGCCGCGCAAGAATATGCAGGTCGTGCCGATCGAAGAACGCATGCCTGAAGTGATCGATCCGGCGGCGATCGCTGAGTCGTTGCGCAAGAGCTTTCAACGCTACGATCTGAAGGAGGGCGATCAGGACGTGGCAATCGTGGTGCGCTGGGCAGGGCCGCCGGAATATTCGCGTCTGGCTGCGCTCGCGCGCGGACTGATCGACGGTAATCCGCTGACGATTGCCGCCGGCAAGCCGCTATACGTTATCGCCGATGGTGACATTGCCCATTCGCTCGGCAACCTGCTGCGCGAAACATTGGATGGAAATGATCTGTTCGTGATCGACGGCGTGTCGCTGCGAGGGCTCGATTATGTCGACCTGGGCCGTATCCGTATGCCGTCACGCACCGTTCCGGTCACAGTCAAATCACTCGTGTTCAGCGAAGACCCGAGCTTGCACGGTAAATCCGACGCGTCGGAATGGCATGCACACGAGGATGGCACCGTACATCGTCACCACCATCACGTCACCGCGGGCAAGCACCCACATCACGATCATGCACACGCACACGGCCATCACCATCATCACGATCATGACCATAGCCACGGCGCTGATCACGGGCATCACCACCATGCGGATCACACGCATGGCCACTCGCATGGCCACGACTAAGCGCTAAAGCATAAAGCCGCCGTCACACGTGCAAATGCTCGTGTGGCGGCGCACTCTCTTCCATCAACGGCATCAGATGCAGGTTGCTGTTGCGCACGCCACGCTGTGCCGCAAGCGACCATGCGAATCGCTGGATCGTACCCACTTCACCACGCAACACGATCATCTCCAGACAATTGTCGTGGTCGAGATAAATGCGACTGCTGCTGACAATTCGCGCGTGTTGTTCGTGATACGCGTCCGATAGACGCTGCGCGAGTTCGCGTACGCCGTGCTCGAATACGATCGTCAACGTGCCGACGCATTGCACGTGGGCGTCAGCCAATAATTCCTTTGAACGATGGGCGCGCAGGATGTCGCGCAGAGCCTCCGAGCGGCTGTTGTAGCTGTGCTGCTTCATCGTGTCGTCGAGCGTCGCGAGCAGGTGATCGTCGATCGTAATCGTGATGCGTTGCATGTCGGCTATCCATTCGCGGTAATTGCGTCTTGACACCACCATAGCATAGCCCTCATTATTCTTTCAAAGTGTTCCAGATAAAGGTTTGATGTTCTTTTATAAGGAACGACGTGATACGGTCAGGAGTATGAGGATTTTTTAGAAAAGTATGAGCGATGTACGATCCGTACATTGGCGATCTATCGGTGGAGACGTGAATGATTCGATTCCTGAAGTTTCTGTTTAACGATGCCGGCCCGAATATTCGAGGCCGTATTGCCGCGATGTACGCGCTGCTGGCCGTGTTCAATCTCGGTGCGTGGGCTTGGGCATTTATCGCGTTTCAGGGCCGGCCGGTGCTGCTCGGTACCGCCTTTCTCGCCTACAGCTTTGGGCTGCGTCACGCTGTCGACGCCGACCATATCGCCGCCATCGACAACGCGACGCGCAAGCTCATGCAGGAAGGGCAGCGGCCGGTGACGGTGGGTTTCATGTTCTCGCTGGGGCATTCGACCATCGTCATCGCCGCGACCGCCGCGATCGCCGCTACGGCCATGGCATTGCAACATCGTTTCGAGGAATTTCGGGAAATCGGTGGCGTGATCGGCACGCTGGTATCGGCTGGCTTCCTGTTCGTGATCGCTGCAATCAATCTGATCGTGCTGAAATCCGTCGTCGCTACTTTCAGGCGCGTGCGCCGGGGCGAGCGCTACGACGAGGAAGATTTCAATCTGCTGCTTGCAAATCGCGGCCTGCTCGCGCGAATTTTCAAACCGATGTTCCGACTGATCACGCGCGGCTGGCATATGTACCCGCTCGGCGTGTTGTTCGGACTTGGCTTCGACACGGCATCCGAAATCGGCTTGCTGGGTGTGTCGACGACCCAGGCGTCACATGGCGTGCCGATCTGGTCGATCATGGTGTTTCCCGCACTGTTCACGGCAGGCATGTCGCTGATCGATGCGACCGACAGCATTCTGATGTTGGGCGCCTACGGCTGGGCGTTCATGAAGCCGATCCGCAAGCTGTACTACAACATGACGATTACGCTGGTGTCGGCGGCTGTCGCGATCGGCGTGGGCGGCGTAGAGGCACTCGGGCTGATCGCGGACAAGCTGCATCTGAACGGTGCGTTCTGGGATGAAATCGGTGCGATCGGCGATAACTTCGGCATGGTTGGGTATGCAATTATCGGCTTGTGCGCGTTTATCTGGCTGGCCTCTACAATCTTCTACAAATGGCGGCGTTTCGATGAAGTAGAGGTGTAGTCGTGTTGACGAGACAGCCGAATAAACACTTTCCTCGCAGCGTCGCTCGTCTCGGTCTAATCGCAGCACTTGCCGCGGGCGGTTCGGACGCACTCGCTCAAAGCAGCGTGTCTCTATACGGTGAAATCGATGCGAGTGCCGTCTGGTTGAACGATGCCGGCGGCGGGCGTCAATTTCAGCTGGCCTCAGGTCTGATCGACGGTAGTTTTTGGGGCCTGCAAGGTTCCGAAGACCTGGGCGGCGGTAATCACGCAATCTTTCGTCTTGAGCGTGGTTTCAGCATCACAACGGGCGCGGATCAGAACGATCACCCCTACTACGTGGGTCTCGCGAATGACCGATATGGCGCGCTGACGCTCGGGCACCAATACGATTCGATCCACGACTACCTGGCACCGTTCACGTTGACCGGCGGCAATGGCGGCACGGCATTCGCGCATCCATTCGACAACGACAACGCCAATAACTCATGGCTCGCGCGCAACTCGGTCAAATACAGCAGTTCATCGTTTGATGGGCTGAGTTTTGGTGGAATGTACGCATTCTCGAACGCAGCAGGGCAGTTTGCGAAAAATCGCGCCTACAGTATGGGCGCGAACTATAGCAATGGCGATTTCAACGCAGGTGCGGCGTGGCTGCACGCGAACGGCCGAGGTAGCACGGAAAGCGGCGCTTACGATGCAGTCACGTTGCCGGGCACGAATCGCAACACGTTCGATGCTTCAGTGCAGACACAAAACACTTTCGGTGTCGGCGCGAGTCAGGCGCTGGGTCCATTCACGTTGGCGGCATCCTGGACGCGCTCGATTTACAGCGGTCTAACCGATACGGAAACGGGGTTGCCTGCCCGATCCATAGCCTTCGATAACTACGAGATCAACGGGACATGGCAGGCGTGCGCTACGCTATCTCTGAGCGGTATGTACACGTACACAAAGGGTACGGACGCGCATTGGCATCAGGGCGCCGTGCAAGCCGACTATGCGCTGTCAAAGCGCACCGATACCTACATCGAAGCAATCTATCAGCACGCTTCGGCTGGCGCGCCGGCCGTCATCAATTCGATGATGCCTTCGAGTACCAGCAACCAGTTGTTGTTCGCGGCGGGCATTCGCCACCATTTCTGAAATCTCAACGCAAAGCGCGCTGTATTTGAACTGAACCCCAAGAGCTGGAAGCAGATCCGGCCTTGGGGTTTTTCTATGACGCGTTTCGCTCTAAAAAAGCGGCACGTAGAACGCAGCCACATAAATCAGCGCCACGCCCGACATCAGAACGTACGGATTGAGCTTCGTGAAGTAGACGATGCCACCTGCAATAGCCGTTGTTACCCACGCGAACATCGTCGCGTGCATCGATTCCATCACGGCGACGGCCCCGGCGAAAATCAGACCAACCGCAACAGGTGCCAGCCCGCGCTCGATGGCGCGACGCCAGCGCGTACCTTCACTCTTGTGCCAGAACAGCGTCACGGTCACGAATACCACCGACGACGGGATATACATGGCGAGCGTCGCAATGAGCGCACCGACGAGGCCCTCCATATGCCAGCCGATCAGCGCGGAAATCAGCGTGGTCGGCCCAGGAGATACGCGAGAGATAGCGAACAGGTCAGCGAATTCCTGACCCGACAGCCAGTGATAAACCGTCACGCTCTGATGCTGGATATCGGCGATGATGGTCTGGCCGCCGCCGAACGACAGTGCGGAAAGCGGTGCGAATAGAAGAATGATTCTTAGCAGGACGTTATCCATTTAGTTTCCTATAGCGGCACAAAGGATGCTGAGCGGCGCGAGCACGAGCACGACGGGGACGGTAGGCCAATGCAGCACGCCCACCGCGACGAAAGCGACGATGGCGAACGCATAGCGGAGCAGCTTGCGTTCGATACGCACCGCCACCTTGGCACCCATCGAGAACGTCGCACCTACGCCGGCGGCGGCGATGCCGAACAGCAGAAAGTGCGTGAGCGGATAGCCCGACAGACGCGTATAGAGCACCGCCAGCACGAGCACGACGATCAGCGCAGGGGAGATCATGCCGAGCGCGCCGGCGAGCGCGCCGAGCGACCCACGCAGACGCTGGCCGATATAAAGCGAGACATTGACCGGGTTTGCGCCCGGCAAGATTTGCGACAGCGTCATACCGGCGACGAACGCATCGTTATCCATCCATTTGCGTTCTTCCACGACGGCACGATAGGACCATGCGGAAGTACTACCGCCGAACGACATCACGCTGATGCGCACGAAGGTTGCGAATATGTCCCATAACGAGACTTTTTGAGTCACGGGCGCGGCAGTGGATTCTTCGATGGTAGACATGGCACGAAATGAGCAGGAGTTAGCGGGTTTATGTGTGTTCCATATAACAGAACGTCATTCCTATTTAGTTGATATTTTTAACACGCTGTTTATATGCCACGCAATCAGGTTTTACGTGATCGCTACGCCCGTTGTGTTACGCAAAATAAAAAAGCGCCGTGTCTGTGAGGACACGGCGCTTTGAATAGCGGAGCTGCAACGGCTTAGATCGATTGGTGCTTCTTGCCTTTTTCCGCGATCAGCGCATCGCGCGCGCCTTCGCTGAACGGCGTTTCACGCTTCAGCAGAATCGCGACCGAACGAACCTTCTGCGACTCCGGATCGCGCCCCGGCGGCAGCGTGCCGTTTTCGGCGAGTGCACGCGCGGACTTCATGATCCGGCTGCGCATCATGATGATGCCGTTGTCGGTGCCCACCAGGTTCTCTCTCGTACGATCCTGGATCGGCCCCATGCTTTCCTGAAGCGAGGCGTCCTGCATCGCGATGCCGTCGATACCGCTGTACGTGATGCCTGCCTTCTGCGCGGCACGGTCCATCAGATAGTTGTTCGTCTTGTTTTGCTCGGGAACGTAGTTGCTGCCCGGCACGTAGCGCACGTGGATGCCCTTGCCGTCGTTCATCGCCTGCACTTCGTGTTCGGTCAGATCGCGCGTCGGATGGTAGTCGAAGCTCCACGCCCAGCAGTTGTGGTCATCGATCGGTACCCAGAAGTGGCCGTGTATCGGGTGATCTCCGCGCGGCGGAACCATCGTGAAGCAGGGCATGACCCACGGCGTAATACGCCAGTAATATTGATCGTCCTCCGCATTACGGCGCACGCCGATCGCCAGACCGCCCGACGCTTCGACGACTTCGAACACGGGAGCCAGATCGTTCAGGTTGTACTGGTTGCCCTTCGCGCCCTTGAACAGCGGATCCGAGTTGAGGCTGCCGCTGTGCAGGAACGAAACGTGGCTCGAATCGATGCCGCCCTCGAGTGCCTGCAGCCAGTTGCATTCCTGAATCCGTTTGCTCATGAACGACTGGCTTGCGGGCACGGTCGAGAATTCCCACGCCGGCAGTGGCGGCGTCTGGTCGGCCGGTCCCATGTACACCCAGATGACGCCGCCCTGCTCGACGAGTGGATACGACTTCAGCTTGATTCTTTCCGCGTAGCCGCTTTCCTTTGCTTCGGACGGTACGTCGACGCACTGGCCGGTCACGTCGTATTTCCAGCCGTGATACGGGCAGCGAATACCGCCTTCTTCATTGCGGCCGAACCACAACGACACGCCACGGTGTGCGCAGAATTCGTCGATCAGGCCCAGCTTGCCTTCCGAGTCGCGGAACGCAAGCATGCGTTCCGACAGCAGTTGCAGACGAACCGGTTCGCCACCAGGCTCCGCAAGCTCCTCCGACAGAAGCGCCGGGAGCCAGTAACGACGAAACAGTTCGCCCATCGGCGTGCCGGGACCGGTTTGGGTAACGAGATCGTTTTGTTCTTTTCTCAACATGGTATGTGTGCCTCAGGGTTGCTGTTGTTGCGCGATGCCGTTCGGTGCGGTTTTCAATCTACTTGTTTTTGTTCCGATATAAGGAACGCTGTTCAATGAGTAAGAACAAAGTTATCATTGGGCCCACAACATGTCAACGAAGGAGATTCCCGATGAGTCACGCTTGTGCATTTGCCCACCTGTGCCACGCAGGAGATGTCGCTGAAGGTAAAGCGATCAAGGTCGAAAAGAACGGCCTGACGCTCGCCGTCTTCAACATCCAGGGCGAGTATTTCGTAACGGACGACACCTGTACGCATGGTCCGGGTTCGCTGTCGGAAGGCTATATCGATGGCGACACGGTGGAATGCGATTTCCACAATGGCTCGTTCAATATCAAGACCGGCGAGGTGGTCGCGCCGCCGTGCATGATTCCGCTCCGGACGTACAGGACGCACGTTGAAGATGGCGTAGTTGTCATCGAAACGGACGGCGAATGAAAAATATGCGCCGGGCGTATTCAGGAAACGCCCGGCGCACATTTTTCCCACTACGTTCGGTAGCTTGTTAGTCCACAACCTAACCTCTAGTTTCTCTTCACGATCAATGTCAGCCCGCTTTTCACGCCGGCCATGTTCGATGTCGCCTCGGTAATCTGCGCGAACCTGTCGCCCAGTACGAATTGCACGATGACGGGTGAACGTCCATTTTTCAGGTGAACGCAACCCTTTAACCGCAAAAGCGACTCGCCGTACTGCGATGTAATTTCGTGTAGACGCGCGCACAGTGCGCTGCTATCCGGCACGTCGTCCAATTCGATGAAACGCGTGACAGCCCCGTGACTACGAGTCAATCGCGAAAGGGGTTTGTCAGGAATGGGCTCGCGTTCAGCACGCTGCACGGGTCGCGAAAGCTGCGTCAGTGCTTCGCGTAGCCAGAGATTGCCGTTCGCCGAGCGGAGGATGTGCGAACCCGCGTAGTACTTTCCTATCAGCGACTCCGCCGCATCGACTTCCGATGGCGCCGTAATATCCGTATGTGTCAGGACCACCACATCCGCGCCTTGCAGCTGCGCGCGTGCTTCATCAAAGCGTGCGAGCGTATTGGCCGCATGATGTGCGGCAATCGTCGTGAACGTACCGGCGATGCAATAGCGCTCTTTCACGAGCGAATTCAGACTCAGTGACGCGACAAGCGGACCCGGATCGGCAAGCCCGGTCGTTTCGATCACAACCATGCCGAAACGCGGGATGCTGCGATGCAGGCGTGCCCAGAATAGCGTTTCGAGTGCTTCGTTCAGCGCCGGCAGGCCGTTGCAGCATACACAGGCGTCCGCGAGCAGCGTCGATGTATCGCCCGCAAATCCAAGCGTCGCGTGATCGAGGCCAACTTCACCAATTTCATTGACGATAAGCGCCGCATTGGAAAACGGCGTCTCCTTCATCCAGCGTGCCAGCAGCGTCGACTTGCCGCTACCGAGAAACCCGGTCATCACATAGATTGGAATACGTTCGTGATGCATGTTTGACGCTGTATTCCGTTAGGCGCGAAGCTTGCCGGCGTGATAGTCCCACACCTTTTGCAGCAGATTGGGCTTCCACAGATTGCGACTGATCGTCTCGACCTGTTCAGGCGACAGCACCATCGGTTCACCGATCTGCTGCGCGAGATACTGACGATGCGCGTTCTCCTCGAGATAAAACGCGAGCACGAACGTCTCCAGAATGCCTTCGGCCGCGATCACTGCGCCGTGCGATTTGAGCATTGCGACGCGGTGCCTGCCGAGACATTCCGCGAGCTCTTCACCGAGCGGCTTTTTGTTGATCGAGGCCGTTTTAGGGAACTGCTGGATCTCACCGAGTACCGACGCCTGCATGATCACGGGTTGCACGACATTTCCGGTCATACTGAACAGCGTGGACCAGGTAGGGTGCGTATGCACGACCGAATTGACGTCGGCACGCTTTCGATAGATTTCCGAGTGGATATGGAATTCCATCGGCGGGACTGCGTCGCCTTCAATCAGGTTGCCGTCGAAGTCGATCGTTACGATGTCGTCCGCGGTAAGCGCGCTGCGCACCGAGGCCCCTGAATTGATCAACATCTGATCCCGACCGGGTACACGCCAGCTAAAGTGACCGTTGAAGTCGATCACCTCCGCGCGTTCGAGCATCAGGATTGCATCAACGAGCATTTGTTTCTGTTGGATGTAGCCACTCATCATGTTCACTTCCACGGAATCAGCTTGCGTTCAATTTCATTCAGCAGCAGGGAAATGCCGTAGCCAAGCACGGCAATAACGATCAGGCCGACATACATCTGTTCGACCGACAGCAATTCCCACGCATTCCAGATCATGTAGCCCAGACCGCTCTTCGAGCCGATCATTTCGGCGATGGCGATCAGCATCAGACCCAAGCCGAAACCGAGCTTGATGCCGCTCATGATGTGCGGCACGGCACCGGGCAGTGCGATCGTGCGAAATACCTGCCATGGGTTCGCACGGAAATTGCGGCCCACCTCCAGATAGATCTTGTTGATTTCGAGCACACCCGTCGTCGTATTGATCAGCATCGGATAAAAGACGCCGATAGCGACCATCGCGATTTTCGACGCTTCGCCGAGGCCGCAAATCAGCATCAGCAGCGGAAAAATGGCGCTCTTCGGAACCGGATAGGTCGCGGCAATCAGCGGCTCGAATACGGCGCGCAGCGGCTTGGAAAGACCCGTTGCAACGCCCAGCAGCAGGGCAGGAATGCCGCCGATCAAGCCGCCCCACAACAGACGCAACAGCGTTGCCGACGTGTTGTCCCACAGCGAGCCGTCCTCGACGAGCGCGATAAAGGTGCTGAAAATATGCGTAGGTGCGGGAAAGAAGCGTATGTCGATGAGGCCCATTTGCGCCGCCGCCTGCCAGAGCAGCAGTAACAGAATGGGTGACGCGATACTGATCAGCCGATCGCGTTGTCCTTTGCCTATCTTTCGTCTTCTTGACGGTGTTGCGCTGATGGTACTCATGCTTTCTCACCGAGGTCGCGGGAACGCACGCGCTCGACTTCCTCGCGCAATTCGCCCCAGATGGAATAAACAAATTCGCCGTATTCCGGCTGTGCGCGCAGTTCGAGCACCGAGCGTGGGCGCTGGAACGGAACATCGATGATGCGTTTGACGCGGCCGGGCTGCGCGGTCATGATCATGATGTGATCGCCTAGCGTCGCTGCTTCGTCCACACTGTGTGTGATGAACAACACCGTTTTGCGTGTTTCGTCCCAAATGCGCAGCAACTCTTCCTGCAACAGAAGCTTGTTCTGTTCATCGAGCGCCGAGAATGGTTCGTCCATCAACAGGATGTCGGGATCGTTCGCAAACGCACGGACGATAGAAACGCGTTGCCGCATACCGCCCGACAACTGATGAGGATAGGCCTTCGCAAAACGCGTGAGGCCGGTGCGATCGAGGTAGTAGTCGACGGTTTCGCGAATTCGCGCTTTCGGTACACCGCGAAGCGTCAATCCATAAGCGGCATTGTCGAACACCGTCATCCACGGAAGCAGCGAATCGCCCTGAAAGACCATCGAATTGCTCGGCCGATTCTGCGCGGGCGACGTGATTTCGACCGTTCCGCTGGTAGGGGTCTCGAGATTCGCGAGGATACGCAGCAGCGTGGTTTTGCCGCAGCCGGACGGCCCGACGATCATGAAGAATTTGCCGGCCGAGATATCGAGCGAAACATTGTCGAGCGCGGTGACCGTGCCGCCCGCTGTCTCGAACGACTTCGTCAGATTCCTGAGCCGGATTTTCGCGGATACATCTTGCATCACGGGTGAATCGATCGTTGCCATGAACCACGTTCCTGTTATTTCGTGCGCGGCGTGTACGGGCCAAGCGCTGCGTCTGCTGCTTGCGCGAAAGACGGATCAACGACCCGGGCAACGGTAATGTCACTCTTCACATCGCCGTGACTCTTGAAGTACGCCAGATCATTTTCAAGGCTCGCGATGTTGAGCTTGCCATCGGGATTCGTGCCTTGAGGAACGATGTTGCGATAGAGCGAAGCATCCTTGATCGAGGTGTACTGAGTCAGGATCGAAATCACTTCGTCCGCGTTCGGACCCGCGATCTTGCCGTCCTTCAGCGCATCGTTGTAATCGCGCGCTGCCCGCAGATAGGCGCGCATGAACGCCTTGGCCGTATCCGGATGATCGTGGATGAAGGTGTCCGAATAGAGCAGCACGGCAAGCTGATGATTCGGGTAAATCTGGTCATCGCCCATCACCCGAATTGCCGCGCCACGGCGAACAGCCTGCGTTGCAAAGGGCTCGGTTGTCAGAGACGCATCGACGGCCTTGTTTTCGAGTGCCATCACGTGCTGAGGAAAGCCCAGATAGACGCGCTCGACATCGCTCGGCTTAAGGCCTGCCTTTTTTAGCGCTTCATTCATCGTGGATGTAGAAGCACTGCCGGTCGCGCTGCCGGCAACCTTCATGCCTTTCAGGTCTGCGAGCGTCTTGTAGCGACCGCTCTTGACGAGATCCGTGCGCACCAGCAACGGCTGATAGCCGTATCCCGCCGGCGTCGATCCTTTGTCCGCGACGATCTTGATGCCGATGCCGCGCGTCACTGCGTTGTAAAGCCCCGCGGATGGCGAACCGCCCGCGACCTCCAGTTGCCCGGAGCCCAGCGGCGCAACCATTTTTGCGCCGGAATCGAACGGAATGAATTTCGCGTCGATGCCTTCGGCGCGGAAGTAGCCCTTCTTGTCGGCAATAAAGAACACGACGTCACTGCTCGCATCCGCGATACCCACGTGAACGGTCTGCAAGCCCGCGGCCATTGCCGCGGCCGAACCCAGCATGAAACATACGGCCAGCGCCGCGCCCATCATCCTGATGCCTTTCACTGCCTGTCTCCTTGATCTGACTTCACGGCTATTGCGCGCGCTCTATCAGTTTTGGGATCCGGCGCAAGTCGTGCCGCCCTTGGCCGCCTCGCAAAAAAATGTTCCTATATATGGAACTATGTATGGTATAATGGAACGACTGAAGTTTCCCTTTGATCAGATGCAAAAGTCAAGGTGAAACGGGAGAGACCTAGGGTTAGTCCGCATGTGTCGGGAGGATGAGCCACCGGAATATGCTCGGTCATGCCTATAAATAGAATTGCGTTCCACAACTGCGGGGCGCTAAATTTAACGAGTTTGGAAACCTGGACGCGAAAACCATGCGGAATAACGAAACGGAAATTGAAACGGAAGAGGAACAGGAGGGCCCGCGCAGGCTGTCATCGGTAACGGCGGCATTGCGGCTACTCAAGATATTTTCCGAAGAGGAACCGGAACTGGGCATTAGCGCATTGTCAAAGCGCATGGGCGTCGCAAAGAGCACCGTGCATCGTCTGTGCGCCGCGTTGCTTGCCGAGGGATTGCTGGAACAGAACCCGGATAACGGCCGTTATCGCCTCGGCATCCAGTTGTTCACACTCGGTGCGCTCGTGCGTCGTCGTTTCGACGTGACGAAACAGGCGCTGCCGTTCCTGCATGTATTGCGCAGTCAGACGGATGAAACCGTACAGCTCGCGATTCTCGACGATACGAGCGTCGTCTACATGTTCAACCTGGAAAGCCAGCAGGCGATCCGTATGCGCTCGTATATCGGTGTGCGGAAACCCGCCAGCTACACCGCGGAAGGGCATGTACTGCTCGCGTCGAGCACGCCGGATGTCGTGTCGCGCGCAATCAAGCAAGGGCTCGTTGCACGCACACCGAAGACGAACACCGATACGCAGGTGTTCCTGAAAATGCTGGAGGAAGTGCGTCGCGACGGTTACGCGATCGACGATGAGGAATCTGAAGTAGGCATGCGCGGTATTGCTGCACCCGTGCGTGACACTACGGGTACTGTCGTCGCGGCAATTGGTTTCGGTGGACCTGTACAGCGTCTCACGAAGAAGGCACTGCGCGCGGCGGTACCGCATCTGATCGCCGCGGCAGACGGTATTTCCGCAACTCTTGGCTATCACCCATGAGATAGCCGATCAGGACATGGATGAGACTCTTGTGAATAACCAGAAACATCGCATCACGCTCGCGGGTACTGATCAGTCTTTCGAATGCGATAGCGATGATGTGCTGTTGCGATCGGCTCTTCGTAACGACATCGCGTTTCCGTACGAGTGCAACGTAGGCGCGTGCGGCAATTGCAAATTCGAACTGATCGAGGGCGACGTTGATGCCAGGTGGCCGGAAGCACCTGGCTGGACCGCGAAGGATCGCGAACGGCGTCGCTATCTTGGCTGTCAGAGCATGCCGCGAGGCGATTGCACGATCAAGTTGCGGCCGAATCAGCACTACGCGCCTTTGCATCAGCCGAAACGTGTGACGGGTACGTTCACGTCGCGCCGCTCGATTACGCATGACATCGAAGAGTTCCGTTTCGAGCTTTCGGATGACATGCGATTCGAGCCCGGCCAATACGCGCTATTAACGCTGCCCGGTGTCAGCGGTCAGCGCGCCTATTCGATGAGCAACATCGTGCAAGGCTCGCAAGCGCGAGTGCTCGATTTCCAGGTGCGTCGCGTACCGAACGGTCAGGGTAGCAACGCGCTATTCGACAGGTTGGCGACCGGCGAACAGGTCGAGATCGACGGCCCCTACGGCATGGCCTATCTGCGTCGTGACGTGAAGCGCGACATTCTGTGTCTCGCTGGCGGCTCGGGCCTCGCCCCGATGATTTCAATCGCGCGCGGTGTTGCGCAAACCCCTGAAATGCAAGGCGTCAAACTGCACTTCCTGTACGGAGGCCGTACGCCACGGGATGTGTGCGGACGTGACATGCTCGAAGCGCTCGAGAATTTCGGCTCGCATCTTCACTTCGACGCGGCCGTTTCGGATGCAAGTGGCGAGCAATGGGGCGGTCACACTGGCTTTGTGCATGAACTGGCCGAGTCGAAATTCGGTGACGGCCTGCGCGACATGGAGATCTATTTTGCAGGGCCGCCCGCGATGGGGCAGGCGATCCAGAAGATGCTGCTGGCGCGCAAGGTGTCGTTCGGGCAGGTGCACTTCGATCAGTTTTATTGACTTTTCTTCACTCCCTTTAAGGAGACAGTGTGAGCAAGTTGCAGCTTTCTGTTGCGGTCGGCCCCTACGACCGGATGCGGCCTCTGGTTGACGGTGAAGTGCAGATCGAGGGCGTCGATCCGACGTTCATGTTGCAGGAACCGGAGGAAATCTTCTTTCGCGCGCTCCGCCATGCGGATTACGACATTTGTGAACTGTCGCTGAGCAGCTATTCGGTCAAGACGGCAGCGGGTACGTCGGCTTACGTTGCTATTCCGGTATTTCCGTCGCGCGCATTCCGTCACACGTCGGTGTATGTGAACGTGAATGCGGGTATCAACAAACCGGAAGATCTGAAAGGCAAGCGCATTGGCGTGCCGGAGTACCAGCTGACGGCAAACGTGTGGGTGCGCCTGTTCCTCGAAGAGGAATACGGTGTCAAGGCATCGGATGTCACGTGGGTGCGCGGTGGTTACGAAGACCCGACGCGCGTCGAAAAGATCAGCCTGAATCTGCCCAAAGATGTGGAGCTGGTGAATGCGCCGGAAGGCAAAACGATTTCCGGCATGCTCGAAGCCGGCGAAATCGATGCGCTGATCGGCCCGCGCGCACCGTCATGTTTCGATCGTGGTTCGCCGAACGTGAAGTATCTGTTCGATGATCCGCAGGCGGAAGCTGCTGCCTGGTATCGTAAAACGAAGCTGTTCCCGATCATGCACACGCTCGGCATCCGGCGCACGCTTGTCGAACAGCATCCGTGGCTGCCGATGTCGGTGATGAAGGCTTTCGAGAAATCGAAAGCGATCGCGCTTCACCGTCTGACCGATACGTCGGCGACGAAGGTCACGCTGCCGTTCATCGAGACCCAGCTTCGCGCCGCGCGTGAGCTGATGGGCGAAGATTTCTGGCCGTACGGTTTCGCCACGAACGAACATACGCTGAACCGGTTCCTCGCGCAGCATTACGCGGAAGGGCTGTCGAGCCGACTGCTGGAAGCGAAGGATCTGTTCCATCCGGCGAGCCTCGAAAGCTTCAGCATTTAATCGGTCATCAGGAAACGCCGGGAGAACCCCGGCGTTTTTGTTTCAGATCGCGTACAAATCTCATCATGCAACGGATCGCAGTAGAGCAGGGCGGTTTTGCGACAAAAGAAGATGGACTGACCGGCAGTAAGCTCGTATTCGGGGTGCTGGCAATATCGCTTGCTACGACGCTCAGCATGCTCGATAGCGTGATTGCCAATATAGCGTTGCCTACCATTGCAACGACGTTAAAGGTCAGTCCTTCGGATTCGGTGTGGATCGTCAACGCATACCAGTTTTCGATCATCATGGCGTTATTGCCGCTGTCGTCACTGGGTGATCGTGTCGGCTATGCACGCATCTTCATGGTTGGTCTCGTACTCTTTACATTCGCGTCGCTGATGTGCGCGATGTCGCAATCACTCGACATGCTGATCATGTCACGTGCTTTGCAGGGACTAGGCGCGGCGGGCATTAGTAGCGTGAACACCGCCGTCCTTAAGATGATTTATCCATCGCGGCTACTCGGGCGCGGTGTCAGTATTCATGCATCGGTCGTGTCCATTTCAACCGCGGCCGGGCCGACGATTGCGGCTGCAATTCTCTCCGTCGCGACATGGCCGTGGCTGTTTTCGATCAATGTACCCCTCGGCGTTATCACATTCTTCGTCGGCTTCAAGGCGATACCACGGCCGCCTGTGTCGAAGGCGCCCTATGACTATTTCAGCGCGCTACTGAATGCGGCGACGTTCGGATTGCTCGTGATCGGCGTCGATCAAATGGGCCACAGTAATGGCCTCAGCGCGAGCGTCGTGATCCAGTTATCGATGGCGGCGATCTGCGGGTGGCTGCTGGTGCGTCGCGAGCGGCATCGAACCAAGCCGCTATTGCCGGTGGATTTGCTGCTTACGCCGGCATTTCTGCTGGCCGTTCTGACATCCATCTGTTCGTTCACCGCGCAAATGCTTGCGTTCGTATCGCTGCCGTTCATGTTGCACGATGCGTTCGGACGCAATGCAATGGAAACCGGCGCACTCATTACACCGTGGCCGATTGCGGTCCTTTTCATCGCACCGCTGGCGGGTTCGTTGTCGAACCGCTTCAACGCGGGCGCGCTCGGCGGCGCCGGGCTGGCTATTCTTGCGGCGGGTCTGACATTGCTCGCGCTACTGCCCCCGGATCCTGCCTCGTTCGATATCAGCTGGCGCATGGCGATGTGCGGAGTTGGCTTCGGGCTGTTCCAGACGCCTAATAACAAATCGCTTCTCGCGCTTGCTCCGCCGGGGCGCACCGGCAACGCGAGCGGCATGATTAGCGTGGCGCGCGTACTTGGGCAAACGTTCGGGGCCGTGCTGACGGCGTTCATCCTGCTGATCGAGCCTCATCATGCCGGCGTCGTCGCGTTGATCACGGGGGCAAGTTTCGCCGCCGTTGCAGCGTGCCTCAGTCTGACTCGTTTGATATAGTCCAGATTGTTACAGAGGCTTTTTGACAGGTCTTTGAAGGGTTGTTTTGCACCCTTATTTTCGTACTATTGTTGTTGGCGTTGCTTTGAGAGAAATTGATGAACGCGAAAAATTTGACACACGCATCCGTAACGGAAGACGTCGAAGCGCCGGTGCGGGAAAGTGACACCAGCATGGTCTGGTCGGACGCACGGCTGCTAGGTTTCACGCCGATGGATGATGTACACAAGGAGTTTTACGAGGTCGTGCTACGACTCGTAACTTGTACCGATGCCAATGCGCTGGCCGCGATCGACGAATTCGAAAAGCACGCGGTCAGCCATTTCGAGCAGGAAGACGAGTGGATGCGCACAACGAATTTCCCGCCGCGCGACTGCCATATCGATGAACATTCCGCCGTGTTGAAGTCCGTGCGTGAAGTCAAGGAAGCCGTCGAGCAGGGCCGGGCTGGAGCCGACGTGGTGTGCAGTATCGGTATGCACCTGTTCAGCTGGTTTCCCGGACACGCGGATTATTTGGATTCGGCACTGGCGGCATGGATGACGAAGCAGTCCATGGGCGGAAAGCCCGTCGTGTTCCGGCGCACGATTTGAGTATCGAGGTATTCGCTACTGAGTCATGTCGTCGCGCTTGCGTCACGCGACTAAGCTATCCCGTGTTGCAATTCACGAGCGCGTAGTTCCAGCGAGCAACTGACGCAGCACACGAATCTTGCCGAGCTTGTATTCGCTCTCTCCGCTGAAGAATTGGCTTTCCTGATCGATCATCGTGGGTAGCCGCGATGCGCGAGTCGTCCAGACTCCGTACCGCCAATCAGCAAATCATTCGGTCAATACCAACCTGCGATTGCGGCTACTGCTTACGCGAAGCGGCGCCGCGCGCACGCATGCTTTCACTATTAGTAAACCGAAAGCAGGCGAATTTATTTGGTTGTCCAACATCTTCGGCGCTGATCGACGTTGGCAGCGACTCAGCAGCAAGACCCTCCGCATCGCCCTGGAGATTTCCCGGATTCGTGACAAAAAACATATCGACCGCCAGAAAGATCATCCTATAATCGACCACATGCGGACAGGTGTTCCTAATGCGGAACGACATGCGCTTCTGAGCATGCGACACGCATTGAGTCGCGCATACGGTGAGTGACCGTTTTTCCTTTGTCAAGACGAGTAGTGTGACGGCACGTCGACGATTGAGGTTCACTACCGCACCGGTTTGACGAGTCAGGTCCGACGAGATTGATGGCACTACCAGGCGGAGAGCGTAGTGGAGATCGTACAGTTAAGAAATTTCATCGAGGTGGCGGATCGCGGAAGTTTCACGCGTGCGGCACTTGCACTCGGACTCAATCAGCCGGCTCTCAGCCGGCAGATCAGGCGCCTCGAGCTTGAACTCCACCGCAATCTGCTGCACCGGCATGGGCGCGGCGTGGTGCTGACCGATGCCGGCGAGCGATTCGCGAGTGTTGCGCGCGACGTGCTGCATCAATTGGATACGGCGGCTCAAGGCGGCCTCGAAAGCGATAGCGGTCGCATTGTGGTCGGCGTGCCGCCGTCGTTTGGGCGCATGCTGGCAGTCAGATTGGCACGGGCGTTTGCAGCGCGTTTCTCGCCGGCCAGGCTGACCATCGTCGAAGACCGCTCCAGCAACTTGCGTTCGCGCGTACGGGATGGCGGTGTCGATCTCGCGTTGCTGCATTTGCCGGAAGCGTGCGACGACCTTACTTACGAGGCGATCGCGGACGAGTCGATCTGCCTGATATCGCCGAAACAATCCGCCGACCCGTTGCCCGACACGATCACGCTCGCGGAAGTCGCGCAGTTGCCGTTGATTTTCCCGAATGCGCGCAATCCGGTGCGTGAAGTCACCGCGCGTGCCGCCGCGCTCGCGGGTCTCGAACTGGATGTGACTCAGGAGATCGGCGCGACCGATACGATTCTCGAACTGGTGCAAAACGGCTACGGCTACGCGGTCGCGACGAAGGTCATCCTGCAAGGCACGCGCTATATAAAGACGCTCCGCGTGCAGCAGATCGTCGATCCTGATCTTTCGATTCGCCTGACACTCGCGTCGCGCCAGGACGAGGCGCCGATGCCGCTACAGGCGAAAGCAACACGCCTGATCAAGGAAGTACTCACGCATACGTTCGCGATCGGCTGACCATTGCGTTAGCGTTTGCGTTGCGTTGTATTGCGACCGACTGCGCGCACAGATCGCAGTCGGTTATCGCCCGGCATCGCTTAGAACGAGTGGTGCAGACCAATCCGGATTGCGACCTGACTATTGGTCGAAGACGGTGAGTTCGAGAAGATCACCGCGACACCGCCGATCGCGCGCTGGCCCACGATCCCCGCATAGACCTGCGTTGCCTTCGACAGGAAATACATGTCGATCAGGCTCGCCTGGTTCCAACGCACGTCACCGAGCGTGCTGGTGAACGCCGTCGCATCGATGAAGTTGAACGGCGAAGTCCACCACGTTACACCGCCCTCATAGGTCTGAAACGTGTCCGAGCGTCCCTCATAGGTGATCTTCACGTTCGTATAGAGGCCATGCAACCGGAAGTCGCCGAGCCTGTAATTGGCCGCCGCCGCGATATTCCTCAGATGGTCGGCCACGAGAGGTGATGTCAGCGGCAAGCCCTGGAAATGCGTAAAGCCGATCGCGCTGCCGATCTGGGTGGTCCGCTGCGTTTCGTCCGCGTAGGTGATCGCCGCCTTGAGCGGACCGCGATCGTAGCGTAGACCGAAGCTGGTATTGCGCCCGGCGGCGAAGTTCGTCGAATTGCTGAGGCTGATCTGCGCGCCGGCCTTGAAGCCGTAAAACCTCGGCGTTTCGTAGCGGACCGTGTTGTCGACCTGCGTGTTCGAGTTGTCGGACAGCTCGTCGATATTCCCCGGATGGTAGTCCTGATAGATGAAGGCCACCACGGCTGCATCGAGCGGGTTGATCCACGCCTGTGAGAACGGCGTCATATGACCGGCGGTGATCGTGCCGAGCTTATCCGACGAGAGCCCCACGTACGCGGACCGGTTGAACATGTAACCGCTGCGCGTCGATACGCCATTGATCACCTGGAAGCCGTTTTCGAGCCTGAAAAAAGCCTTGTTGCCGCCGCCGAGATCCTCGGTGCCGATCAGGCCCCAGCGGTCCGGCTGGCTATTGCCGCTGACCGCCTGCACCTGCGAGTGTCCGCCGATGTTGTTGTTGTACCCCAGCCCAAAATCGACGCTGCCGTAGAGCGTGACGCTGCTCTGCGCGCATGCCGCGCCGCTGAAACCCGCCGCGAGAAGTGCCGTGCCTGCTATCAGATGTTTCATTTCATCCCTTTTATCTCGGATTATCGCTGAATCTAATAAATATTTGTCTGCGGTTTTGAGGGAAACCGGAATGCAGCGATGTCGAATCAATCCGGTGTGCGTCGAATACTAAGGGAGAGTAAATTGCCGAGATAGTTTGAAAAAAATCTATTTGCTATATCCGCCGGGACATCGTAGTGAATTGCTCCGCTTACCTATGCTTGACGTGATAACTCGGCTGGAAGCCGTATCCAGCCATTCCTGACAGGCATTTCGGCGGTGCCTGGCACACGCTGTTATGCCGCTGCGGAATAACGGGATGGAGATTCGCTGACATATCTTTCCGTCTGGCGGTATTCATCATCCAATTCCTCAAGGGAATACGCGATATCTATTTAAAGAATGAAATTTGTTTAAATGAAAAATCCTTTGACGGTCATTTTTTAAAATGTAGAATCCGGACTGTTTGACGCCCCGGACAGTGCTGTTTATTTATAAAAAAGGATGAGCAATGCAGGTTAAGTCGAGTCGGAATCGGAGGACATCAACGACGCGGCGCAGCGTGTTCGCGTCGCTGCGCGCGGTACGCGCCTGCGCTGGCTTCGCGATGCTTTTCATCGCGTTACTGCTGCCTGCCGGATCGGCGTTCGCGCAGCAGTCCGCCGCTGATTTCTATCGAGGCAAGACCGTCACGATCCTGGTCGGCTCGCCGCCGGGCGGCGGCTACGATCTGTACGCACGTCTGATCGCGCCGTATCTGGCGAAGAAGCTCGACGCGCAGGTGATCATCGAGAACCGCGCGGGCGGCAGCGGCCTGCTTGCGCTGAACGTGCTGAATTCGTCGCGCCCCGATGGCCTGACGCTGATGAACGCGAGCGCCGAAGGCGCGATCATGAGCAAGCTCACCGACCGTCCGGGCGCGCGCTGGGATCTGCAAAAGCTCAATTGGCTCGCGCGCGTGTCGACGGAACCGAAGGTCTGGTTCGTCGCGCGCAACAGCAAGATTCATAACTTCGACGACGCGCTGCACGCGCCGAAGCTGATGTGGTCCGCCACGGGTCCGGCCGACAACATCAGCGATGTCGTCGCCGTATTGTCGGCGGCCACCGGCCTGCATTCGAAGATCGTCAACGGCTACAAGGGCGCGAAGGACATGGCGCTCGCGGTGGCCAACGGCGAGGTCGACGCGGGCGTGCTGACGGTCAGCTCCGTGCTGCCGATGCTGAAGTCCGGCGACCTGGTGCCGATCGCGATCATCGGTCACAAGCGGTGGCCGGATCTGCCGAACGTGCCGACGATTTTCGAACTGACGAAGATTGCGCCGGACAAGACGTGGTGGATCGATTTCCGCGAGCAGGTCGGCGAGGTGCAGCGCGCGCTGGTGGCGCCGCCGGGTGTGCCGCAAGACCGCGTCGACTATCTTCGCGCGACATTGCGCGAAGTGCTGACCGATCCCGCCGTGATTGCGCAGGGGAACAAGGCTAATTTGCCGGTCAGCTTCCTCGATGGTGTCGCGCTGCAGAAGCAGATCGAAAACATCATGCAGAACGCAGCCGGCGATCATCTGCCGCAAATCCAGCAGGTCGTGCTGCATCAATACTTCTAGGGCCGGGGAGAGTTCGATGTATCACCACGTGATCTCCGGCATTCTGTCGTTCGCTTCTCCAATGTCGTTGCTGTTCATCTGCATCGGTGTGCTGGTGGGATCGTTCGTCGGTCTGATTCCGGGCCTGAACGGCGTCACCGCGCTCGCACTGGTGATGCCGTTCGTCTACGGCATGAAGCCCGCAGTCGGTCTCGCATTGATGCTCGCGATGCATTCGGTCATCAACACCGCCGGCTCGATTACCGCCGTGCTGCTCGGCATGCCTGGGCAACCGGCCGATGCGGCCGCGGTCGTCGACGGCTATCCGATGTCGCAGCAGGGGCGAGGCGGCGAGGCGATCGGCGCCGCGCTGACCGCGTCGGCAATCGGTGGTGTGCTCGGCGCGCTGCTGCTCGCCGGTGTGCTGCCGGTGCTGCCGCCACTGGTGCTGTATTTCCAGTCGCCCGACACGCTGATGCTGGCAGTCGCCGGCGTGCTGATGATCGTGCTGATCTCGAAGGACAGCATCGGCAAGGGGCTGATGGCCGGCGCGCTCGGCATGGTGCTCGCGACGTTCGGCTACCAGGGCACGTCCGGTGTGCCGCGCTTCTGGTTTCATCTCGACTATCTGCTCGATGGCATTCATCTGGTGCCGCTTACGTTGGGCATCTTCGCGCTGCCTGAAATCATCGGTCTTGGCGTGACCGGCAAGCGGATCGCCGCGCAGGAAACGCCGCCCGTCAATACCGCACAGGTGTTGCACGGCATGCGCACCGCTTTCGCTCACTGGCCGCTCGTGATTCGTTCGTCGCTAATCGGCGTGGTGCTCGGCATCGTGCCGGGCATGGGCGGTGCGACGGCACCGTGGCTCGCGTATGCATCCGCGCAGCGCAGCTCGAAGAACAGCGCGCAATTCGGGCACGGTGCGGTCGAAGGCTTGATTGCCGCGTCGGCGCCGCATAACGCGAAAGAGGGCGGCGGGATGATTCCGACGCTCGCATTCGGTATCCCGGCCGGCTCGTCGATGGCGGTGCTGATCGGCGCGTTCTTTCTGTTCGGGCTCGCCCCCGGACCGGAATTCCTGAAGTCGCACATGGACATCGCGGTGCACCTGACACTGACGATCGCGATCGCGAACGTGCTGGCGGCCATCGTGCTGATTCCGATCGCCGCGAGGTTGACCGCGATCACGCGGATCAGCGGCCGCCTGCTTGCACCGCTGTTGATGTGCACGCTCGTCGTCGGCACCTATGCGTTGAACAACGAGCCGCTCGACATCGTGTTCATGGCCGGCTTCGGCGTACTCGGCATGTTGATGAAGTCGCTGTCGTTCAGCCGTCCGGCGCTACTGCTCGGCTTCGTGCTCGCGCCGATGATCGAGAACTCGCTCGCTATCACGCTCGACGCGCACGGCTGGGGATTCTTGATGCGGCCGGTTCCGTTCGTCATTACGAGCGCGATCGTATTGCGGGTGTTGTGGGGCGCGTTGAAGTCGTTTGGTTCGCTGCGCAGGAGGGCCAACGCATGAAGTCGATGCAGGTAGCGTTTCCCGCTGCTGTCGTCACGCTGGTCACGGCGCTGCTCGCGATCGGGTGGTTCGGTTATCGGTATCCGATGTCGGTGCTCGGTTATCCGCTGGTCCTCGGCTTGATCGTCATCGTCACCGGGGTGAGCGTCTGCGCGATGGAGCTGGCGAAGCCGCGTGACGCGAGTGCGAAGAAAAGCACGAAGAAAGACGTGGGCACACACAGTGCCGCACACAGCGCCGCGCACCACGCAACACACTGCTCGGAAGACGAAGCCGCTTCGTTGCGTGGCGCCAGCGTATGGGTGCATCTCGCGTGCCCGGTGCTGCTGATGGGGCTCGGCTGGGTGCTCGGCTTCATCCCCGCGATCGTCGTGTTCGTGCTCGGCTATCTGCGGATCGCGGGCTGGTCGTGGCGCGCATCGGTGCTGTACGGCTTCGCGGCGGGGTTCGTCGTATGGGTGCTGTTCGACCTGATGTTCTTCCAGCCGCTGCCTTTCTGGCCCATTTTCATGCGTTGAAGCGAAGCCGTACCGGTTGCGTGAATCGCTTCGAAGCTCCTTATGTTTTGCAATTCAGAGAACGATATGAACAGTACGAACACAGTGGCCGCCGATCCCGATAAGGGGATCCGGATTGCCCGCGGCATTACCGAGCAACTGGCCGGCTGCGGCGTCAAACTCGTTGCCACGCTGCCGGACAACTGGATTACCGATCTGATCGGCGAAATCGACAGTGACGAGCGCTTTCGGCACGTGCCGGTCAATCGCGAGGAATCGGCGATCGGCCTGTGCGCCGGCGCTTATATGGGCGGGCAGGGCAGCGCGGCGGTGATGGGCGCGTCCGGTTTCATGACCTGCATCTACGCGCTGACGAAAATCAACTACAGCTACGAGATTCCATTGCTGCTGCTGACGACGCTGCGCGGCGCGTTCGGCGATCACCACAAGCATCACATTTCCAACGGCCTGTATTTCGAGCCGGTGCTCAACGCGATCGACATGCCGTACACGATCGTCGACAGCGCGGACAAGCTTCCCGAGATCAGCCGCGCCTACGCACACAGCCGCACTTTCTCCCGCCCCACGGTCGTTGCGTTTACGCGTGACCTGCTCAAATAAGAACAAGGACACGACTTATGCGTTACCTCGATTGTTTCCGTTGGCTTGCTGCTCGTCGCACCAATCAATACGTGATCACGTCCGCGGGTAATTCCGGTCAGGCATGGTGGGAGGCGACACGCGACAGCGAAACCACTTTCTATCTGGATGCGTCGATGAGCCTGTCGACGATGTTCGCGTCCGGCCTCGCCGCCGCGCAGCCGGACGCGCGTTTCTGGGCCTTCATGGGTGATGGCGCGTTCTGCATGAATCCCGGCATGCTGGTCGTCGAGCGTCAGATGAATCTGCCGAACCTCACGCATCTGCTCGTTTCGAATCGCGCTTACGGCGCGACATCGAATGCGACGCTGCCGAACGATTCGATCGGCGATTACGCGGAGATTGCGCGGGGCATGGGCCTGAAGCGGATTTTCGAATTCAGCAGCGTGGAGGAACTGGAGCGCGGTTTCGACGAGGCTTTCCGCGCCGACGCGCCCGGCCATACGTTCGTCGTGCTGCACGTGGAGCCTTTCACACCGCAGGAGCAGCGACTTCAGCAGCCGCCGTTCGATGCCCCGGAGTTGAAGTACCGCTTTGGCCGCGCGCTCGAACAGCGCACCGGCGCCGACGTGTTCGGTTATCGGATCGACGCGCCGTTAGCAGTGCACGGCTAGGCCGGCGCGGATCGCGAAGGAGCCGCGGCGTTTCGCACGCTACTGCACGCAGCAACACGCTACGGCACGCCGAAGCGACCGCTGAGGACCGTGCCGATGGATGGCGGCTGTCGAGGGCGCCGAGGCTGGAACGAAGGCCGAGCCGCACGGCTCACCTCAGGCTTCATCGATAACGGTGCATCGACGATGCCGTCGCCGAACTGTCGAGCAGTCCCGGCGATCGATTTTCAACCGACAGGAAGCGACTCATGAGTATCGAAGTATCGATGACGGTCAACGGCCGCGCGGTGACCCGCGAGGTCGACGACCACACGCTGCTCGTCCACTACATTCGCGAGCATCTTGGGCTGACCGGCACCCATGTGGGCTGCGATACCGCGCAATGCGGCGCCTGCACGGTACTGCGCGACGGTCGCGCGGTGAAGAGCTGCAACCAGCTGGCCGCGATGGCCGTGGGTTGCCGGATCACGACGATCGAAGGCGTCGCGTCGCCGGACGGCACGCTGCACCCGCTGCAGGACGCGTTTCGTCGCAAGCACGGTCTGCAATGCGGCTACTGTACGCCCGGCATGGTGATGAGCGCGCTCGACCTGCTCAGGCGCAATCCGCATCCGACCGAACAGGAAATTGCCGAGCAGCTGGACGGCAATCTGTGCCGCTGTACCGGCTACTACAACATCGTCAAGGCGATTCACGCGGCCTCGCGCGCGATGAGCGCCTGACACGGAGCGAGTCGATGTTTACGTATCCCTTCGAATATGCGCGTCCCGCGACTATCGACGACGCGCTTCGTCTTCTTGAAGAACGGCCGGACGCGCGGCCAGTCGCCGGTGGTCAAAGTCTGATCGCCGCGCTGAAGCTGCGGCTCGCGGCGCCCGACGCGCTCGTCGATCTCGGCGCGCTCGATGCATTGGCATCGATCGGCGTGAACGCCCGTGAGGTCGTGATCGGTGCGATGACGCGTCATGCGACGGTGGCCGCGTCGAACGAAATCGCTGCCGCCATACCCGCGCTCGCGGCGCTCGCGGCCGGCATCGGCGACCGTCAGGTGCGCAACATGGGCACGATGGGCGGCTCGGTGGCGAACAACGATCCGGCCGCCGATTACCCGGCGGCCGTGCTCGCGCTCGACGGTACCGTGCAGACCACTCGCCGCCGGATCGCATCCGACGACTTCTTCGTCGGCCTCTATGAGACCGCGCTGCAGCCAGGCGAGCTGCTGACGTCGATCGCATTCAGGATTCCGAGCCGGGCCGCGTATGTCAAGTTCAAGAATCCCGCATCGCGCTTCGCGCTGGTTGGCGTCTTCGTTGCCGAGTTCGGCACGTCGGTGCGCGTCGCCGTGACCGGCGCGGGTGCGGGCGTGTTCCGCGTCACGCAGATGGAAGACGCACTGCGCCAGGACTTCAGCGCCGCTGCGCTCGATGGCCTGAGCGTGGCGGCCGATACCTTGAGTTCAGACATTCACGCATCGGCTGCCTATCGCGCTCATCTGATTCCCGTGCTCGCACGTCGCGCGGTGCAACTCGCGCTCGACGGTCAGGACGGTCCGGCCGACGGCTGGCAGATTCCGTATCAGCAACCATCTTTCATGGGACAGGAGTAAGCGCTAAAGCGCTAACTCCGGTCGACAGGAGACGCATGCATGAAAGCAATCTATAGCGATGGGGCCGGCACGGACAGCGCGGTCGCAGAGCAGCGAGTCATCGGTATCGAACCGGCGGAAGTGGCCGGAACCCAATACATCGGCAAGCCGCTGCTGCGCCCGGAAGACCGCAAGCTGCTGACCGGTCAAGGCCAGTATGTCGACGATGTGCAACTGCGGGACATGGCGTATTGCGTGTTTCTGCGCAGCCCATATGCGCACGCGAAGATTCTCGACATCGATACATCCGAGGCGCGCGCGCTCGCCGGCGTGCTGCGCGTGATCACCGCGGCCGATTGGGCGGAGGCGGGGCTCGGCGAGCTGACCGTCGTGCATCCGATGCCGTTCAGCGACGGCAAGCCGATGAACACCGCGACGCGTCCGACGTTCGCGAAAGATCGGGTGCGCCACGTCGGCGACATCATCGCGGCGGTGATCGCGGAAACGCGCGATATCGCGCTGCAGGCGGTCGAGTTGATCCAGCTCGACTTCGAGGAACTGCTGTCGGTCACCGACGTATCGCGTGCGCTCGATAATGACGCGCCGCTCGTGCACGAGCAGTTCGGCACCAACGTCGTGTTCGATGTGCGCAAGGGCGATGCGCAAGCGACGGAAGCCGCGCTCGCGTCCGCGCACAAGGTCGTCGAACTGGTGCTGCCGAGCAACCGTCTCGCGGCGAGTCCGATCGAGCCGCGCTCATACGTGTGCAGCTACGACGCGGGCGACGAGCGCTACACGCTATACGCGCAGAGCCAGCAACCGCATTACCTGCGCCGATGGCTCGCCGTGTATGCGCTGTTTATCCCCGAACACAAGTTGCAGGTGATCTCGCCGGCGATCGGCGGCAGCTTCGGAATCAAGGGCAACTTTCCGGCGGAGGTGTCGACCGTGGTGTGGGCATCGCGCCTCGTCGGCCGGCCGGTCAAGTGGACCTCGACTCGCTCCGAGGCATTGATGTCGGATACCCAGGCGCGCGATCACTACTCGGTGGCACGCATGGGGTTCGACGCGGATGGCCGGATTGTCGCGCTTTACGTAGACACGCTCGCGGCACTCGGCGGCTATCTGAGCAATTTCGCGCCGAGCATTCCGGGCAATTCGTATCCGCAGACGATCACCGGCCTGTATCGCACGCCGAATCTGTTCCTGCGTGTGCGCGGTGTCTATACGAATACCGTGCCGGTCGATGCATATCGGGGTTCCGGCCGGCCCGAGGCGTGCTGGGTCAACGAACGGCTGGTCGAGAATGGCGCGCGCGAACTGGGCATCGATACCGTCGCATTGCGCAAGCTGAACCTGATCGACGCCGCCGACTTCCCGTATCCTGCACCGAGCGGCCGCCGCTACGACAGCGGCAATCCGAAGCTGCTGTTCGACAAGCTGCTGGATATCGCCGACTACCCGAGCCTCAGAGCGCGGCAAGCCGCGCTTCGTCAACGGGGTGTGCTGATGGGGATCGGTCTGGCTTGCTTCCTCGATAAGGCCGGCACGGGGCCGAGCGCGAATCTCGCATCGCGCGGCGGTCTGCACGGTGGTTATGAAACGGTGGTCGTGCGCGTTCATACCGATGGTCGAGTGACGGTGTTTGCCGGCACGCATTGCCATGGCCAGGGGCACCGGATCACCTATGCGGCGATCGCGGCCGAGAGGCTTGGCATTCCGGTCGATCACATCACGGTGCTCGAAGGCGACACCGACAAGATTCCGTACGGCAATGGAACGTGGGGCGGACGTTCGGTATCGGTTGCGGGGTCCGCGATCTTCCGCGCGGCCGGCGAAGTGAAGGACAAGGCCGCGCGGCTCGCCGCGCATCTGCTCGGCTGCAAGCCGGAGGCGCTGACATACGAGCACTCGGTGTTCAGCGTCGAGGGCACCGACAAGCGCATCTCGTTCGCACAGGTCGCCGACATCGTGTACCACGGCGCGAACCTGCCGAAGGACGGTTCGATCACGCCGGGTCTCGAAGCGACGTCGTTCTACGATCCGCCCGACTCGAACGATCCGCAGGCGATGCATCTGGCAGTGGTGATCGTCGATCCGGAGACCGGCGTCGTGAAGTGCACCGACTACTTCACGGCGGACGACTGCGGCACCGTGATCAATCCGATGATCGTCGAAGGCCAGGTGCATGGCGGACTCGCGCAGGGGCTGGGTCAGGCGCTGCTCGAACAGGTCGTATACGACCGCGACAGCGGACAGCTGATCACCGGCAGCTTCACCGATTACGCGCTGCCGCGTGCCGACTGCATGCCCAATCTGCACACGACACTGATCGAAACGCCCGCACCGAGCAATCCGCTCGGCTCGAAGGGCGGAAGCGAGAGCGGCACGATCGGCGCACCCGCGGCGATCGGCAATGCGGTGGTCGACGCGCTATGGCATCTCGGTGTGCGGCACATTACGACGCCGCTCACTGCCGAGAAGGTCTGGAGCGCAATTCAGCAGGCAACGACGGAGGCGTAGCGCGTATGGAGTTGCAGGGCGAACAATTTATCGCGCAGGTGCAGGACAAGGTCTGGCAGGCACTGAATGACCCGGAAATCCTGAAGGCGTGCATCAACGGTTGCGAATCGATCGAAGCGGTTGCCGACGACGAATACAAGGTTGTTGTCGCGGCATCGGTGGGGCCGGTCAAGGCGCGTTTCAACGGCAAGCTCGTGTTGCGCGACGTGGTGCCGCCCGACTCGTATGCGCTGACGTTCCAGGGCAACGGCGGCGCGGCGGGATTTGGCAAAGGCGACGCGTCGGTGAAGCTGGCGGCGGAGCCTGGCGGTACGCGGATGTCGTATGCGGTCAAGGTGCAGGTCGGCGGCAAGCTCGCACAGATCGGCTCGCGGCTGATCGACGGCGTGGGGCGAAAAATTGCCGAGGATTTTTTCACGGCGTTCAATGAGCGGGTCGGTGCGTCTTCAACTGACGATGTTTCGAATGAGGCATCGAATGAGACGGTGCTCGATACATCTGAACCTGCTGCCGCGATTGCAGAGTCCGTACCTCACGCACGGCAGCACGAGCCAGCCCGCGGGCAAACAGCGTTTGCGTCGTCGTGGCGATGGGGAGCGGCGGCGATCGTGGCGGTGGTCGTGATCGGCCTCATCGTTGCCCATGGCCATTAGTGCCTGTCGAGCGCCGTGTGCGGCGGCGCGCGAGTTGAAGCTGGTTCGAACGGCACGCGGCCAGACGGATCAACGACTGACACCATGAAAAAAAACGAAGACGACGAACAAAACGACGTGAAGGACGGGCAGTGCCCAGTGCCCGGGCTCGAACGCGGCTTGCGGATCCTGACTGAGTTCTCGCCACGCGAGCCGCAGCTTGGTCCACCGGAACTCGCACGTCGACTCGGCATTCCGCGCACGACGGTATTCCGTTTGCTACAGACGCTCGAATCGCTTGGCTTTCTCGAACGGGCCGAACGCGCCGAGCGCAATTATCGGCTTGGCGTCGCTGTGCTGCGGCTCGGCTTCGAGTACCTGAGTTCGCTTGAACTGACCGATTTCGGCGCTCCCGTTCTCGAACGGCTGCGCGACCAGACCGGCTACACCAGTCATATCGCGATCCGCGACGGACGGGACGTCGTTTTCATCGCGAAGGCGCAGAGCCACGACCTGATGTTCTCGTCGGTGAAGGTCAACGTCGGCACGCGGCTGCCTGCGCATGCAACGATTCACGGGCACGCGTTGATGGGCGACCTGTCGCTCGAACAACTGCGTGAGCTGTATCCGGAGCAACAGTTGCAGCAGTTCACGTCGCGGACGCCGGCCACCGTCGAGCAACTGTACGAAAAGATTCGTGAAGACGTGGAGCGGGGCTACGCGATCAGCGAGTCATCGTTCGAGCACGGAATTTCGGTGATCACGGCGCCGGTGCGCAATGACGCGGCGCACATCGTCGCGGTGGTCACGGTGACGATTCCGCGTGCCGAAATCGGCGAGCAGAAGCTCGAATCGGAGTTGATCGACCAGGTGCGCTCGGCGGCCATCGAACTGTCGTTGCGGCTCAACTATCGTCCACCTGTCGATGCGGTGGAGCGCCGATACATGAAGACGCCGGGGCTGAAATGACCTCGGCTTTCTCAGGCGTTGGTATTCACCGATCCCGATCGACCTCGCTTCGCGGGCATGCACGAAAACTATAGATCGAGCACGAGCCGTTTGCTCTTGCAACCGGAGACGCAGATCATCATCGTAGTATTCGATTCACGCTCGCTTCTGCTCAATATGCTATCGCGGTGATCTGGAATGCCGTCCAGTACACGAGTTTCGCAGGAACCGCATATCCCCTCCCTGCAGCTGTAATCGACGTCGATGCCTGCAGCGAGCAGTGTGTCCAGCAGTGTCGTTCCAGTGGTTACCCGTAACTCGGTTCCGCTGCGTGCCAGCGTTACCGAGTATTCGCTATGCTGGGCCGCTGTCATGCACTGATCCGCCGCGAAGCGTTCTACGTGAACATGCGGATATCCGAGCGATGCACATGAAGATTCAAACGCGCGGAGCATCGGATCGGGGCCGCAGCAATAGAAATGAGCGTCACGAGGCTGAGCGGCGAGCACGGCGTTCAAATCGGGCGGCCCACTTTGCTCGTCGTCGAAGTGAAACTGCACGGTGTCACCGAGCATGGATAGCTCAGCCACGAATGCCGCTTCGGCGCGTGAGCGCGCGCAGTACAGCACGCTGAACTGGCGGCCTTGTTCGGCGAGACGCCGCGCCATGCAGACGATCGGCGTGATGCCTATTCCACCTGCAATCAGCACGGAATTGGATGCGTCTGCGTCGAGTGTGAAGTGGTTACGCGGACCATCAATTTTAAGTAGCGTACCCATCCGCAATTGCTCGTGTACGTAGCGCGATCCGCCACGGCTAGTCGCATCGAGCAAGATTCCTACCGTGTATCGATCCCGATGCGCCGGGTTACCCAATAGGGAATAGCTACGCACGATGCCATTCGGCAGGTGCAGATCGATGTGGGCGCCGGGATCATATTCGGGTAGTAAATGGCCTTCGATGTCCATCAGTTCGACGGCAAGAACGCGTTGGGCCTCGTATCGGATCGCTTGCACGCGTAAGGTTAGTGGGGAAGTCGTGTTCATTTGATCGCTTGTCGTGCGGAGTTATGAGCGGACAGATGTGCGGTCTTCAGCAGCCGGTGTGTCGGTGAGTTGCCTCTCGACTTCATCTGCTACCTTCAGCAAAGGCTGCAGTAGCAGCGCTTCGGCCTTCTGCAGCGTCATCGCGGAGTTCAGATAGGAGACAGTGAGCGCGCCCAAAGCTTCGCCACCAACGCGTACCGGCACGGCGAGACTCGTGGTATTCGCCTGTATTTCGCCGACGCGGACCGCGTAGCCGCGTCGGGTATTCTCGTGAAGAATGCGCCGGACCTGCCACGGGTTGCGTGCCACCTGGTCCAATGGGTTAGACGAGGAGGCGAGAAAGTCGAGCACGATCTCACGTTTCTTCTCGGAGCAGGCACTGAGAAAAGCACGGCCCGCGGCGGTTTCCAGAACCGCGTAGTCGGCGCCGATATGGCCGCTGTCGAATACGAAGGGACTATAGGGCCGCGTGGTAGCGCGTGTGACCATGCGCCCTCTGCTGAATATCTGTAGCGAGGAGGGCCAAAGTACGTCCCGTTGCAGATCCCGCATCAGTGGTGTGGCGATGGCGGTGAGACGCTCGCTATCGCTGACCCGGTCGCTCAACTCATGCACGGCGAGGGTAAGCTGGAAGCGCGCCTGGTCCTGCAACTGCTCGGCGTAGCCCAACTGTTGCAGGATGGCGAGCAAACGGTAGATCGCCGCGCGCGAAAGGCCAGTCTCCTCGTGCAAAGCCTGGACACTGCTCGCCCCGTTTTGATTGAGCACCTTCATCAGTTGCAGCAGGCGGGTCGCACTATTCGATCGCATAAGATTGCTGTCTCGTTGCACCGTCCGGCGGCAGTCGCCGCCGGAGCTTGAAGGTTACTTCGACACGGCGCGGTTCGCGGCGCGGCGGCGCCCGCATTGCGACGAAGGCTGTGAGCCTGGCACTAGGAAATTACGGTCTGGTCGCTACGTAATTCGCGCTGTTTCTCGTACACCTGTTCCAGCGAGCCACGCCAGAGTTTTATCTTCGTGGGGTCGTGATGCCAGCGTTTCATTGGAGCACCGGCCAGCATCGCGGTGAGCTCTCTGGTCCAGATGCGACGGCGCAGAACCATTTGCCGATCGGAGCGGCCGAGATTCTCGGCATCGTAATTCGCGAGTACACCCTGTCCGACCTGGACTACGTGATCCTGAATATGCAACAACTGACACGTCTCCGGATCGAGTTCGTCGAGTTCGAGTTCACCGCGCAATACGCGCATGGCGATCTCCATGCCATCGCTAATGCGAGCGGCAAGCCGCCGTTCTTTGCGCTCCAGGTATTCGCGCGCCTTGTCGCCGGTCACTTCGACCCGAGCGACGAGGAACAGCATGTGGCTTTCGTCATCGATCGGCACCCACCAGGACAGCAATTCACGGAAGATCGCAACGCCGGGATCGATCGGCTGCCCTTTGAAATGCATGATGTTGGGCATGCCGAACTGCGAGATGCGGGTGTTGTCGCC
Source organism: Paraburkholderia sp. ZP32-5 (assembly GCF_021390495.1). Taxonomy (NCBI): domain Bacteria; kingdom Pseudomonadati; phylum Pseudomonadota; class Betaproteobacteria; order Burkholderiales; family Burkholderiaceae; genus Paraburkholderia; species Paraburkholderia sp. ZP32-5. The sequence continues at coordinate 2,516,861 of NZ_JAJEJP010000002.1, read as the reverse complement.
TGAGAACTGCGTGTAGATGGTCATTCCCCAGTCGCTTTCTTCCGCATCCATCACGGGACATTCGGCGAATCCGTCGAAAGCCCCCGGATTGTTGCGGTGGGCAAAGCCGGAATGAGCGTGGTCACCGCCGTTGTCCATATCGTTGAAGTAGTTGCATCCTCGCACACAACTGTCGTGATCGAGAATGCCGTCGAAGTTCTCGAATTCCGGATAACGCGGCATCTCCGGTGGTTCACCGTCGCCAAGGTAGGCGAACACGAAGCCGAGGTAATCGCGGCACGGATAGGTTTCGAGTTTGATTCTGTCGAGGAATGGTTTGGGCTCTGCCGGCTGGGCTTCGCACGCACCGGACGAACCGAACTTCCAGCCGTGATAGCGGCAGCGAATGCTGTCTCCCTCGACCCAACCGACGGAGAGTTGGGTACCACGGTGCGGGCAGCGAAACTGTGTCAGATGTGGCTGGCCGTCTTCGCCACGATAAAGCGTGTATTGGACATTCATGATCTTGATCGGCTTGGCCTTGCCGGGTTTCAGATCAGCCGAGTGGAAGACCGGATGCCAGAACAGCCGCATAAAGCGGCCAGCGGGCGTGCCGGGTCCGGTTCGCTGGAAGTCCGCGGGTTTGAGGCGAGGCAGCGCTGCAGGTTGTTCGGGGGTGCCGTTACTCGACATGGAAACGCTCCGTTCTGGTTGTAAGTCCCTTCTGATTCCAACTCTAGAGCGGTGGCATAAGCCAGTCCACGTGAAAGTATCAAGGTGTCCGTTTAACGGACAACCCATGCGAACGGCAGCACTCGTTCAGGGTAGCGAGCTACGACTACCGTCGTCATGTAGAAGCGAAAAGACCCGTATCGCGCAGGGCGTTACGGGTCTTTTCGTGTTTGCACAACAAAGTGATCGGCGCAGAGTACTCGGCCGCCGGTCAACTCCAATTAGAACTTGTGCCGCAATGCGAGCCGCACAAAGAGCTGGTTATTAGATGACGACTCGCCGAGCGAGTCGATGTCCGCCCTCGCAGGACGACCCAGAGAGTTCGTACCGCTCGCGACCTGATAGACCCCTTCAAAGTAGAGTTCGGTTCTCTTGGACAGCAGATTGTCGATGAGGAAACCGGCCTGGTTGAAATGCTGGTTGCCAAGATTGCCGACGACCGCATTGCCCTTCGTGTAGCTATAAACGAGGCCGATAAACCAGAGCGGATTGAACTGGTACTTACCGTTGATCTCGACGGTGTTGAAGGTGGCCGAGGCGCCGCCGAGGTTGCCGATGTTTCCGTATCGGACATTCGAATAGTTGACCCCGATGCCGTACGGACCAAACGTATAAGCGGCGCCGGCGACGATATCCTGCCACGACGTAGCGGGCGCATTACCCGCGAGATAGCCCGAGTTCAGCGGCGTAAAGATGTGGGTCGTCGCTGGAGACACCGCATTCGCATTGCTGTTCAACGGCGCGCCGGCGTTCGACGGATTCTTTACGAATTCATACGCCGCGCCCGTCACGAACGAGTTGCGCGTATAGAGTGCACCGAATGTGTACGCGCTGTTCTGCGAGAAATCTCCAGCAACGCCACCAAGCGTCGCCGTGGCGTTCAGCACGAGTCCCGCAAGACTCGGGCTCGTGTACTTGATCGTGTTGTTGAACCGGTTGCTCCGGATCATGTTGTCGAGATCGCCCGGATGCCCGGCACTCGTTCCCCACGGACTTTGCGGACCGAAGGCCGCCGACATGTCCGACACGCTGTCGTATTGCCGACCGAGCGTGAGGGTACCCAGGTTGTCTTTAGTCAGGCCGACGAATGCCTGACGTCCGAAGAACGTACCACCCTGGCCAAGCGCGCCGGTGTTCAGATTCATACCGGACTCCAACGTGAAGATCGTCTTCAGGCCGCCACCGAGATCTTCGGTACCCTTGATGCCCCAGCGCGATCCCCAAGGTCCGCTCACGGAGTCGAGCGTGTACTGGCGACCCCCGCCGACGTTGCTCATAAATTGAACACCTTCATCGATCACGCCATACAGCGTGACGCTGGATTGTGCGAATGCGGCGCCGGAAAGCGTGGCCAGCCCGAAAGCAAGAAGCGTTTTTTTCACTGCTGAATCCCCAGGTTATTGATGACTGAATTCTTGAGTTTTTGCGTATCAACGTATTCGATTCGGCAGCGATCGTTGGGCTCGCTGCTGCGTGCAGACAACTCGGCTGAACGTTTTCGTTTGTTCCAGTAATGAAACAACGTTTGGTCTATGGAATATCTTAGACTTCTCGGACGCGAGATCAAAAACAATTTCTGCTGGGGTTTACGTGTAGAGGACGGTAGCGGAGGTCTGGATGTCGGCCAAATGAAATTGAATTGAATGATTGATGTGCAATTCTCCAGAGGCTTTCTATTCGCCTGATGAGCTACTGACGTCGCGCTATGATTCGGGCTTCAGCAATATTTGCCGACATCAGGTACCTATGAAGAAGAGTCATGCGAGCGAACGCCCGCAAAAGCGTGCGAGCCGAGCCGAAGTCGCACTCGAAAAGAACGCCGGCGCTTTGCGCAATAGCGATGAATTAAAAGAAAAGATCTCCGATGGCGAATTGACGTCTTCGTATCTGGTGCCCGGTCTCGAGCGGGGATTGCGCATGCTTTCGGAGTTCTCTGCGCGCGAGCCAGAACTCGGTGCTCCCGAGCTATCGAAGCGGATCGGCATTCCGCGCAGTACGACGTTCCGTCTATTGCAAACGCTCGAAGCACTCGGCTTTCTCGAGCGCGCAGGCGGTGACCGGCGTTTCACGCTGGGGCCGGCCGTTCTCCGACTGGGCTTCGAATACCTGAACTCGCTGGAAGTCACCGAGGTCAGCACGCCAGTACTGGAGCGGCTGCGCGATATGACCGGGCTCAGTACTCATCTATTGGTTCGTGATCAACGCGACGTGATCTTCGTTGCAAAGGCTCAAGCGCACGAACCGATGTTCAGCTCGGTGAAAGTACACGTCGGTACGCGCCTGCCGGCTCACGCGACAGTGCATGGCCAGATACTGATGGCCGATCTGACGCTCGATCAGCTAAAACAGCTATATCCAGAGGGGAAACTGGAGCGCTTCACCGATCAGACGCCGACGTCGGTCGGTGAACTTCACAAGCGCATTCGCACAACTGCCGTGCTTGGCTATGCGACGAGCGAGGCTTCGTTCGAGCGTGGCATCTCGGTCGTCACCGCTCCCGTGCGCAATCTTAGTGGCCACGTCGTCGCCGCGTTGACGGCCACGATGCCGCGCTCGGACCTCGGCGAGACCGCCAAACAGGAACCGCTCGTCACGGCGGTTTGCGGTGCGGCACTCGATGTATCGCAGCGTCTCGGGTATCGACCCAACGACGGCGATCCGACTGTATTGCTGGCCCAGCGTTGCGCTGTTGCATCGCAGTGAATTGGCCAGACGCTTCTCTGCTGCTTTCTTTCGGAATGTAATTGACTCCAATTCCGCGAATTGCTCCGCGAATCCGCGGAGCGCGTGTACACAGTATTCGTTGCAGTCTTTTATGACAGGCTGCCAAAGTAGAACCATAAGCAGTAGGCCCATAAGCAGAACCGTACCCAGACGGTTCTGCTTTCTCTCTCCGCGCACTAGCACAACAAAAAATTGCGGATGGTCTTTCAGAAGTACGGTAGGCGGACATCTTCTGATTCTGGTCGGACCTGTACGGCCGAATCTCCAGTACCTCGGTAATACTTTCACATTCGCACTCCATCGCGCGCGCAAGTGAATGAATCCGGCACAAGTTCTCTGGCTCAAGAGTACTCGCCGGCACGTCGACGCTCACATCAATCACCTCCCGCGAGCAGTCCGCCGATAAAAATCGCAAAAAGTTTTTCGTTAGCGATTTCTAGCGAAGTAGAATAGGTTGAACCATAAACAAAACATCGTTCCATTAATGGAACAAAAGCCAGACTCTTCATGTTCAGAAGCGAGGTGACCTTATGAGAAGTAGAAGTGCGTCCAATCCGTTCCTCGTCGCACGTGCGATCGCGCGTGCCGCCGTGCTAGCCGGGGCCATGCTGACTGCTGCAATTGCGCACGCCGATCCGGCGGCCCTGCGTGTCGGCATCGGCGGCGCGGGTGAGGAACAGCTTTGGTTGATGAGCGCGAAGCCGACGATTACCCCGGGGCAGGGCAAGGACTACACACTCGACGTCACGCGCTTTGCCGGCAACGATAAGCGCTTCCAGGCGTTCGAAGCGGGCGCGCTCGACTTCATTACGACCAGCGCGAATGCCGCATTGCTCGCTGCGTCGGAAGGCACGAAATTCAAAGTCATTGCGTCGCTGTCGCGCGAAAGCGCCAATGGTTTTCAGACCACCTATCTGGTGAACAGCAACTCGCCGATCAAGTCGATCAAGGATCTGAAGGGAAAGAAGATCGGCATCGATGCGCTGAACAGTTCGACGCACCTGTGGGCAAAACTCGTACTCGAGAAGAACGGCCTTGACCCGAATCGCGACGTGACGTTCGTGCCCGTCAGCTTTCCCGCGCAAGGTCAGGCATTGCGCTCCGGAATGATCGACGTTGGCGTGTTTCCGCAGCCGTTTGCCAGCACGGAGGAAACGCAAGGCGGCGTGCGGCCGCTATTCACGTCGCGCGACGCGGTGCCGTTCGATCAGGAGCTGATGCTCGTGATCGCTTCGCCGGACATCCTGAAGAAAAATCCGGCTGCAGTGCATTCGTTCGTCAAGGATCTCGTCACGTCGACGCGCTATTACGACGACCATACGAAGGACGCGCGCGAAGCGCTGATCAGCGCGCACCAGGTGCGCGTGGCGCCGCCTGTGTATCTGTCGATGGCCGACTACTATCGCGACCCGACCGACCACGTCGACGTGCAAACGCTCGCGAAAATGCAGGACATCCTGATCAAGAACGGTATCCAACGCAAGCCGGCGGATGTGAATCAACTCGTAGACATGTCCTGGCTGCCGAAGGAATAAACGCAATGCCGATTCTCGAAGCGCGCGGTGTGCGCAAAGTATTTGCAACGCCGAAAGGCCCGGTCGCCACGCTGGATGGTTTCAATCTGGCGGTCGAGGAGGGTGAGTTTCTCGCTATTCTCGGGCCTTCCGGTTGCGGCAAGAGCACGTTCCTGCACATGGCGGGCGGGTTCGATCAGTTGAGTGGCGGTGAGATTCTCGTCGATGGCAAGCCGATCAGTCGGCCGGGCCGCGATCGCGGCATGATGTTCCAGGGCTATTCGCTGTTTCCGTGGGCAACGGTGGCGGACAACATCGCGTGGCCGATGCGTATCGCAGGCGCGTCCGCGGACGCACGCGCGGCGCGCGTCGCCGAATTGCTGACGATGATTGGACTGCCGCAAGGCGGCAGTCTGTATCCGGCGCAATTGAGCGGTGGCATGAAGCAGCGTGTCGCGCTTGCGCGCATGCTGGCGCTCGAGCCGCGCATCATGTTGATGGACGAGCCGTTCGGCGCGCTCGATGCGCAAAACCGCGAGCTGTTGCAGGAAGAGCTCGGCAATATCTGGATGCGGCATCGCCGCACCGTGCTGTTCGTCACGCACGATATCGACGAGGCCGTGACGTTGGCTACGCGCGTGGTTGTGTTCTCCACCAGACCGGCTCAAATCAAGCTCGATCTGAAAGTGGACCGGGATGGCTTCGATTTCGAGTCGTTCCGGAAATCGCAGCGTTTCTTCGAGCTGCGCACAACGTTGTGGGAAGCGTTGCGCGAAGAAGTGATCAAGGCGCGTGAAGTGGAGCGGATCGTATGAGCGCTCTTCTGAACGTTGCCGCGCAGCCGCGTCGTGCAGCGTGGCGGAGCCTGCCTTATATGGCGGGCCGGGTCGCGGTGCCGGTCATCGTGCTGATGCTGTGGCAATGGCTCGGCGTGACCGGCAAGCTGCCGCTCTATCTGTCGTACCCGAGTGCGATCCTGGGGGCACTGCGCGAGCTGGCCGGAGAAGGCGAACTATGGCCCTATACGCGCGACAGTCTGGTCCGGCTCATCGGCGGCTTTGCAATCGGCTCGACGATCGGTGTTGCTACCGGCCTGCTTGCCGGCATGTCGAAGGGAGTGAGTGAATTCGCTGATCCGCTGGTGGCGTTTGTCTACCCGGTGCCGAAAATCGCTTTTCTGCCGATCGTGCTGCTTATTTTCGGGCTATCCGGCGCGACGCAGACGGCGATCGTCGCATTGAGCGTGTCGTTTCCGGTGTTTCTCGCGGCTCAACATGCGGTGCAGCAAATGGACAAGCATCTGCTGTGGGTCGCGCGCAATGCCGAGACGCCGTTTCCAACGATGCTGCTGCTGGTGGTATTGCCCGCCACGCTGCCTGGCATTTTCGCGGGACTGCGCGTTGCACTTGCGCTGTCGTTCGTGTCGCTATTCGCGGCCGAGTTGATCGGTGCAAAAACAGGCCTGAGCCTTTTCATTTCCGAGGGCGAAGACTGGGGACGCTACGACATCGTGCTGACAGGCGTGGTTGCGTACGGCCTGTTGGGTTTTATCGCCGACCGCGTATTGATGGCCGTGCGCAAGCGCGTGCTGCGCGGCGCGCTGCTCGGCACCGAGGAGGCGAAGCGATGATTGCGCTCAAACGTATCTGGGCCGGCACGCGCGCGTGGTATTCGGTGCCGCTCGTGTTATTGCTGTGGCAGTGTCTCGCGCTTTCGGGGCTCATCTCGCCGCGCGTGCTGCCGTCGCTCGGCAAGGTATTGGCGGCATTCGTCGACGACTTGCTGTCTGGCAACCTTCCGTATCACGCGCTGATCACCACCGAAAGGACGCTCGCCGGTTTCGCGATCGGCTCGGTGGCTGGCGTGCTGATCGGTTTCGCGCTCGCCCGCGTGAAATGGTTCGAGTATCTGTTCGAACCCGTGTTCTTCGCGGGCTATCCGGTGCCGAAGATCGCGCTGTTTCCGATCCTTACGTTCGTGTTCGGTATCGGCTCGCCGTCGAAGATCGCTTTCGCCGCGCTCGAATGTCTGTATCCGGTCGTAGTGGCTACGCATCTGGCAAGCAGGGCCACCGCGCGCGAAATCGTCTGGGCCGGGCAGAACATGGGAATGAGTCAGGGGGCGCTACTGCGTCATGTGCTGATTCCGGCGGCGCTGCCGGGCATCCTTAACGGCCTTCGTATTGCGCTTCCGATCGGAATGACGGTCGTGATCGTGACCGAAATGATCGGCGATACGCACGGTCTGGGTTTCTACGTTGCTTTTGCAGGCGCATCTTTCCGCTATGACCGGCTATATGCGGGGATGCTTGCCGTCGGGCTCGTCGGACTGGTGCTTGACCGGATCCTGCTTTTCGTTTCGCGCTGGGTTTCACACGACGCGCATTGATCTCGACACCCACACGTACGCACGTTCAGTAAAGGAATAGAAATGGCAGAAAATTCATCACTCAATGAATCGCTCGACAAACTGGCTCGCGCTTGTCGAATTCTGGAAATGGAAGGACACGGTGACCTGACGCTGGGCCATCTGTCGTTGCGCGATCCGGATGGCCGTGGCTTCTGGATGAAACGCAACCGGATCGGCTTGGGCGAGGTGTGCGGTCCGGAAGACTTCGTGCTCGTCTCTTTCGACGGCGAGAAGCTGGAAGGAGAGGGCGGCCGCCATTCGGAATGGCCTATTCACTCGGAGGTACTGCGCCTGCGGCCCGACGTCAATGTCGTGGCTCACACGCATCCGTTCTATAGCTGCGTGATGTCGTCGTCGACGGAACCGTTGCGTCCATTCACGCTGGATGCCGATTACTTCGGTGAAGTACCGCGGCACGTAGATGACGTAGCGCTGATCACCGCGGTAAGCGAAGGCGTGGCGATGGCGAAGGCGATGGGTCCGCATTTCGCGGTGCTGCTGAGCAATCATGGCGTCACCTTCTGCGGTACGTCGATCGAACACGCAACCTGTGTGGGTGTATTCCTGGAGAAGGCGGCGAAGGCGCATATCGTAGGCGCCAGCGCGGGCTTTCAGACGTCGATGCCAACCGCTCCGATTCGCGCGCGGCGCAATTCGCAGATCATGAGCCCGGTGCACGTAGAGCATTCGTGGAATTACTTTTGCCGCAAGCTCGACTGGTTGACCAACCCTGACGCGCGAACGCAGCCGAAGCTCTTCCGCTAATAGAACGTTCATCGCGGATTGCCGGGTAGCGCGGCGCGGATCTGCACGACGAAATATTCGCCGTCGCGGTATCCGTTAGGCGTGCACCTGGCAACGCTGATTACCCCTTCTTCGACGCCTCTCACGCTCCCAGTGCCGCGATGGGCCGGTGCTCCAGCCGCCTCGTCCTCCCAATTCAGAAGACTGCCATGGAAACTTTGCAGATATCGGAACACAGCAGGAACGACGCGTGGAGCAGACGCGACGCCTGGAAGATCGTTATCCTGCTGTTCATCTTTCAGGTTATCAATTACGCGGCGAAGACCGTCTTCGGTTTATCCGGCAATCAGATGGTCAGCGAGCTTCAGCTGACTAATACACAATTTGGCGAACTCGGCAGCGCCTTCTACTTCCTCTTTCCGTTTGCCGGCATGCTCGCCGGAATCTTGTCGATTCGATTCTCGACAAAGATGATCATGTTCTGGATGTGTGCGTTGTGGGCACTATCCCTGATTCCGATGATGGGGCATGTGACATTCACCGGGCTTCTGTTGAGCCGCATGCTTCTTGGGGCTGCCGAAGGACCGGCTTTCGCTATCCAGATTCATGCGGTGCATAAATGGTTTCCCGACCGCGCACGCGCTATTCCCACCAGCGTCGTGATCTCCGGCGCTTCGATTGGCACCGGCATCATCGCGCCGGTGCTCGTGCCGATCATTCGGGATTACAACTGGCACGCGGCCTATGGCTTTGTCGGCGCCGTCGCGGTCATCTGGTGCGTGATCTGGCTGTTCGTTGGCAAGGAGGGAACGGTCAACGAACATAGCGGGCAGGAATCGTCGAGTGCCTCGGTGTCGTTTGCGAAACTGCTGTTTAATCCGACTGCCATCGGGTTTTACATCGGCGGATTCGCGTCGTATACGCTGATTTCGCTGAACACCGTCTGGGTCGCACGCTATCTGACGAAATCGCTCGGCTACAGTGCTGGGCAGACAGCTAACATCTTCGTCATCGCATCGATCGTGTGGATGATATCGCTGCCTGGGACCGCCTATATTTCGCAGCGTCTGAGCGAGCGTGGCGTGTCGGGCCGGATAGCACGGGGTGGCGTAGCGTGCGCGAGCCTGCTGATTTCAGGTCTTGCTATTCTCGGTATGTCTTCGACGTCGGCAGGCATTCTGAACATCATCATGATCGCGCCGGCCTTTACGCTCGGTACGAGTTTCCTGACACTCGGTCCGCTGATGGTTGGCCAGTTCTGCCCTGAACGTCAACGCGGTGCAGTCTTCGCGATCATGAACGCGATTCTGACGACTGCCGGCATGATCACGCCAGTGCTGTTCGGCAAGATCGTAGATTCATATAGCACGATCGTCGAAGGCTCACACTCGGGTTTTCATTGGGAAGGGCTGTTCGTGGTCGGCTGTGCGATCGTTGCATTTTTCCTGATTAACCCGGATCGCGAACGCAGCAAAATTCTCGGTAAGCGCTAGGGTTGTGGTTGCATCTTGTGCAGCTTGTACATCGACGCAGCCACTGCGGCGATGTAGGTTAATCTCTGAGGTTGAATTTCAGGCGGTGTTCTGATCGGCGCTTAGTACACGAGGGTTTCGTATTCTTGGTTCTTTCTTGCGATTCAGTGGCAGACGATAATGTCACTGTCCAAACAAAGGACCCATTTTATGAATATCCGATTGCTGATCTCCACCGTCCTGACGGCCGCGATGTTTGCCGCCGCGCTGCCGGCCGCGGCACAAGGCTCGGGCGAAACGATAGTACCGAGCCTCGCGCAGGCCATCCCCAACATGCCCGGCAAGTCGTTGATTGCCGTCACGCTCGACTATGCCCCCGGTGGCGCGTCGCCGGCGTACGAACACGCGAAGTCGGCATCGATCTTTGCCTATGTGGTGTCAGGCGATATCGAAACACAAATCGACGACGCGCCAATACGGATCTACCACGCCGGTGAAAGTTTTTTTGAACCTCCCGGTTCGATTCATCGAATCAGTCGCAATGCAAGCAAGTCCAGGTCCGCGAAGCTGCTCGCGGTGATCGTGGTGGACACCGACGATAAGCCCTACACGGCTCCGCTGAAGTAATTCCGACTATCACAGTGAAAGACAGCCGGGTGACTGGTCCAATCCAATACAAGAACCGTTAATACACGTCACCCGGGTGTTGTCACGTCGAATTGGTCACGACGTGCCGGACCTGCCACGCCAGCACCACACCCTCTCGCCCATCACAGTCCCGCCCCGGCTCGAAGAGCAATTCTTCGATGTCACGCCAACTCGAAGGCGCCCCCACAGCCTGACAAACCCGCGCAGCTCCAAGTTCTTGGTACACACGAAAATCGCGAATCTTGATTCTTCTATTCGTGCCGCCGATGGTACAGAATGAATTCTTCAATCCGCGCTGCAAATCGCTCGTCGCTATAGAAGCCGAGTACTCGCCCGGCGCTGCCTCTGTATCTCACGTCCACGCAAAGTCCGCTTTCGAATGCCACCTAACCGTTATTCGTACACATGCGATGAGACAAATGAATTAACCCGAAGCGTGATTGGAGGTCCAACTTTGGCAGCTCTTGACCCCTGGCCTGGCATCGTCTATTGGTTGGTTGAAGAAAGGAGGCTTCCGCGTCCTGTTACCCAAAAAATTTCCCCGCGTCCGCAAGACGGATATCGCGAATGCCCTATGCGTACTTCGACAGGCGCGTTGGTAATCATCGGGATCGAACTGCAAGCAAATGCCACCTTGCTGGTTTCGTGGAGTGATCCGACGCTCGGCCGGTTTGTCGATCAACGATGGCGGCCAGGAAGTGCGCGCATGAGCGGGACGTGCCGGCTAACGGGCAAGCCGGTCCGGCGCGGCGACCGGATTTTTCGTCCTCAACTCCGTAACGGTACAGAACCACCCAATGCCAGCGACATGATTCTGGTCGCGAGCGTGCACGACTTATCGACCCCTGTGGAATAAGCCGTAGCTTCCGAACGTCCTGCCGCTACTGTTATGTCGCGGGGGAGTAACGATCGTGGACGCAAGCGGCTCACCGCGTCTTCTCGATGCCTAGAACCGGTGCCGCAACGACAGCCTCACCGCGACCTGCGTCGGCGTCGATGACTGGCCGAGCGTGCTGATCGACGCGACGGCCGCATGGCCGGTCGAATCGATACCGGACGCATGCTGCCAGACGCCGACGAGGTCGATATCGGTGCGCTTGGACAGCTTGTAGTTCGGCCCGAAGTCGACCTGCTGATATTTCGCCGTGGCCGTTTTCGTGTAGTCGAACGACGCGCCGAGCGAAAACGTCGGCGTGAGCGCGTACTGGCCGTTGATTTCGTAGCTGTTGAACACCGCGGTGCCGACGTTCGGCGTCGACGGGGTACGCACGATATTCTGAAAGCGCGTGTTCGTATAGACGAGGTGGACGACGCCGTCGCCGATCCGATAGCCGAGCGCCGCGCCGAAGATCTTCCACGCGCTCGCGGACGCGTAGCCGCCGAATTGCGGTGTCTTCGACGGCGACGTATAGCCGGGGGCGCCGGGTGCGATTGCGCTGTCGAGCACCGACGTCGATGGGTCGTTGATCGAGTCGTAGGCCAGCGCGGCGCTGAACGGCCCTCGCACATAGTGCAGCCCAAAAGCGTACACACGGTCCGACGCGAAATTGCCCGCCACGCCACCTGGGGCAAACAGGCCCGTGGCCCGCAATCCGCCGAAAACCGGTGAGCTGTATTTCACCGCGTTATTCACGCGGAACGTGGAGTTCAGGTTGTCGAAGTCGCCCGGATGGGTGCCGAGCCATGCCCACATCGACGTCGCGGCAAACGTGCCGATGATCTCGGTCATCGGGTCGTACTGACGGCCAAGCGTTAGCGCGCCGTAGCGTTTGTCCGATAGCCCGACATACGCCTGACGTCCGAATAAACGGTTGTTTTGCAGCATCTTGCCGTTCGATACGTCGAAGCCGTTTTCGAGTGTGAAGATCGCGCTCAGTCCGCCGCCGAGATCCTCGTTGCCGCGTAGGCCGAAGCGGCTGCCGTTGGTCGGGCCGGTCACCGATTCGATATTCGAGTGGCCCGACTGACTATTGACGTAGACGATCCCGGCGTCGATGAGGCCATACAGCGTGACCGAGCTTTGCGCGTGTGCGGTATTTGCAGCAGTCAATGAAGCGCCAAACGAAAGCGCGGCGAGTGCGACAGTAGTTTTTTTCATCGTGTCTCCGATGTGGGGACGCGTCGACTCCTCCCCGCCGTGGCGGGGATAAGGTCTGCGTCTGTCGTTGTAAAGAAGCTTGAGAGGGGGAAGGGTTCGAGCCGCTAATGCACAGCCGATGTTTCGGCGGCGATCGGGCGCTCGCGATAGACGCGTCCCATCGCGAACACGCCGATGCCTGCCACGAGCACCGGCAACGCCGAGAACGAGAAGATCGCGGAGGGCGTCCAGTGCGCGGCATACAGCATGCCCGCGACCAGCGGTCCGGCGATGCCGCCGAGCCGGCCGATACCGAGTGCCCAGCCGACACCGGTCGAGCGGAGGCTCTGCGGGTAGTAGATGGCGGCGAGCGCGATCACGCTCTTCTGGCCGCCGCTGATGCAGAAGCCCGCGCAGAACACGGTGACCATCAGCCACGCAACGCTGCCCGAGAACGCACCGGCCACGAGCCACATGAATACGCCGCCGACTACGTATAGCGTCGTCAGCGTCGCGTACGGGCCAACGCGGTCCATCGCGAGGCCGAGCGGCACGGCAGAGAGCACACCCGCAATAGTTGGCAGCGCGGTGACCCACACGACCGTCGCAGGCTCGTATTTGAGGCCGGTCAGCATCGTCGGCAGCCAGCTCTGCATGAAGTAGAACTCGGCGAGGTTCAGGAAGAACACCACCCACAGCAGCAGCGTGCCGGCCGTCACGCGGCCTCGTACGAGCGCGGTCACGCTGGCGCGCTTCTGCTCTTCGTCTTCGAGGCGGAATGCGCTGCCGGTGGGAATCACGGCCCGCGGGAAGAGCCGGATGAGCACGGCGCGCATGCTGCTGGCGCCGTCCGGCTGGCGCTTCAGGAAGCCGAGCGATTCGGGCAGCAGCCACGCGAGCGGCGCGGCAAGCGCGATCGGTGCGATGGCGCCGACCAGCATCAGCGACTTCCAGCCGTACGTCGGCATCAGCGCTCCCGATACGAGTCCGGCGACGACGAAGCCGAGCGAGAACCCGCAATACACGAGCAGAACGAACGTGGAGCGCAAGCGCTTCGGCGCGAACTCGCAGGTGAGCGCAACCGCACTCGGCGCCGCGGCGCCGAGGCCGATACCGGTCAGAAACCGCAGGCCGATCAGTTCGAACACGTTGGTGGCGAACACGGTGAGCATCGTGAACACCGCGAACAGCAGCGTGCTCGTGACCATCATCCGCTTATGGCCGAAGCGCGCGGATAGCGGTGCAATCGCGAGATAGCCGATCATCAGGCCAACCAGCGCGGCCGAGAAAATCGAACCGAGAATCTCGCGCGGCAAATGCCACGCCTTCGACAGTGCCGGCACGATATAGCTGATGGCTTGAGTATCGAAGCCGTCGAGGAACATCAGCAGCGCGCACAGCAATACGACGAGATACTGCCCGTAGCCGGTCTTCTCGCGTTCGATGAGTTCGGTTACGTCGATCGTTTGAAACGTCACGTTTTGTCTCCGGATTGTTATGTATGAGGAACGAGGCTGCGATTACGCGGCCTGGTCCGTATGAACGAAGGCGTCGCTAAAGAAGTCGTCTTCGGCGAGGCCGGCCTGGGTAAATGTGGCGTGGGCGGCGCTCGTCATCGACGGATTGCCGCATGCGTACACCTGGTAGCCATCGAGCGAACCGAAGTCTTCGAGTACGGCCTCGTGAACGAAGCCGCATCGACCGCTCCATTCGCGTTGCGGATCGGACAGCACCGGCACGAAGTGCAGGCGGCCGCTGTTCGCCCACTTTTCGGCGAGCTCGCGCAGATACAGGTCTTCCAGACGGCGCGCACCCCAGTACAGATACAGCGGCCGGTCGAGCTTGCGTTTGATCGCATCCTCGACGATCGATTTGATCGGCGCGAAGCCGGTGCCGGTCGCGATCAGGATCGCCGGCTTCGTCGATGCCTCTTGCAGCGAGAACTCGCCGAACGGCAATTCGACGCGCAGCTTGTGGCCCTTGTCGAGTCCGCGCAGCATGCCTTCGGAGAAGCGTCCGCCCGGCACATGGCGCACGTGCAACTGCACGCTGTCGCTTTCGTGCGGCGGATTCGCCATCGAATAGTTGCGGCGGCTACCATCGTCGAGTTCGATTTGCAGGTACTGGCCGGCGCGGAATTTCGCGCGCACGCCGGTCGGCAGGCGAAGCTGCAGAATGCTGACGTCGGCGGCCGGCTGCGTGACCCGATAGACCGTCATGTCCAGGGTCTTGCGCGCGGCGGGCTCGCGCTTCTCGATCCGACGCGGCGCAATGGTCAAATCCGCTGTGGGGCACAGGCAGCACAGCAACACCTGTTCGGCCGGTCCCTCGATGCGGCCTTGCACGGACGAAGATGCAGTGCCTGCAATCACGCCCGCTTCGCAGGTCGAGCACACACCCTTGCGGCACGAGTACGGGATGGCATAGCCGACGCGTTCGGCGGCGTCGAGCACGGTTTCGGTTTCTTCGCAGCGGAATGCGATGTCGCTGCCCGCGACGGAAATCTGATAGTCCAAGATAAGTTTTCCAAAAGCAGTTCAGGACTGGAGCGGAGCGGCGTTATCCGCGAGCACGCTGCCTGTCGTGACGAGGCGGATCGCGCCGAGCAGCGGCGCGGGGTCCGCGCGCAGCTGGCCGGCGATGTCGAAGCCGCTGCCGTGTCCGACGCTGGAGAAAGTCACGCCGGCACCGACCGACATCGCGGCGGAATGTCGGCCGGCCCGCAGCTTCACCGGAATATGGCCCTGGTCGTGATACATCGCGACGAACACGTCGACATCCGGATTCGCGAGCAACAGGTCCGCGCCCTGCGGGCCGATCACGTCGATGCCGGCCTCGCGCAGCGTGCGGGCAGCGGGCTCGGTGATCTCGATGTCTTCCCGGCCGAACAGTCCGCCTTCGCCCGCGTGCGGGTTGATGCCCATCAAGCCGACGACTGGGCGTTCCAGGCCCATGCGCTGAAGCGCCGCGACCGCGGCACGCGCCGCGCCTTCCACGTGTTGCTGGTCGATCCGCGCGAGCGCGCCGCGAATGCCTTCGTGCAGCGTCGCGTGGACGATGCGCAGCCCACCGCCGACGAGCAGCAGATAAACGTCGTCGGCGCGCAGGCCCATCTGCGACGCAACAAAGCCCGGATAGCCGGCGAATTCGACGCCGGACGCGTTGATCGCCGTCTCCGAGTGCGGGCAGGCGATCACGGCGTCGACTGTGTCTGCGCGCGCGGCGGCGAGCGCGGCCGACACGTACGCGAGCGTCGCAGTGCCGGCCGCGGGCGATACTTGGCCCGGCATGAAGGCATCGCGCGGCAGCGACGCGACATCGACGAAGTCGAGCGTGCGAGGCGCCGCGGGCGGCAATGTGTCGGCCTGCACTTCGCGCATTGCCAGGCCTGTGCCGCAGCGATCGGCGTACCAATGAATCACGTGCGCATCGCCGAACAGCACGACGCGCGGCGCGGATGCATCCGTCAACAGCTGCGCGGCGGCCTTCAGCGCGATCTCGGGGCCGATCCCATTCGGGTCGCCGATCGCAAGCGCAATGGTCAGCGAGCGCGTCGTCATAGCGGCAGCGCCAGCAGCGTGTCGATCCGCGAGCTGTCGCACACGACCACCCGTTCGCGCAGCATCACCTGCTCGCTGCCGAGCACGTACACATCGCAATAGCGCCCGGTCGCGAACAGGCTCGTCGTGCCGTTACGCATGATGCGCGCGACCATAAACGACGTTTCGCTGCGCGCTTCGCCGTTGCTTTCTTCGACGATGTACGGCTGGCCGAGCAGATGCCGGTACGCATGACGCTCGTAGATATTGGCGTCGCGCAGCGATGCGACGCGATCGATCAGCATGCCGCGCGAGGCCGCGTAGATCATGCTGGCGGCGAGGCCGCGCCGATGGTTATCGGCGGTAGTGATCCGGTACAGACATTGGTCGGTGAAGAAATCCGGCCACTGGGCGAGATCGCCGTCGTCGATACAGCGGACGTACTCGGCCTGCGCGCGAGCGATGCGTTGAAAAGTGTCGTTGGCCATGCTGATCAATACCCCATCGCGTTGCGGTAAGCCTTCCAGAAGCCGCGGATCGACGCTTCGGTCACGCGGCTCGTGCTGCTGTCGGCGGTATCGCCGCCCATTTCGAGTACCGAGCGATGCTCGCTCGCGCCGCCGATGCCACGCTGCACGAAGCCGCCGACGCAGCCGTCTTCCATCGATACGTACCCCGCCGGCCCGACCAGATTCGACTGCCGCATGCGCATTTCGCGCAGCTCGCGCGTGTCGTCTTCGAAACCGATGTAGGTCCAGTTCAGTTCGGTTTCCTCGGTACTGTTCGGCAGGATCTGACGGATCGCGATCGCGTTCTGGATCTGCT